>NZ_JAENSQ010000004.1:0-367432 GCF_016613125.1 Pseudomonas sp. MF6776
CTGACCGTCGAAGCCGTCAATCGGACAGTAGCGAGGATCAATCTACGCCCGCGCAAGCGCTTGGGCTGGAAGACGCCGTACGAAGTGCATACAGGGGTGAGCGTTGCACTTATGTGTTGAATTCAGGGCCAATATCTCAATCATCCCCGCGCTTGCGCTGCCGCTGCTGTTAACCGGATGCCTGACAAACCCCGTACAGCCCGCTATCGATCCGACGCCGTTCGAGACGCCGGAATATCAAGCCCAGAAAGGCCTGGCGATCATTCATGCTTCATCTCTATATGCCCGTGGCGGCACCGGTCAGGGCGTGGCCGTCGCATTGATCGACTCGGGATTGAACAGCAACGTGCCGGAATTTCAGGGACGGCTGCGTGATCCGGGGTTTGATCATGTCGAAAACCGGGTCGGCACCTTTGACCGAATCGGTCACGGCACCCAGATGGCGGGCATTCTCGCCGCCAACAAGGACGACCAGGGTATGCACGGCGTCGCGTTCAACGCACAGCTGATTCCGTTTCGTTTCGGTGACGACAATGAGCCGTTTTTCTTCGACAGCGAGATTGCCCAATCCTGGCAGGCCGGTTTCGACAAAGGCGCACTGATCCTCAATAACTCGTGGGCCAATGCCATCCCGGCGACCGAGATCAATGAAGCACGCTACAAGCAGGTCATGCCGGAATCGCTGGCAACCGCCCGAAAACTGGTTCAGGACGGCGCGGTATTTGTCTTCCCGACCGGTAACGAATTGAAACGAGAACCCTTGGCCGAACCTGGCTTGCCGCTCGCCCTGCCAGAACTTGAAAAAGGCTGGATCGCCGTGGTTGCACTGAAAAACGATGGCAGCGCCATCAATGCCAAATCCAACTACTGCGGCGTGGCAGCAGCCTGGTGCATCGCCGTACCGGGTGGCGACTCAGGTGCTGACCAAGGTCTGTTGACCACCAACAAGTATGGTCAATACGTGCAGACTGCCGGCACATCTCCAGCCGCCGCACTGGTCAGTGGCGCCATGGCAGCGCTGCAAAGTCGTTATCCCCAACTCACGCCACAACAAGTACGCGCGCACTTGCTGGCCACCGCCAACCGGACGGGCATTTACGGCAACAGCGAAGCCTACGGACAAGGACTGCTGGATCTAGAAGCCGCCTCCCGCCAAGCGCCGGACTTCAGCGTTGATTGATGCAGTTTTGAGGGACTGACAGAAGTGTTTGGGCGAGGGTATGCACCTGCGGTATATCGAACCGGGCTCGCATCCAGAAAAGCACCACAAAGATCAGAATCAAAAGATCGCAGCCTCCGGCAGCTCCTACACTTGAGCCGAGTACACGCAAGAAACTGCCGACTGTCAGCCCGCCATCGCGGGCAAGCCAGCTCCCACAATTTTGAACTCAATGCAAAGCGTACACCGCCCGGCCTCTCCACCACTCAACACAATGAGCGTTAGCTCGAGTGCAGCTGTTGATCTTGATCTAAAAGGCCCGTCGGCAGGCTGAGTGTAGGGGTTCATCCGGGGAAGACATCGAAAGGAGGTGCAGCGAAGCAAACCGGAATCGATGCCCCGGATGGATCCCGGAGCGAAGGAACCCCGAGCCCCAGCGAGTGGGCCGAACGTCAGGGCAAAGCCTTTTGGGTTATTTTTTCGCTGGGCCGGCACCCCGGCGTCTGGAAAAAGTGACTCGCCGTAAGGGCGAAACCCTAAGCCGCCATAACCGCAGCAACGGATATACACCCCAACCCCAAAACCAAAACCAACCCCAAAACCCCGGTCAAAACTCAAACCGCAGGAAAGTGAATCCTGAACGCCGCCCCCCCCATCGGCGAATCGCCCAGCGCGAGTTTGGCGTTATAGCTCTCAATAATATCCTTCACCACCGCCAACCCGATCCCCTGCCCCGGATGCTGCCGATCCAGGCGCTCACCACGTTCCAGAATCCGCGCCCGCTGATCCGGCGGCACCCCCGGCCCATCATCCTCAACACACAACTCAATCCCTGCCAGGCTCTCACGCACACTGATGCGCACCTCACCCAGACAAAGCCGATAAGCGTTCTCCAGCAAATTCCCCATCATCTCCAGCAAGGCGCCCTGCTCGATCGGCACATAACAATGCTCCGGCAGATCAAACACCACCCGCACACACTTGTCGCGATACACCTTGTCCAACGTATCGCACAGACTTTGCAGCACCGGACGCAACCGCACCTGATG
Organism: Pseudomonas sp. MF6776; assembly: GCF_016613125.1. NCBI lineage: Bacteria > Pseudomonadati > Pseudomonadota > Gammaproteobacteria > Pseudomonadales > Pseudomonadaceae > Pseudomonas > Pseudomonas sp. MF6776. The sequence continues at coordinate 2,209 of NZ_JAENSQ010000004.1, forward strand.
CCGCACCAGCCCACTTTTACGCAAGCTCGCCCGCTGCAGCTGATAACTGATCTGCTGACTCATGCGCTCAATCTGACTTTGCAGAACCCAGGCCTGATCGACGTCTTTAGGTCGCTGAGCCATGTCCTCACTGACGCCTTGCAACACCGCCAACGGCGTTTTCAGGCTGTGCGCCAAATCATCCAGAGAATCGCGATAACGGCTGCGCTGCTGACGCTCGCTCAGCAGCAAGCGGTTCAGCGAGCCTGTCAGGCGCAGCAGTTCGCGCGGGTGTTGTTCGGTGAGACTTTCGCGAGTGCCGGTTTCGATTTCGTCGAGCTCCTGACTGAGTTGGCGCAGGGCTTTCAGGCCCCAGGTCAGGCCGATCCACAACAGAGCCAACAGCACCAGCAAGGCTGCGCCGAAGCCCAGATAGAGATTTTCGCGCAGGCCTTCGAGGGTGGTTTCGTACTCGCGCACCGGTTGCAGGGCGACGATGCTGAACGCCGCACTTTTGCCGCCGAGCAGTTTGACTTCAACGTCGTAAACGAAGAACTCCTGACCATTGGCTTCGCGTATCCGCGCGAACTCATTGCCGAGTCCGTCGTAACGCGGCTTGTAGTTGATCTGTTCTTCCTGAGTCGCTCTGGAACGCCAGACCAAGTGCCCTTCACGGTCATAGATGTAACCGAGCAAACGGAAGTCGGTGAGGTTGAAACGCTCGTCGGGCAACTGCGACGGCATCATCAATCGCCCGTTTTCAACGCGCGCGGCAGAGATCAGCGTGGTGACGTCCGAAGCCAGGCGTTGCTCGATCGAATCCTGCAAGGCAAGGCTGAATGCGCCTTGCATCGCCGGCAGCAGGGCAAGCATGAACAACACCGCCAATGTGGTGGCGGCGAGCATCAGCCGAACGCGAAGGGAACGAATCAAGTGCAGCGCTCATTGAACAGGTAACCGAGGCCACGCACGGTATCGATCGGCTTGAACCCGGCCGGGCCTTCGAGTTTGCGGCGCAAGCGGCCGACCAGCACTTCGATCACATTTGGATCGCGCTCGTCGTCGTCCGGATAGAGCTGCTCCATCAAGCGATCCTTGGGCACCACTTGCTGGTGGTGGCGCATGAGGTATTCGAGGATGCGGTATTCGTAGGCGGTCAGCGCCAGCGGTTGCTCATCGAGGCTCGCCTGTTTGCGATTGAGATCAAGCAACAGCGGGCCGGCAACGATGGTCGACTGGGTGAAGCCGCTGGAACGGCGCAGCAAGGCATTCAGGCGCGCGTCGAGTTCTTCGAACTGGAACGGTTTGACCACGTAATCATCGGCGCCGGCGGCGAGGCCTTCGACCTTGTCCTGCCAGTTACCGCGCGCGGTGAGAATGAGGATCAGAAAGGTCTTGCCGCCTGAACGCAACTGACGAATCAGGTCGAGACCGCCCATACCCGGCAGACCGAGATCGATCACCGCCAGGTCAAAGTTGAACTGGCCGGTCTGGTACAGCGCCTCTTCGGCATTGGCCACGGACTCAACCACGTGACCGCTCTCCGTCAGGCGGGTTTGCAGGTGATGGCGCAACAGCGCTTCATCTTCGACGACCAATAGCTTCATGACGCTCTCCCGGGCAAATCAGAAATCTCCAAAAACACACCTGTGGGAGCGAGCCCGCTCGCGAAGTCGGTGGATCAGTCAATGAAGATTGTCGACTGACACATCGCTTCGCCAGCAGGCTCGCTCCCACATTTAGCCTGGCGGCAACTTCTTAGAAAAAGTAGTTGGCCGACAAGTACGTCTGCGCGCTGCTGGTCAGGTCCAGCGAGCCTTGCTTGCTGCCACCACGTTCGCTCATCTCGGTGCTGGCATTGCTGCGCAGGTAACGGTAACCGAGTTCCACCGACGTGTTTTGCGAAACTTGCTGCATCACACCGAACTGGCCGCCGACTGCATAGCCGATGTCGCTGTCACGGCTAAAGCCTGGGGATTCCTGAGTCAGCTTGGTCAGACCCGCCGTCGCGCCGCCGAACAGTTTGGTGCTGCTGCCCACCGGGTAGAACAGATCGTAGCTGCCCAGCAGGTTTTCCTGACGCAGTTTAATGCCATTGTGCGAACCGGACACATTGTCGTAGGTGGCGTAGTAGCGACCTTGCGAGTTTTGCTGACCGAGGCGTACGCCGTAGGTGTTGTTGCCGTCGATCGCGCCAGTGGCGTTCGGGTGATCAAGGTTATCGTTCAGTGCGTGGGACTTTTTGATCTTGTCGCTCGTCTGGCCGAAAGTCAGGCCAGCGAAGTTGGAAGTGGTGTCGGCATGGGCCGCGATGCTGGCGCTCATTACGGTAAATGCCAGCAGCAGTTTGTTTAAACGAGTCATGGTATTTCCTCTTTCACAGTGCTGTTTGGGTATGGCGCAAGATTACTGCCCCTCCCCTGTACCGACCCTGAACGCTCTCTGAACCTGACCTGAACCAAATCGACTAGGCTGTTTTGACCACTTATCAATAAGGAGACCGACCATGCGCCTGTTCCTCGCCCTCACGTTGCTCGCTGTCAGCAGCCTCACCCAGGCTGCGATCAAGACTGAGGAAATCCCCTACCAGAGCGCCGACGGCACCAAGCTGCTCGGTTACTACGCCTACGACGACGCCATCAAAGGCAAGCGTCCGGGGATCGTCGTTGTGCATGAGTGGTGGGGCCTGAACGATTACGCCAAGCGCCGCGCGCGGGATCTGGCCGAACTCGGTTACAGCGCGCTGGCGATCGATATGTACGGCGAAGGCAAGAACACCGAGCACCCGAAAGATGCGATGGCGTTCATGCAGGCAGCGACCGCGGACGCGGCGGCCGCCAGCAAGCGTTTCGAAGCCGGGCTGGATTTGCTGAAGAAACAGCCACAGACCGACGTGAACAAACTGGCGGCCATCGGTTACTGCTTTGGCGGTGCGGTGGTGTTGAACGCGGCGCGTCAGGGTGTGCCGTTGGCGGGTGTGGTGAGTTTCCATGGCGCACTGGCAACCAAAACCCCGGCCACGCCTGGCAGTGTGAAAGCGAAAATCCTGGTGGAACATGGCGCGCTCGACAGCATGGTCACACCGGACAACGTCAGCGCCTTCAAAGCAGAAATGGACAAGGCTGGCGCTGACTATAAATTTGTCAGCCTTGAGGGTGCCAAGCATGGCTTCAGCAATCCGGATGCTGATCGCTTGAGTCATGGCGAGCACGGTGGCCCGGATATCGGCTACAACAAAGCCGCCGATGAAAAATCCTGGGCGGACATGAAAGCGTTCTTCCAAAAAATATTTGGCTGACCTGAAAGACCGCGGCGCGGCCTTCGCGAGCAGGCTCGCTCCCACATTGAATCTGCGTTGATGACTAATTCTCTGTGGGAGCGAGCCTGCTCGCGAAAGCCGCGCCACTGATCTCGACCTTGTCCCGACTAACCGGCAAAATGCCCGTCATGAATCCAATTCCAGCCCTCCCCGCCTGTTGCACCCCGCTCGATGCTCACTGGCCGTTGCCGACGGTATTGCCCGACACGGTGCTGCTCAGCACGCATTTCGATCCGTCACAACTGCTTGGCAATGACTTCCAGCGCAGCGCCATCGAGCCGCCGCCGAGTATTCAGCGTTCGGTGGCCAAGCGGCAGGCGGAGTTTCTAGCGGGGCGCATCTGCGCCCGCGCGGCGTTGCAGCAACTTCAGGGCAGCGGCGTGGTTCCGCCAATTGGCGAAGATCGCGCGCCAGTCTGGCCGGCGCACATCTGCGGCTCGATCACCCACAGCACCGGGCGCGCGGCGGCGATTGTCGCCAACAAGCAGCATTGGCGCGGTTTGGGCATGGACCTGGAAAACCTGCTCAACCGCGAACGCGCCGAGCGCCTGGCCGGAGAAATTCTGACCGCGCCGGAAATGCAGCGCATGGCTGCGGCATCGCCGGATCAAACGGCCCTGTGGGTGACACTGACGTTTTCGGTGAAAGAGAGTTTGTTCAAGGCGCTCTACCCGATCGTGCAGAAACGCTTTTACTTTGAGCACGCCGAGGTGCTGGAGTGGACCGAGGCGGGATCCGTCCGGTTGCGCTTGTTGACCGATCTGTCGGCTGAGTGGCGCAACGGCACGGAGCTGGATGCCCAGTTCGGGGTGCAGGATGGTCAGTTGTTGAGCCTGGTCAGCATCAAGGCCTGAGATCATTATTGCCTGATGGGCCCTCATCGCTGGCAAGCCCGGCCAGCTCAAGACTCAGCGGCGTTCCTGATTCCTCGGCCAACTCAGGCTAAAGCAAGCTCCACCCAGGCTTTTGCTTTTGCCAATGATCGCCCGGCCGTCATGCCAGTGGATGATCCGCCGCACAATCGATAACCCCAAGCCATGCCCGCCCGACGCCCGTGTGCGACTGTCGTCCAGACGTAGAAACGGCGTGAAAATCCGTTCCCACGCCACTTCCGGTACACCCGGCCCGTCATCTTCGATATCAACCCGACAACGCAATTGCCCGACCTGATAACTCACCGTGACCTTCGAGTGCGCGTGGCGCATCGCGTTACCCACCAGATTCTGCAGGGCGCGGTGCAGATACCGAGGCTCAGCCTCGACCCAGGCATCATCGTTGTCGGCAGCCGACAGGCACAACCCACGCTGCACCGTGACCTCGGCGCGCAACGGCGCCAGCTCTTCGATCACCTGATCAACCAACGCGTCGAGGTCAATGCGCTGAAACGTCAGCGCCGGCGAACCCTGCTCCAGCCGCGCGTAGGTGAGCATTTCGTCGACCAGCTTATCGAGGTCCTCAATGTCGTGATCCATGCCTTCACGGTACTTTTCCAGTGCTTGCGGGGTGGTCGCCGAGCCGATCATCTCCAGACCGAAACGCAGGCGCGCCACCGGCGTGCGCAATTCGTGAGACACCGCGCGCACCAGTTCGCGCTGGATCGCCAGCAACTGCTGCAAGTGCTCGGCCATGCCATTGAACGCCGAGGCCAGGCGCCCGACCGAGTCGGCACCGCGCGCCGGCACGCGGGTTTCCAGGCTGCCCTTGGCGATGCGCGTGGCCGCTGCTTCGAGACCGCGCAAACGCCGCTCCAACTGACGCACCAATAGATAAACGATGAGGCCGATCAAACTCAGACCGAGCGCGGCGATCAGCACCAGCCACTCCGGCGGGTACGGATTCATCTGATACAACGGGCCGATTTCCAGCACCCATGGCGTGCCGACCATGCCGGCAAAGACACGGATCGAATCGCCGCCCTTGCCCAGCGCCATCACCGTATCGCCCTCGGACACGCGCCGGCTCTGGTCTTCGTCCATGTCGGCGTCACTGATCGTGACCAGCCGCAGGTCAAAACCAAAACCCTTGTCTTTCTTTATCTGCGCCAGCCGTTTCGGTTGTTCGGCCACTGGCACGCGCACCAGCTCATCAGCCAGCAGATAAATCGTCGCCCGGGCCAGTTGCTCGCTGATCTGTTGCACTTCGCCGGTGAGGACGATTTGCTCCTTGTCGCTGACCAGTCGATAAACTTTCGCCGCGTGCGGCCCGGTCTGTTCGACCAGCGCCTGCCCGCGCTGCACCCGGGCCCGCTGAGACAAATCGAGATCGGTTTCGGCAAATGTCTTCAGGGTCAGCGGAATCCCCAGCAGTCGCTCCCACACCAGCAGCGCACGATGGCGCTCGGTTTCGTTCATCGGCTGCAGGTTGTCAGCCATCAGCGAGAACGTGCCGTGGGCCAGACGCTCGCGATATTGCTCGCTGCGCACCTGATTGAGCAGGTTCAGCGCCAATACCCCGAGCACCGCCACAAGAATCAGCGCTGCGCACATGCCGCCGTAGATGCGCAGAAAGATCGAGTTCACAGCGTCAGGTCTACGCAGGCTTCAGGGACAAACAGATAGCCTTTGCTGCGGATGGTCTTGATCAGGCGTGGGTGATCGGGGTCATCACCGATTTTCGGGCGGATGCGCGAGATACGCACATCGATCGAACGGTCCTGGCCGTCGTAACCGATGCCACGCAGCGCAGTGAAGATTTCCTCCCGCGACAGGATGCGCCCGGCGTTGGACACCAGCAGCCAAAGCAGGTCGAATTCGGCGCTGGTCAGCTCGATGCCGTTGTCGCTCAGCCAGGCCTCGCGCAATGCGTTGTCGACCACCAGCGGACCGAATTGCAGGCGACGGCTTTTTTCCGCGCTCGGCTCGGGTGTGTCACTGCGTCGCAGCAATGCCTGAATGCGTGCCAGCAACAGTCGCGGACGCACCGGTTTGCACACGTAATCGTCGGCGCCGAGGTCAAGCCCCTGGATCTGGTCGGCATCGTCGGTGCGCGCGGTCAGCATCAGGATGGGCCCGTCATAACGGTCGCGCACCTTGCGGCAGATCGTCAGGCCATCTTCACCGGGGAGCATCAGATCGAGGATTACCAGATCCGGCTGCTCGGCGATGATCCGCGCCGCCGCCAGCGCGCCGTTGCCTTCGATCTCCACGCGCAATCCATTGGCTTGCAAGTAGTCCCGAGTGAGTTCGGCCAGACGTTGATCATCCTCGACTATCAATATCTGAAAGGCTTGTTGCTCCACCGGTGACCTCTGCTTGCTGTTTTTATTAATAGAAGGAAGGCGATGCCCTGCCAGGCACGGTCCTACATTTTTCTGAATCCTCCCGTTCATTTGTCATGTCCTGGGAGGATAAGAATGCCTCTGCATGGGCCGATTGTATAAACGGCGTACAGCCAGAACACAAGTCGGTAAATGCGTTCGGACAAGGCCAGATTTTGTGATAGGGTTCGCGCCCTTAAAAAACCGCTGAAGCGATTTTGTCGGCGGAAAAACAGTGACAAACGGTCTAGGTCAGCAGGTTCGCGGCCTACACGGGAATTCCAGGTTTCTTACACAATTTACGCACAGGTTTATCCACAGTCCGTACGTTGCAACACCCCTTAAAACGCATTATCTTGTAGCGCAGCGAAAACAGAGACCCTACATGTAGGGTTTTCGCCTTAAAAGGCCAACCACATTTCAGAGCTGAAACTCAAGCGATTTATGGCGAGTTTCAGCTTGAACGCAGCAAGTTTTTCGAAGACCAAACCGCACTGGCGGATGGCACCGTTTTTATAGCCCCGAACGGGCAAAACGGTATGGGTGTTGCAGTCATTACTGTCATCCGAAAGGAATCCGGTTCGAGCCTGTGCTCGCAACCAAAAACTTCGGCAAGGATGCGGCGTCGTAGCCTTTTTCCTACTGCTCCGAAGTTGTGAATGCCGACTCTCGTCGGTTGTAGTGCTTCGGGACAGAACGGTGAGCACCATGATGGTGCCCAAACAAACATAGAGAATGTGGAGACAATCCCTCATGCAAACCGACACAACTCGCGAGAACCCGCAGGGCACCTTGCCGCAGGCCGCTGATTCGAATTCGGATCTGGCAGCCACCGCGCCTGGTCAACTGCGCGTGATCAAGCGTAATGGCACTGTCGTTCCTTACACCGATGACAAGATCACCGTCGCTATCACCAAAGCGTTTCTCGCAGTTGAGGGCGGCACCGCTGCCGCTTCGTCGCGAATCCACGACACCGTTGCCCGCCTGACCGAACAGGTCACCGCGACCTTCAAGCGTCGCATGCCTTCGGGCGGCACCATCCACATCGAAGAAATCCAGGACCAGGTCGAACTGGCCCTGATGCGTGCCGGTGAGCAGAAAGTCGCTCGCGACTACGTGATCTACCGCGACGGTCGTTCGAAAGAACGCGCTGCCCACGCCCCGGCCGAAGAAGCCGTCAATGCGCATCCGTCGATCCGCATCACCCGTGCCGACGGCAGCCTGGCGCCGCTGGACATGGGTCGCTTGAACACCATCGTCACCGAAGCCTGCGAAGGCCTGGCTGAAGTCGACGGCGACCTGATCCAGCGCGAAACCCTGAAAAACCTGTACGACGGCGTGGCCCTGACCGACGTCAACACCGCCCTGGTGATGACCGCCCGTACGCTGGTCGAGCGCGAGCCGAACTACTCGTTCGTGACCGCCCGCCTGCTGATGGACACCCTGCGTGCCGAAGGCCTGAACTTCCTGGAAGTGGCCGAGAGCGCCACTCACCACGAAATGGCCGACCTGTACGCCAAGGCCCTGCCGGCTTACATCGCCAAAGGTATCGAGTTCGAACTGCTGAACCCTGTGCTGGCCACCTTCGACCTGGAAAAACTGGGCAAGGCGATCAACCACGAGCGCGATCAGCAATTCACCTACCTGGGCCTGCAGACCCTGTACGACCGCTACTTCATCCACAAGGATGGCGTGCGTTTCGAACTGCCGCAGATCTTCTTCATGCGCGTGGCCATGGGCCTGGCGATCGAAGAGAAGAACAAAGAAGACCGTGCGATCGAGTTCTACAACCTGTTGTCCTCGTTCGACTACATGGCTTCGACTCCGACCCTGTTCAACGCCGGTACCCTGCGTCCTCAGCTGTCGAGCTGCTACCTGACCACCGTGCCGGATGACCTGTCGGGCATTTACCACGCGATTCACGACAACGCCATGTTGTCGAAATTTGCTGGCGGCCTGGGCAACGACTGGACTCCGGTCCGTGCGCTGGGTTCGTACATCAAAGGCACCAACGGCAAGTCGCAAGGCGTGGTTCCGTTCCTCAAAGTCGTGAACGACACCGCTGTAGCCGTTAACCAGGGTGGCAAGCGCAAAGGCGCTGTGTGTGCTTACCTGGAAACCTGGCACATGGACATCGAAGAGTTCATCGAGCTGCGCAAGAACACCGGTGATGATCGTCGTCGTACCCACGACATGAACACTGCCAACTGGATCCCTGACCTGTTCATGAAGCGCGTCTTCGATGACGGCCCGTGGACCCTGTTCTCGCCATCCGAAGTACCGGATCTGCACGACCTGACCGGCAAGGCGTTCGAAGAGCGTTACGAATACTACGAAGCCCTGTCCCAGTACCCGGGCAAGATCAAGCTGTTCAAGACCATCCAGGCCAAAGACCTGTGGCGCAAAATGCTGTCCATGCTCTTCGAAACCGGCCACCCATGGCTGACCTTCAAAGACCCGTGCAACCTGCGTAGCCCGCAGCAGCACGTCGGCGTGGTTCACAGCTCGAACCTGTGCACCGAGATCACCTTGAACACCAACAAGGACGAGATCGCGGTCTGCAACCTGGGCTCGATCAACCTGCCGAACCACATCGTCGACGGCAAGCTGGACACCGTTAAACTGCAACGCACCGTGAACACCGCCGTGCGCATGCTCGATAACGTGATCGACATCAACTACTACTCGGTACCGCAGGCGAAGAACTCCAACTTCCGCCACCGTCCGGTAGGTCTGGGCATCATGGGCTTCCAGGACGCTTTGTACCTGCAGCACATCGCCTACGGCTCCGACGCTGCTGTCGAGTTCGCCGACAAGTCGATGGAAGCGGTCAGCTACTACGCCATCCAGGCTTCTTGCGACCTGGCTGACGAGCGCGGCGCTTACGAGACGTTCCAGGGTTCGCTGTGGTCCAAAGGCATCCTGCCGCTGGATTCGCAACAGATCCTGATCGAACAACGCGGCCAGAAGTACATCGACGTTGACCTGAACGAATCCCTGGACTGGGCACCGGTTCGCGCCCGTGTACAGAAAGGCATTCGTAACTCCAACATCATGGCCATCGCACCGACCGCAACCATCGCCAACATCACCGGCGTATCGCAGTCGATCGAACCGACCTACCAGAACCTGTACGTGAAATCGAACCTGTCGGGCGAATTCACCGTGATCAACCCGTACCTGGTTCGCGACCTCAAGGCTCGCGGTCTGTGGGACTCGGTCATGATCAACGACCTGAAGTACTACGACGGTTCGGTTCAGCAGATCGAGCGCATCCCGCAAGAACTCAAAGAGCTCTACGCTACCGCGTTCGAAGTGGACACCAAGTGGATCGTTGACGCGGCCAGCCGTCGTCAGAAGTGGATCGACCAGGCCCAGTCGCTGAACCTGTACATCGCCGGCGCATCGGGCAAGAAGCTTGACGTGACCTACCGCATGGCTTGGTACCGTGGTCTGAAAACCACCTACTACCTCCGTGCCCTGGCCGCGACCAGCACCGAGAAGTCGACCATCAACACCGGCAAGCTGAACGCTGTTTCCAGCGGCGGTAACCACGGTGAAGATTCGGTCCTGGCAGCTCCGGCCGGTCCTGCTCCAGTGCCAAAGGCTTGCGCGATTGACGAGCCGGATTGCGAAGCTTGCCAATAAGCTGAGCATGTTCAGGTGTCGAAAGGCGCCTGAATGAGAACCCCCGACAGACTTCTGGTTTGTCGGGGGTTTTGTTTTTTTGGGGTTGGGGGCATCGCCTTCGCTCGGTGTGCTGAAGGGGCAAAAGATCAAAAGCCCCTCACCCTAGCCCTCTCCCCGAGGGAGAGGGGACTGACCGTGGTGATTTGGAGAGATATACCGGGTGAGTACCGAGTCAAGTTCAAGCTCTGAATAGCCCACAAGTCCGCTCCCTCCTCCTCGGGAGATGGCCGAACGTGAGGGCACAGACCTTTGGTTACTTTGGACTGGGCCGGCACTCCGGCGCTTGCCAAAGTGGCCCCGACGTCAGGGCACAACCTCAAGCAGCCATCATCGCAGCAACGGATATCCCCCGCCCCCAAAAACGCCACCCACAAAAAAGCCCCTCAAAAAGAGGGGCTCTCTTTACAGCCAAAAACCCAGAATCAAGCCATCTGAATAATGGTCTGCATGATCGTGCTCTGAGTCGAAATCGTTTTCGCGTTCGCCTGATAGTTCGATTGACCCTTGATCAGATCAACCAGCTCATTGGTCAGGTTAACGTTCGACTCTTCCAGCGAGTTGGACTGAATGGAACCCAGAGTACCGGTTTCCGGAGCGTCGTAACCCGGGATACCCGAAGCAAAGGTTTCTTTCCAGCTAGTACCACCGATAGCCTGCAAACCCTGCTCGTTAGTGAAACTGGCCAATGCAACCTGGCCGATGGCTTTGCTTTGGTTGTTACTGAAGTTGGCAAACAGCGTACCGGTGCCGTCGATGGTCAGATTGGTGATCTGGCCAGTGGCGTAACCATCCTGAGTCGGGATCGTACGCGAGTTGTCCGCGTTGTACTGGGTGGTCTTGGCCATCGAAATGGTCACACCCGCCGGGTTTGCTGCTGCGCCGTTAGGAACAAAGTTACCGTTGATCACATTGCCCGGCACCCAGCCTGTCATCTTCAGGTCGCTGCTGATGATCGGATTGGCCGGATCTGCCGGGTTTGGTGTGCTGACCTGAGTCAACTTGCCTGCAGAGTCAAAGGTCAGGGTCGATGCCACTGGCGGAGTGGTTTTTGGATCGCTACCCGTTGCATCCGGGTTACGACCGTCGACCAACGTGTACACCTTCCAGGTATTTTCGCCCGTCTTCACCACATACTGATCCATGTCGTGCTTGTTGCCTTGCGTATCATAGATCGGGGTGCTGAACGACTTGGTGTAAGTCTCGACCTTGGACGGATCGAATATGACGGCGTTGGCGCCAGTATCAACGATCACGGGGGACGAAGAGTTCAAGTTGATGCTCGACCCAACGGCCGAAGTTGACTTCGGCGCCAGGTTCGAGGTGTCGATTTTCAGATCGGTCAACACACCGTTGATGATCTTGCCGTTGGCATCCACACCGTAACCTTGCAGACGCGAGGTGTAATCGGTGTTGGTGATGAAACCGGCATTGTCGACTTTGAACGTACCGGCACGGGTATAGGAGATGGAGCCGTTATTGCTCATGGTGAAGAAACCCGAGCCGTTGATGCCCATGTCCAACACGTTACCGGTGTTGTTGATGTCACCCTGGGTGAACTGCTGCGAAACGTTGGCCAGGCGCACACCGTTACCGATGACCTTGCTACCGCTGCCCAGCTTGGTCGCCGAATAGACGTCTTCAAACTCTGCACGGGAAGATTTGAAACCGGCAGTCGCGACGTTGGCGATGTTGTTGCCGGTCACGTCCAGTTGTTTGTTGGCTGCATAGAGACCGCTAAGGCCGATATTGAAAGACATATTCCACTCCTTTGTGCCGGTTAGTCGGCTCTATATACCAATGGTTTGTACTTTGGACAGGGCGACGGAGCCCTTGCCGGCCAGGTTGAGCATCAGCTCGCCACCGGTCTGGCTGATCGTCACGCTGTTGACTGTGGCTGGCAGGTAAGTCGCCAGGTCCGTCGCGGCGCCGTTGATCGGTGCGTTGGCCTTGAAGGTGTAGGTACCGACGGGCACCACGGTGCCGCTGGTATCCTTGCCATCCCACGTGAAACTGGCGGCGCCAGCGGCGCGGCTGCCCAGGTCGATGGTGCGCACCGTTTTGCCGTCCTTGTCGGTGATGGTCACGATGCCGCCCGCGATGGACGATGGCACGGTTACCGAACCGGTCAGGCCTTTGGTCGGATCGTCGAGCTGTGCGGTGTTGGTCTGCACAATTACGTTGCGCCCAACCAGAGACGACGCCTGCAACGCTTGCGAAGAGTTGTAGTTGCCGGCCAGCCCGCTAACGGTGCTGTTGAGCGTGGTAATGCCTTCCAGGCTGCTGAACTGCGCCAACTGTGCAACGAACGCACTGTTGTCCTGCGGATCAAGCGGGTTCTGGTTTTTCAGCTGGGTAACCAGCAGTTGCAGAAACGCATCCTTGCCCAAGGCCTGGCCACCGGTGGCGCTGTTGGTGGCCGAAGCGATGCCGCCCGAAGTAGTGCTGCTCGTCTTCTTCGAGGAGTTCGCCAGGATGTCTTTCATGCTGAGGTTATTGGTGGTATCGGTAACGCTCATGGCAGTCGCACCTTATTACTGACCGAGGGTCAGTACTTTCTGCATCATGGTTTTGGCGGTGTTCATCATTTCGGCGTTGGTCTGGAAGGACCGGCTCGCGGAAATCATGTCAGCCATTTCTTCCACCACGTTGACGTTCGGGTAGTAGACGTAGCCCTTGCCATCGGCAGCCGGATGATTCGGCTCGTAGCGCGCTTCGAGGTTGCTCTGGTCTTCGACGACTCCCAGCACCTGCACGCCTTGACCCGCAGCGTCCTGGTTCTGGAACAGCGAGTTGCTGCCGCCACTCTGGCCACCCTGGAACATGGTGGCGAATACCGGGTGACGGGCACGGTAGGTCTGGTCGATGCTCGACGAGACGGTCTCGGCGTTGGCGATGTTCGATGCCACGGTGTTCAGACGCGTGGTTTGTGCGCTCATGCCGCTGCCGGCAATGTTGAAAACGCTGGACAGGGACATGAATTACTCTCCGCGCAGGGCTGAAACCAGCCCTTTGAATTTGCTGTTGAGCAGGGTGAAGCTGGCCTGGAAGCCCACGGCGTTTTCCGCGTAGTTGGACTGTTCCAGTTGAGCGTCAACGGTGTTCTGGTCAATCGACGGTTGCATCGGCGTGCGATACAGCAGCGATTCGTCGCCATTGCCCACGCCTTCAGCCTCGATGTGACGGCTATTGGTCATGTTCAGGGCGAAGTGGCCGCCGCTTTTGGTTTTCTCGGTCTGTGCTTCCAGCACTTTGGAGAAGTCCAGATCCCGAGCCTTGTAGTTCGGGGTATCGGCGTTGGCGATGTTGTTGGCCAGCACTTCGGCGCGTTGGGCGCGGAAGCCCAAAGCCTTTTCGTGAATGCCGAGCGCTTTATCGAAGCTGATGCTCATGTCGGGAACCTTCAGGTGACCGGTTTTTCGTAACTGAGCTTTAGCAAGCTGCGTGCCAAGGCGAGAAACCCCCATAAACCGGGGCCTTGCGGGCTATCGGCAAAGCGGCAATGCCAGAAAAGCGGCAACCGGTTTCCGCCAGATGCCGCTTTTCTGCCGCTTGCCCCTGCCCTCAAGAACACTAGAGAGCAAATGTGGGAGCGAGCCTGCTTGCGAAGGCGGTGGGTCAGCCACCAATGATGCTGATTGGGAAACCGCTTTCGCGAGCAGGCTCGCTCCCACAGGGTTTTGCGGTGATTTCGGATTAAACGCCAGGCACAAAAAAACGGGAGCCCCTGAGGACTCCCGTTCTTGTGTTGCCGATGCCAGTTACTTCGCCTGGTAAATGATCCCCGGGCTGCACTGAACCATCTGGTAATGATCCGGCAAACCGTTCAGCGCTTCGGAAGCGCCGAGGAACAGATAACCGCCCGGCTTCAACGTGCTGTGAATGCGCAACAGGATGTCTTTCTTCACTTCGGCAGAGAAGTAGATCAACACGTTGCGGCAGAACACGATGTCGAACTTGCCCAGCGCTGCATAGCTGTCGAGCAAGTTGAACGAGCGGAATTCCACCCGGCTCTTGATCGGCGCCTTGATCACCCAGCGACCCGGCCCTTTCGGGTCGAAATAACGCTGCAAGCGCTCGGCGGACAAACCGCGACCGATCGCCAGGCTGTCGTACTCGCCGGTCTTGCAGTTGTTCAGCATGAGACCGGACAAGTCCGTGGCAACGATTTGTACGCCCATCTTCAACTGACCAAGGTTACTGCGCTCGAACTCGTCGATCGACATCGACAGCGAGTACGGTTCCTGGCCCGACGAGCATGCCGCCGACCAGATCCGCAGACGCTGGTTGGGACTGGCCTTGATGGCTTCGGGCAGCACCTTGTTCTTCAAGACTTCAAACGGATAGGTGTCACGAAACCACAGGGTTTCGTTGGTCGTCATGGCATCGACCACCTGTTCGCGCAAACCGCTGCGCGGCTGGGTCTGGATGCGCTGAACCAGCTCACCCAGTGACTTGATGCCTTGCACTTCCATCAGTTTGTTGAGACGGCTCGAGACCAGGTACTGCTTGTTTTCACCGAGCAAAATGCCACAGGCTTTTTCCAGAAATACCCGGAACTGTTCGAAATCCAAATTACCCGTAGACAATGATGCCGCCTCTTAAATCGTGTTGACCGCCAGGGGCAGAAGGCCCCTAGCTGATATCTGCTGCTTTGATCCGGTCGACTACCCGGGATGCCAGGTCATCAGGACGGAATTTGGCCAAAAAGTCATCGGCACCGACTTTCTTGACCATCGCCTGATTGAACACTCCCGACAACGAAGTATGCAGGATGATATGAAGCTTTTGCATGCGTGGGTCGCTGCGGATTTCCGCCGTCAGGGTGTACCCGTCCATCTCCGGCATCTCAATGTCGGAGATCATCATCAGGAACTCTTCTTCCGGCTTCTTGCCCTCGTCGACCAGCTTGCGCAGGTAATCCAGCGCCTGCTTGCCGTCGTTCAACGCCACGACTTCAACGCCGACCGTCTGCAGACACCGCGAGACCTGCTTGCGTGCCACCGACGAGTCATCGACCGTCAGCACTCGCAGCGACAACGCTTTGGTCTGGGTCTCGACATCGACCACGCCGACCGAAATCGCTTCCGGCGTCGGTGCGACTTCCGCCAGCACTTTCTCGACGTCGATGATTTCGACTAACTGATTGTCCACCCGAGTCACAGCGGTCAGGTAATGATCGCGACCCGTGCCTTTGGGCGGCGGATGAATCTCTTCCCAGTTCATGTTGACGATGCGCTCCACCGAGCGGACCAGGAAACCCTGGGTCTTGGTGTTGTACTCCGTGATGATCACGAACGGGTTTTTCTTGTCTTTCAACGCACCGGAGCCGGTCGCCATTGCCAGATCAAGGATCGGAATGGTCGCCCCCCGAATACTTGCCACCCCGCACACGACAGGACTGGACTTGGGCATCAACGTCAGCGAAGGGCATTGCAGCACTTCCCGAACCTTGAACACGTTGATCCCGTAGAGCTGCTGACCGTCGAGACGGAACAACAACAGCTCCAGGCGATTCTGCCCTACCAGTTGCGTGCGCTGGTTCACCGAATCCATTACACCAGCCATGCCAGACTCCTAAACCAACGCCAAGTGTTGTTGCGACGCACATTCATTGCTAAACGGCACGGCGCTTGCTTTTTAACTCGTATGAACGCTCAAACGACATTTTTCCGACGCCTGACATCTTCCCTCCGCAGAGGGCTTTGCGCGGTGTCCGCCATTTGCTGCTGTTTCGCTGGCAGCCCTGCCATTGCTGATGCGGTTACCATGCCTGACATGCTTATCGGCGTCACTCAGGGCTTTCTTGAGTTCACCGTAGAAGACTATCTGGCAACCAGTCAAACGGAAGGCCGCTACGAAATCGAAGTGAACCAGCTGGATCCCCGCATGCGCATGCCCATGTGCGACAAGGAATTGACAGCCTCACTGGAGAGTCCGGCACGTCCTTTGGGCCGGGTAACGGTCAAGATTCGCTGTGAGGGCGCATCCCCCTGGACCGTGTTCGTACCCGCTCAAGTCCGCCTGTTTCGCGAGATTGTGACCACTACCCGGCCACTCAAGCGCGCCGGAATTATCGAGCCTCAGGACGTGACATTGCGCGAGCGCGACGTCAGCACAATCAACCAAGGTTTTTTGACGTCGGTAGACGAAGCGATCGGGCAGAAATTAACCCGACCAACGGTAGCCGATCAGGTCATTACGCTGGTGCATCTGGAACAGGCGGAAGTTGTGCGCAAGGGCGATCAAGTGGTCATCATCGCCCGCAGCGGCACGCTCGCCGTGCGCATGCCCGGTGAAGCCCTGGCCAATGGCGGCTTGAGAGAACAGATCCGGGTGAAAAACCTCAACTCGCAACGGGTCATCAAGGCGCAAGTCACCGCGCCGGGCCAAGTGGAAGTCGCCATGTAGAAGCCCTCGTGAGAAAACTGGCGCGGACCCCGTCGCTTCCCTAAACTGTGCCGCAGCAGGACACGCGCCGGCGCATGCAGACTCATTCGCAAATGGGCCTAAAGTTTTCCAGGGGATAGCCGAAAACATGGCAAGCGTCCAAATTCCCAGAGGTTTTTATCATGGTCATCGATTTCAGCCGTTTGAACAGCTCCTCGTCACTTACGGGCAGTACGCGTACCAGCAACGCCAAGGAAACCGCCGAAAACGGCACCTCCGCGCCGCTGAATACCCCGGCCGAATCGGCCAGTACCGCTAAAAGTGGGGAATCGGTACACCTCAGCAATGAGGCTCAACAGTTGCAGAAGGTCACTGACAAGCTGCGCGATCAACCTGCTGTCGACAAAGCCCGTGTGGCCGAGTTGAAAGCCGCGATTGCCGATGGCAGCTATAAAGTCGACAGCAACCGTGTAGCCAGCAAACTGCTCAACTTCGAAGCCCAGCGCTAGGCCTTCGCCTGCGCCAGGCTTTTGGACGCTTAAAACCCAAGGCCAGCCATGCACGACACTAATTTACTGCAACTGATCAACGACGACTTTGCTCCAGCTCAACAATTGCTGGAGTTACTGCAAACCGAGGCCCTCGCTTTGCACGGTCGCGACATGCCCTTGCTGGAAGAAATTCTGGCGCGCAAACAGGCATTGATCATTCTGCTTGAACAGCATGGCCGCAAGCGCAGCGAAATCCTCGCCAGCCTGAACCTGCCGACTGACCGTACAGGGCTCGAGCAACTGGCCAGCCAGTCGAGCATTGGCGAGCAGTTGATGACGCAGGGCGATGCCCTCACTGACCTCATCAGCCAGTGTCAGGCAGCCAACGCCAAAAACGGCCAGTCGATCCAGATCCAGCAGGCCGCGACGTCCAATCAGTTGAAAATCCTCACCGGGGGCGAACCGCCAGCGCTGTATGACGCGAGCGGCACTTTCGCCAGACCCGTCAAGCCGCGCACCTTCAGCCAGGCGTGAGCCATTCGATGTGCCTGCACTATCAACACGCGGAACATGCTGGCAAAATGCTGGCCATTCATCGTCAAATTTTGTCTGGAGATTGAGAGAACGTGCCAAACGCCCTAAGCGCGGATGATGCTCCGCAGCCCCCTAAGGTGCTCACCACGCCACTGGAAATCTCCAGCAACCTGCGTCAACTGCAAGACAGTCACGACCCGCTGATCATCACGTTCCATGAACGCAGCCAGCGCTTCCAGAGCTACCTGATCAAAGTCGACCGCGATAGCGCCTCGATTACCCTCGATGAAATGATCCCGCGCGACGGCGAACGCTTTCTGCTCGCCGGCGAACCGTTCAGGGTTGAAGGCTTCCATGATGGTGTGCGCATCGCCTGGGAATGCAACGGTACGCTGAACATCGAAGAATCCGACGGCGACCGCTTTTACACCGGCGAGCTGCCGAGCGAAGTGGTTTACCACCAGCGCCGCAACGCGTTTCGCGCAGCACTGAAACTGACCGATCTGGTCAGCGTTGAACTGGGTGGCGAAAAGCTCAAGGCGCCGATCCAAGGCAAACTGCTGGATATTTCCGCTACCGGGTGCAAGCTGCGCTTCGAAGGCGACATCACTGACCGGCTGCAACTGGGCCAAGTCTACGACCGCATGATCGCCCCGCCACTGTTCGGCAATCAGCCGATTTCCGTCGAACTGCGCTATCTGCACTTCGAAGAAAAACTCAACATCACCTTCGCCGGCTTGCGCTTCCACAACATCAGTGGCCCGGCCGCGCGCAACGTCGAGCGTTTCGTCTATCAGTTGCAACGTGAAGCACGGCGTTTCGACAAAGACGATATGTGAGTCGTACGCGCAAATAAAAAGGGCAGTCCTTGAAGGGACTGCCCTTTTTTATGCACGACCGATTTTCAAGGTCTGGCGCCACTGATATCCGGCGTGGGTCTGTCGCTGTCCTCATCCGGGCTTGTTGCTGGCTCAGGCTCTGGTTCTTTTTCAGGCTCTGGTTCCGGCGCTGGATCGGGCTCTGGTTCCGGCGGCACCGGATTCTGCATCTGCTCCTGCACCACCTGCTCATCCACTCGCGGATCAAGCGCAGCAACCAGCGGCGAACTCGACATGCTGTCCGGCATTGCCACGTGATGCAGCGGCGCGTCGTCGACCTGATGCAGATTGGTCACGGCTTTCGGGCGGATTCGCCACACCAGCACCAGCGCAAAGAAGCTGAAGAACGCATACAGGCTCTGGCTGCCGAGAAACTTCATCAGCACCCCCGCCAGCAACGGCCCGATACTCGCACCAACACCGTAAGTGACCAGCAGCATCGCCGTCAGCGACACACGCCGATCCCCCTCGACGTGGTCGTTGGAAAACGCCACCGCCAACGGATACAGACAGAACTGCACCAGCGAACAGAGGAAGCCGACCACGAACAGCACCTCCAGCGGCACCTGCGGCAAGATCGCCAATGGCAACGCCGCCACCGCAAGGAAGCCGGCGAAGCAACGGATCAGCAACGCACGGTCATAACGATCAGACAGCCAGCCCAATGGCCACTGCACCAGCAATCCGGCGAAGATGCAGCTACCCATGAACAGACCGACCTGCTCGGTCGACAGCCCCTGCTGCGACGCATACAACGGTGCCAGACCGTAGAACGCGCCGATGATCAATCCCGCACCGAGCACCGTGCTCAACGACTGCGGCACGCGCTTGATAAAGAAGCGCGGCTCCATCGGTGCCGGGTGAAGTGGCGCCGGGTGAATCCGCCGGGTCAGCGTCACCGGCACCAGACACAGGGCAAAGCACAGCGCGACCAGCATCAGCAGTTCCAGACCCAGCCCCGGGTGCATGACCAGAATCAGCTGACCGAGCACCAGCCCCAGGTACGAAGCAATCATGTAGCCGCTGAACACCAGCCCACGTTGATTGGCATCGGCCTGCTCATTGAGCCAGCTCTCGATCACCATGTATTGGCACATCATGCCCAGACCGACGATGGTCCGCAGCACCAGCCACGCCGGCAACCAATCGACCATGCCGTGGCCAAGGACCGCCGCACCGACGATCCCGGCACACGCTGAATACGCCCGGATATGGCCGACCCGGGCGATCAACCGGTGGCCGATCTTGCCGCCCAGCACGAGACCGAAATAGTTGGCCGCCATCAGCGCACCGACCCACAGTCCGTCGACATTCTCGGCCGCCAGGCGCAACGCCAGATACGTAGACAAAAGGCCCGAGCCGATCAACATCATCAGCGAGGCGAAATACAGCGCTCGAAAGGATTTCCAGATTTGGCGCATCGGCGTTCCGAGCGGCTCCTTGCAGTAAAGATCGGGCTACCAGAACGATAGCCCGGTGACGATGGTACGTCAGGCCTGGGCTGCTAGAACACGCCGTTCCCAGGGAGTTATTTCATCAAAGAAGCTGGTCAGTTCCATGGTCTTCGAAGCGATGTAGCCTTCGATGAACTCCTGTCCAAACAGTTCCCTCGCCAATTGACTACGCTTCAGACGCTCGAGCGCGGCGTGCAAGGTACACGGCAGCGAAAGATTGTCCGGCACCTCGAACTCGCCCTGGATCGCTTCGCTCGGCTCAAGCTCATGCTCGATGCCATGCAAACCGGCGGCCAGACTGGCGGCGATCGCCAGATAGGGGTTGGCATCGGCGCCCGGCAAACGGTTTTCCACCCGACGAGCGACCGGCGCACTGGCCGGAATCCGCAACCCGGCCGCACGGTTATCGTGCGACCAGCAAGCATTGTTCGGCGACGCGTACGGATGGCACAGACGCTGGTACGAATTCACATTCGGTGCAAACAGTGCTGTGAAGTCGGCCATCCCCGCCTGCTGCCCACCGATGAAGTGGCGGAACATCGCGGTCGGCTCGCCGTGATTGTCACTGAAGACGTTTTTGCCCGTAGCGATGTCGACGACGCTCTGGTGAATATGCATCGAGCTGCCCGGCGTGTGCGCCAGCGGCTTGGCCATGCACACCACGGTCAAGCCGTGCTTGAGCGCGACTTCTTTGAGCAGATGCTTGAACAGGAACGTCTGGTCGGCCAACAGCAGCGGGTCACCATGCAGCAGGTTGATCTCGAACTGGCTGACGCCCATTTCATGCATGAAGGTATCGCGCGGCAAACCAAGGGCCGCCATGCATTTGTACACTTCGCTGAAGAACGGCCGCAGACCGTTATTGGAGCTGACGCTGAACGCCGACAAACCGTCCTCGCGGCGACCATCGAGGCCGACTGGCGGGCGAAACGGTTGGGTTGGATCGGTGTTAGGCGCGAACACGAAGAACTCCAGCTCGGTCGCCACCACCGGTGCCAGGCCGCGCGCCGCGTAACGGGCGATGACTGCCTTGAGCTGGCCGCGGGTCGACAGGTTGGAGCTTTCGCCGGTCAGCTCATCAGCATCGCAAATCGCCAGGGCACGCGGTTCGTCGCTCCACGGCAAGCGATGAATCTGGCCTGGCTCGGCAATCAGCGCCAGATCGCCGTCATCGCTGCCGTAAAACCGCGCCGGCGGATATCCGCCCATGATGCATTGCAGCAACACACCCCGGGCCAACTGCAAACGCCGCCCTTCGAGGAAACCCTCGGCAGTCATTACCTTGCCCCGTGGTACGCCGTTCAAATCCGGCGTGACACATTCAATCTCATCAATGCCCGTCAGTCGCTGTGCGAGTGAACGCTGGCCATCGGTTGTCATGACGCAATCCTTGTTATTTTGCGAGCCGCGAACGGCGACCCGTACAAAATAGGCTCCGGCTGTTCGCAATATCAAGCAGCGTCAAACAAAATCCCGCGTCACGGTAGATAAAGACTGAAAACCCCGCCACCCAGCGGCCCGCCATTGCCGATTTCGGTGCGCCCTTCAACGCCGTTGCGCTGATGCAACGCCGCAATTCGATTGGCGAAATACAGGCCCAACCCGGTGCTGCCGCTGCTGTGATTGATGCCCTGCACGTAGTCGGCCTGACGCTCGAGCATCTGGGCCGGATAACCGTCGCCGTCATCGTTGATGCTGATTACCAATTGCCCGGCCTCGTCACTGACGGTGATCAGCAACGACTCCCGGGCGTATCGGATGGCGTTGTTGATGCAGTTGCCCAGCACCGAAGCGACCAATTCACGGTCGAAGAAGCCCAGCGGGCTCAACGGATCAACTTCGTAGGTCGCGATGATCCCGCGACTGGCAAACACCTCTTGATGCGCCGCCAGTTGCGCCTCGATGAAATCATCGAGCTCGTGGTACGCCGGCTGCAACGGCATCTGGTTGACGCCGAGCTTATACAGCCCGAGCAGTTGCACCAGCATGCCGTTGAGGTGGGCGAACTCGAAGTCGATCACGCCCTGCTCCGTGCCTTCGCGTTGTCCTTGCGGCAGACGCGCCAGCCATTGGCTGTGGGCCTGCATGAGCATGGCCAGCGAGTTCTTCATGTCGTGGACGGTGGAGGCAATCACCGTGGAAAAATCGAGAGCCTGCTCGTCTTGGTTCATTCGCCAAACGCCTTGCTTTTCAGCTTCTGATAACGCGCATGACGCGCGTCGGTGTCGGGCATCAGGCCGACCATTTTCAGGCAGGCCCGACATTCTTCCAGCTCCGCCGACGGCACACTGGTGTCGGTGCCGTGCAGCAGCGACTGGGCCATGTTCAGCGCAATACTGATGTTCTTCGGTTGCATCTTCAGCGCCTTGCGGAACACCTCGCGGGCCTCCACCAGATTGCCGGTCTTGTACACGCGCACACCCTGACGGTTGAGGTCGGCGGCGGCGTTACTGGAACTGAGGATCGTCGGGTCATCGGTGAGCTTGGCGATGTCTTTCATCACCGCCGGATCGTCGCCGTAGATTTCCGCACAGCTCTTGAGCATCGAGTTACCCGCCTCGGCCTGACCGAGCATCTGCAACTGCTTGGCGACCAGCAACGCTGCCTCCGGACTCATGAACTGCTCCATGCCGTCGAGGCGCATCATTGCCTGCTCGGTAAGCTTGTCAGCGGTTTCAGCATCGTTGAGCAGCAGACTGGTGGCCTTCATCAGACGCGCCCGGATCTGCAGGCCCGGATCGCTCGGGTTCTCTTTGGCCACCGCGCTGAGCGTGGTGTTGATCTCAAGCCGCGTGCGGGTGTCGAGACCGCGCTCGCTGCCCTTGCTGATCAATGCGTGGGCCAGGCCGAGGTTACTTTCCGCGTCCTTGAATCGCGACTGCGCGCCTTGCGCCACGGCCTGACGATAAGCGCGCGAGGCGGTGTCGAAATCTTCGTTGGCCATCGCCAGTTTGCCCAGCAACGCCTGTCGACGCACTGCCAGTGGCGATAACCGGATCGCCTCTTCCAGCACCCGCTGCGCGCCTTTGGTATCGCCCTCGGCAACCAGCACATCGGCCATGCCGTCATACAGCGACGGCATCAGCGGGAACGCTTTCAGGGCTTTCTCGTAAACGCCTTTGGCTTGGGCAACCTGGCCACGCTTGAACAACAACTTGCCCAGCCCGGCGAATGCCCAAGGCAGCGGCCGATCAGCAATGATGCCGTCGTACAAACGCTCCAGCGCTTCGTTCTGATTCAGATCGCGCAGCGCATCGGCGCGGTAACGCAGGCACAGCGGCGAATAGCGGATGTCCTGCTTGCACAGGGCGATGCAGGCATTGAGCACCTCGACCGGTTTGCCACGATCGAGCGCTTGCAGAATCGGCTTGAGCAACGTCTTGCGCTGCTCCAGACGCTCAAGGCGCTGAGCCAGACCCGAGCGGTTGAACGGTTTGGTCAGGTAGGCATCCGGCTCATGCTCAAGAGCACTGAGCACCATCGCCTGACTGGTCTCGGCGGTCACCATGACGAACACCGCTTCATGGCTGATGAGCTTTTCCACCATCAAGTCTTCGAGGACTTGCTGGCCGTTCTTTCTACCGTCGCCGAGGTGAAAATCCTGCAGGATGAAATCATAAGACTTCTGCGCACACATCTTCAGCGCCTGCTCGCCGCTGTCTGCCGTGTCCACGTCCTTGACGCCCAGCTCGCGCAACATCGAACGCACGGAACTGCGAAAATCCGAGAAATCATCGACGATCAGAAAACGCTTTTGGTGATACGACAGCATCGAGGATTTCCAGGCAATTGAAGTAGATGAACCAAGGACGATTTCAGGCGCGCAGATGATAACTGCCGGCAAAATGCTATCAAGCGTTTTCACGCAAGTCTGAAGTCACCGTTTGGGTTATCGGCCAGAAGTCGCGTTCCCTGAAGCGGGTGCTACAACATTCCTCGCACTGCGATTACTCTGCGCACCTGCACAACTTCCACTACAAGGCTTACTTCGTGTACATCAAAGGACGCTACATCGTGTCCGCCTGTGCGCTGCTGTTTCTCCAGCAGGCAATGGCGAACGCAATGGACTGCAGCAAAGCGGCGAATGCCGTTGAAAACACTATCTGCGCGAATAAAGGTTTGTATGAACTGGATGCGCAGATGGGGACGGTTTATCGGGGGTTGATGAAGGCTTCTATCGAGGCACGACCCGAGCTCAAGCGTACTCAGCGGCTTTGGTTGAAAGCGCGCAACGGATGCGTTGAAGACGTTACATGCCTGGATCAGCACTATCGCGAGCGCCTGCAAGTGCTTAATGCAACATGGCGAGTGGCGACGGCCTATCAACCGAATGACCTCGATAGCCAAGCGCTGAAAGATCTGCAAGAGAAGATTCAGGCCGCCATCAAACATGATCCCGAGTTTGCTCTGGAACGGGCACTTGCAGCGCTTGCTGTTAAAACGCCCTCCGGCGGATTTTCCGGCGAGCCCAGCGAAGACGATTCTTCGATAACGCACTTTCCGACATCGCGACCAAAAGGCGTTTCTGTAAATGAATGGCGAGCGCTGACCGCTTCCAAAATCAGTGAAGCCGCCGAAACCGGCCTGACCTCTTACACTCTGCAAGATCTGGATGGCGACGGGCAGCGCGATCTGATTGTGAACACCTATGCAGGGGGCACCGGTCTGTTCACTTACGTGGAGACCTGGCGCCGCGATGGTGAACACTTCGTCAAACGATCGGTTGAGGCAGAAAGCTCGCTGTTCTCCATCAACGATCGCGGCGCCAACCAATCGGTGGACTGGATAAGCCTGCGCGGCAAAACATATGCGGCTTACCGAGACAGCGAGTACGGCGCTGACAGGCTCTACTTACTTAACCCGCTGAAAATCAACGTACAGGTACCTACGGTAACGGTTCGTTATCGCTACGACCTGGACGCACCAAGCCTCCAACACCTGGACGATGGCAAGAGCACGTTTGAATTGGAACCCGATTTGCGCCGAACGCTTAATCAAGCGCTGGCCAGCGCAGATAAAACCGTTGCCAATCCAAAAGAGCCGCTCTGCCCTATTCCGCCAACCGGACCCGGCGAAAACGACTACTACAGCTACGGCCCGGCGTCCTACTACATCGAAAAGGTGGCAGACCTGCCTGTCGTCATTGCCAATGACTGTTATATCGGCGCGTTGATCAACTGGTTCGGCAGTTACAGCGAAAAGAATGGTTTGTTCGCACAACTCGCATTGCGCAAGCCGGACGCTGATGGTGATGTGCGCAGTTACGAAGTTTACGGACGGCGACACATAACTGAAGTCAGCACCTCAATTGGCAAAGCCGACGGTGGCGCGGCGAATTAATCCGCAGTCTTGCGAGCATGAAAAAGCCCACGCAGTTAATACTGCGCGGGGCTTTGTTTCATCTGAAATCATCGGCTCTTCGAAATCACACCACTCATGTACTGATTCAAATCGCGAAAATCCTTAACCGTCCAAACGTGCGGCGCCAGTTTTACACCATTCTCTTGCAAGGTCCGTGGGATCAAATCCCCGTTTGGGCGAAGAATTATTGAGGACACGATAACGCCCGGATAAGCCTTCAGTCGTTGTTTGAAAGCGGATGTTGTCAGATCAGGCGTGGGTGGGTTGCTTCTATCAGCCAATGGCCCTGTTGCTTTGAGATCTGTCCCGTGGCACATGGCGCACCGCTGGGAATAGAGGTTCTTCCCGCTGACATCATCTGCAAAGGACCGCGACGGTTGCATCAGCGATAAACATCCAAGCGAAACGATGAAGAGTATTTTCACGCCATCCATTGGCAACATCCTTAAACCGTGAATACGAAAAAGCCCCTTCCAGATCATTCTGAAAGGGGCTTTATTTTATCCTGCTGCTGCCGCGCTGCTATCGCAGGGAACGCGGCTGGCAGAGGAGTGGCCAGAAGGCCTGAATATATGGTGTCCCAGGGCAGGTTCGAACTGCCAACCTTCCCCTTAGGAGGGGGATGCTCTATCCAATTGAGCTACTGAGACACTGAGTTGTCGCTGCGCGACGGACGGCGTGCATGTTAACGGCCGGGCCCCGATTTGTCATGTCATCCGTAGGGCTTTTTGAGTGTAGGCAGGCGCCTCGCAATGTTGCGGGAAGCTTTACCGTGCATTTTGCACTACTGCAAAATGCCAGCATTGCAGATTGCAACCCGCAACATCCGACAAACCCGCTCAAATCCTTGTTTTTAAAGGACTTAACAGCGGTTAGACTGTTGGCACGACGGCTGCTTTGTCTGTTCCATAGAAGAACAACCGGAGCACCGTCCCATGAACAGCACTCTCTTGCTTGCAAACGCAATTGCATTCGCGGTTTTGATGGGTTTTCACTTCATCCCGGAGCGAGCTGCGCCAGAATCGATGGCTCAACGCATGCCGCATTACTTGCAGGTGCAAAAAGCGCCGCAGTTAGCGGTGTTGAGCGATCAGCACAGTGTCGTCCCACAGACGGTCAGCGAGCCTGAGCAGGCATTGCCAGCTCACGCTACCGAACGTCTGGTTTTTTGAAATATCTTCAGGAGTACAGCATGTCCAAGTCAGCTGCAGGATTTCTGATCCTCGCCTTAGTCAGTGGCGTTTTGCATTTTTCGCTGTTCGAGGAAACCGAAATCACCCTGCCTCTGGTTGGCTGTGGCGTATTTGCGGTGTTGTTCGTATTGGCACTGGTGGCCGGGCGCAAATTCAAGTTTGATCCGGTTCTGCGCTGAGTCGGACCAAGTCCAGTAAATGGCTGACCGCGTCAGCCAGGTCACCCGAGTTGTCTATCAGGTAAACAACCTCGTCAGTTGATCGCCTGTCCTTGAACAGAGCGTTGCGGGCAAGCCTCGCATCAATTTGCTCAGACGTCTCACGACCACGTCTGAGCAGACGCTCACGCAATACCTCATCCTTGACTGTCAGCAAAACCGGTAACAGCGTCGGATAGCACTCCAGGGCTTGCCGAAGGTTGGCGCGAGAGCCGTTTACCAGCACGTGCCGCCCATCCTTGAGCCATTGATCCATTTGTGCAGGAATGCCATAGGCAAGGCCATTTGCCTGCCACGCCAGGGAAAAGTCTCCTGCGCGCTGACGTCTCTCGAACTCTTGCGGCGTCACGCCAATCGCATCCTCGCCTACCGATTCGGCCGATCGCGTTATCACCCGGCGTATCACTTCGCAGCCGAGCGCGCGCAATGGCTCACGTGCAGCCTCAATCAAGCTGTCTTTGCCGGAACCGGACGGTCCCATCAGATAAATAAGCCTGCCATCCATCTCGAAAACGCCCTCCGGCATGCTTCAGCGCTAGTAAATCGGCAAAATGCCACTATCCTGTATAGATAAGGGACAAGGATCGAAAGCCACATAGCATGCACCGTCTGACGTCTTTGGACATCAACTGGTGTGCGTCAGGAAGCGAGCAGCAATGCGACTCAGGACAAAGTTTTCAAACCAGTCCGCATTTCTGATAATTGGTGCTGGCATTAAGCCTTTATCCGGATCAATATTTGTCACAGAATTGACGCCAATGATCCGGCAATTTTGAGGCATGATGCGGGCCTCTTAACAATTCAGGTTGAACCATTTGGCGCAAATGCGTGTCCTACCACACATCCTGCGGCCAATCCCGAGAACCGCTCCCCTGAACTAACCGGTTAAATATATGCGCCCATTGAAACAGGCAATTTATTCCAGCCGTACGGCTGACAAGTTTGTCGTACGTCTGCCAGACGGAATGCGTGAACGCATTGCCGAGGTGGCTCGCAATCATCATCGCAGCATGAACTCTGAAATCATTGCGCGCCTTGAGCAGAGTCTTATTCAGGAAGGTGCATTGGGCGAAGAACTGAGCATGCGCCTGGACAGCCCTGAGCTGTCGTTGCACGAACGCGAACTGCTGCAACGCTTCCGCCAGCTGTCTCACCGCCAACAGAACGCACTGGTGTCCTTGATTGCACACGACGCCGAAATGGCCGCAGACGCGTCCTGAGCCCTATCGAACATCTCAAGCCAGCGTTATTGCTGGCTTTTTTTTGCCCGGAATTTGGCTTGGCAGTTTTCGCAGACATAAAAAAGCCCGCCAATTTAGCGGGCTGTTTAATTGCAGCAGATCAGAGCAGGAAGATTGTTGCCAGCCCCAGGAAAATGAAGAAGCCGCCACTGTCCGTTACTGCAGTGATCATCACACTCGCACCCATTGCGGGGTCGCGGCCCATCTTCGCCAAGGTCATGGGAATTAATACACCCATGAGTGCAGCGAGCAACAGATTGAGCGTCATCGCCGCCGTCATCACCACGCCCAGCGACCAACTGCCATAAAGCAGGTAAGCGACTACGCCAATCACCCCACCCCAGACCAGGCCGTTGATCAGCCCGACTGCCAACTCTTTACGCATCAACCGTGAAGTGTTGCCGGTGCTCACCTGATCCAGCGCCATGGCTCGCACAATCATGGTGATCGTCTGATTACCCGAGTTGCCGCCGATACCCGCCACAATCGGCATCAGCGCCGCGAGCGCTACCAGCTTCTCGATCGAGCCTTCGAACAAACCAATCACTCGAGAGGCGACGAACGCGGTGATCAAGTTGATCGCCAACCATGCCCAACGGTTGCGCAGTGATTTCCACACGGAGGCGAAGATGTCTTCCTCTTCACGCAGACCAGCCATGTTGAGAACTTCGCTTTCGCTCTCTTCACGAATCAGGTCGACCATCTCGTCGATGGTCAGACGACCGATCAGCTTGCCGGTCTTGTCGACCACAGGGGCGGAGATCAAGTCGTAACGTTCGAACGCCTGTGCGGCGTCGTAGGCGTCTTCGTCGGGGTGGAAACTCACCGGATCGCTGGCCATCACCTCGGCAACCTGCTTTTCCGGATCATTGACCAGCAATCGCTTGATCGGAAGCACGCCTTTGAGCACGCCGTCGTAATCGACCACGAACAGCTTGTCAGTATGCCCCGGCAGCTCCTTTAGACGGCGCAGGTACCGCAGAACCACTTCAAGGCTGACATCCTCACGGATAGTCACCATCTCGAAGTCCATCAGCGCACCGACCTGATCCTCGTCATAAGACAGGGCCGAACGCACACGCTCGCGCTGCTGGTTATCCAGGCTCTCCATCAGCCCATGAACGACGTCTCGCGGCAGCTCGGAGGCCAGGTCAGCAAGTTCGTCGGCGTCCATGTCCTTGGCGGCGGCCAGGAGCTCGTGATCGTCCATGTCGGCGATCAGCGTTTCACGGACGGAATCGGATACTTCGAGAAGAATGTCGCCGTCGCGATCGGCCTTGACCAGCTGCCAAAGCGTAAGACGATCGTCCAGCGGCAAGGCTTCAAGTATGTAGGCGACGTCGGCGGAGTGCAGATCATCGAGCTTGCGTTGCAGCTCGACCAGATTTTGCCGGTGAACCAGGTTTTCCACCCGGTCGTGATGCGCGCCTTCCTGGCGGTGAGTCAGGTCTTCGACGACCCGTTGGCGCTGCAGCAACTCGACGACCTGAGCCAGGCGGTCCTGCAGGCTTTCCTGTGTTTTCTTTACTTCGATTTCAGACATAGGCGAACTCCACTCCCAGCAGCGGGGCACGCCGGAAGGATCAATCAGTCAATTCATGATTGGAAAAACGGGGTACTGAGTAGCTACTGGGTAAGTCCATGGAGGTTTTCCATAAGCCCCGGCGGGGCTGACGGGCGCAATGATACACCGCCTAACGGTTTAACACGCTAAAAAATCGTGGCTGAAACAAGCGCTTGCGAGACAAACCTGAGCGCCATCCTGATCCATGTAAGTGCGACGACTCATCCTGAAAAGAAAACACACCGGCAGGGAAGATTGTAGCGACTACCCTTGAACGGAGATCGTCATGGAGGACGTCGAATGCCATCGAAAACATCCCTTTTTGTACTGACCAGCCTGCTCTTCCTACCGCCTGCCGGCGCTGCAACCAGCCTCCATCGCTGCGAAGCCCCCGACGGCAGCATCACGTTCACGTCGATGAGTTGCGCGAACGGTGAAAAACTTTCAGTTCAGGAGGTTAACCCCTACCTCCCCGGATCAGTCGTGGCAATCATGCCGGAGCACAACCACGAAGAAATATCCGGTATGAAAAACAGGGGCCGCGAACCGGGCATCGTTGGCCACACACAAGACAAATGCGGAAATCTGATCGACGCCAGACAACGCCGCGAAGCAATCATCAATCGACGCGTGATTGCCGGCATGAGTCAGCAGGATGTAGAAAGCGCGCTCGGCAAACCGGACAAGGTGAATATTCGGACGTCGACGACAAGCTATCGATACGACCTCAAACGAGGCCGAAGTGCTCAAGTCGATTTTGATGAGAGAGGCTGCGTGAAGGCAAAAGCCAAATCCCGGACAGCAAAAAGCCCGCGTTAAACGCGGGCTTTTCGGTATATGGTGCACTCGACAGGATTCGAACCTGTGACCGCTCGGTTCGTAGCCGAGTACTCTATCCAGCTGAGCTACGAGTGCATTTTGTGTTTTTAGACCAGACCACAACTGGCTGAAACCAAGTTACTTACATTGCTGCAACTAACTCTTAAATGGTGCACTCGACAGGATTCGAACCTGTGACCGCTCGGTTCGTAGCCGAGTACTCTATCCAGCTGAGCTACGAGTGCATTTGTGTTTTTTAGACCAGATCACACCTGGTTGAAGCAAGTCACTTACATTGCTGTAACTGACTCTTAAATGGTGCACTCGACAGGATTCGAACCTGTGACCGCTCGGTTCGTAGCCGAGTACTCTATCCAGCTGAGCTACGAGTGCATTTGTTGCGCCGCATTATAGCCCGTCTAATCTCTATTCCAACCACTTTTTCTAGTAATTTCAACAACTTACCGAAAAAGCCAGATTACGACGTACTAAGCAAATAATGGCGGAGAACGGGGGATTCGAACCCCCGACACCCTTTTGAGGTGTACTCCCTTAGCAGGGGAGCGCCTTCGGCCACTCGGCCAGCTCTCCGCAACACGGGGCGTATATTAACCAGCTTCTTCCCCGTTTGCAAACATAAAAATCGATAAAAATTAATGGCTTGGTTCTTCGTCCTTCTCTTTCTTTATACGCAGGTAAATTTCTTCACGGTGCACGGCAACCTCTTTCGGGGCGTTGACGCCGATACGCACTTGATTTCCTTTAACGCCGAGCACGGTCACGGTGATTTCGCCATCACCGATAATCAGGCTTTCTGCGCACCGACGAGTCAGAATCAACATACCTTTCTCCTTACGCAATTCAGTTCAGGGACAACAGTCTGCAAAAAAAAGGCACCCGACCTACAACCAGAGCGATCGTAGCCCTACATGCCTGAGTATTGACCAGCGCGAGCAAAAGAACAGATCAGGGCTCGCGCCATTCAAAAAATAAAGGGCGCGGTCAGACCGCGCCCTTCAAGAAGCGGAATTACTCGCCCTGGCGGGCCGGAGCATCCAGTTCGAAAGCCGTGTGCAGGGCGCGCACGGCCAGTTCCAGGTACTTCTCTTCAATTACCACGGAAACCTTGATTTCCGACGTCGAGATCATCTGGATGTTGATGCTTTCTTTCGCCAGCGATTCGAACATGCGGCTGGCCACACCTGCGTGGGAACGCATGCCGACGCCAACGATCGAGACCTTGGCAATCTTGATGTCGCCAACCACTTCACGGGCACCGATCTCGCGAGCGGTGTTTTCCAGCACGGTCTGTGCGGCCTGGAAGTCATTGCGGTGCACGGTGAAGGTGAAGTCGGTGGTGTTATCGTGCGCAACGTTCTGCACGATCATGTCGACTTCGATGTTCGCGGCACTGATCGGGCCGAGAATCTTGAACGCCACACCCGGGGTGTCTGGCACGCCACGGATGGTCAGCTTGGCTTCATCGCGATTGAAAGCGATGCCGGAAATGATCGGCTGTTCCATGGTTTCCTCTTCATCAATAGTAATGAGGGTGCCCGGACCCTCTTTGAAGCTGTGCAGTACGCGCAGCGGTACGTTGTACTTGCCGGCGAATTCCACCGCACGGATCTGCAACACCTTGGAACCGAGGCTGGCCATTTCCAGCATCTCTTCGAAGGTGATCTTGTCCAGACGCTGAGCGACCGGCACGACACGCGGGTCGGTGGTGTAGACACCATCGACATCGGTGTAGATCTGGCATTCATCGGCTTTCAGCGCTGCAGCCAATGCCACGCCGGTGGTGTCCGAACCGCCACGCCCCAGCGTGGTGATATTGCCGTGCTCGTCGACACCCTGGAATCCGGCGACAACAACAACGCGGCCTGCCTTCAGATCACCGCGAATCTTCTGGTCATCAATCTGCAAGATACGCGCTTTATTGTGTGCGCTGTCGGTCAGGATCCGCACCTGATTACCGGTGTACGACACCGCCGGCACACCGCGCTTGATCAGCGCCATGGCCAACAGGGCAATCGTCACCTGCTCACCGGTGGAGACAATCACGTCCAACTCACGCGGAACCGGTTGACCGTCACCACTGATTTGCTTGGCCAGATCGATCAGACGGTTGGTTTCGCCGCTCATTGCAGACAGCACAACCACCAGGTCATCGCCGGCATCACGGAACTTCTTAACCTTGTCGGCGACCTGCTCGATTCTCTCGACAGTACCGACCGAGGTGCCTCCAAATTTCTGTACGATCAAAGCCATTTCAAAGCCGCCTCAGCCCATGAAGGGCGCCCAATAATTTCTCGAACAGCCACCGGACCCGCCACTAGACTGCGGGCCCGGCGGGCCGTCTTATAAACCCTGCTCGACGAATGGGACGGTCAGCGCCAGTGCGCCATCCAGCGCGCCGGCGTCGACACCGCCGCCCTGCGCCATGTCCGGACGACCACCGCCCTTCCCGCCCACTGCCGCAGCAGCCTGTTTCATCAAATCACCGGCTTTGAGTTGGCCAGTCAGGTCCTTGGTTACGCCTGCAACCAGAACGACCTTTTCCTCATGGACACTGCCGAGCAGGATCACTGCGCGGCCGAGTTTGTTTTTCAGCTGATCGACCAGCGCCAGCAGCGCCTTGGCGTCCTGACCGTCGAGACGCACGGCCAATACCTTCACGCCTTTGACATCCAGTGCCGAAGCCGACAGATCGTCGCCCGCAGCGCTGGCAGCCTTGGCCTGCAACTGCTCGAGTTGCTTCTCCAGCAGACGGTTGCGCTCCAGCACAGCCGACAGCTTGTCGATCAGATTGTCACGGCTGCCCTTGACCAGGCTGGCCGCTTCCTTGAGTTGTTCTTCCGCAGCGTTCAAGTAGGCCAGTGCGGCTGCACCGGTGACTGCCTCGATACGACGCACGCCCGATGCCACACCGCCTTCGCTGATGATTTTCAGCAGGCCGATGTCGCCGGTACGGTTGGCGTGGATACCGCCACACAGCTCGACGGAGAAATTGCCGCCCATGCTCAGCACGCGCACGTTGTCGCCGTATTTCTCGCCGAACAGCGCCATCGCACCTTTATTCTTGGCGGTTTCGATGTCGGTTTCTTCAGTTTCAACTGCGGAGTTCTTGCGAATCTCGGCGTTGACGATGTCTTCCAGTGCTTTTATCTGCTCAGGCTTGATCGCTTCAAAGTGGCTGAAGTCGAAGCGCAGGCGCTGACTGTCGACCAATGAGCCTTTCTGTTGAACGTGTTCGCCCAGCACCTGACGCAATGCGGCGTGCAGCAAGTGCGTCGCCGAGTGGTTGAGCGCAGTGGCGTGACGCACTTCGGCATCAACATGGGTTTCAACCGGCGCGCCGATGATCAGGCTGCCCGACGCCAACACGCCGTGGTGCAGGAACGCGCCGCCAGTCTTGGTGGTGTCGCGCACATCGAAACGTGCGTTGCCGGCCTGAAGGAAACCGCAGTCGCCGATCTGGCCGCCGGATTCGGCGTAGAAAGGCGTCTGATTGAGAACGATCACGCCCTCTTCGCCTTCACTCAGTACGTCGACCGACTGGCCTTCTTTATAGATGGCCACGATTTTGGCCGAACCGCTGGTGGCGGCGTAGCCGGTGAACTCGGTGGCCACGTCAACTTTAACCAACGTGTTGTAGTCCAGACCGAACGAGCTGGCCGAACGTGCACGGACGCGCTGAGCTTCCATTTCACGCTCGAAGCCGGCTTCGTCGACGGTCAGGCTGCGCTCGCGGGCGATGTCCGCGGTCAGGTCCATCGGGAAACCGTAGGTGTCGTAGAGCTTGAACACCACGTCGCCCGGCACTACGGTGCCTTTGAGTTCCAGCAGATCCTGTTCGAGAATCTTCAGGCCGTGCTCCAGAGTCTTGGAGAACTGCTCTTCTTCGGCCTTGAGGACGCGCTCGATGTTGCTCTGCTGCTTCTTCAGTTCAGGGAACGCTTCGCCCATTTCGGCAACCAGCGCCGCGACAATCTTGTAGAAGAAGCTGCCGGTGGCGCCCAGTTTGTTGCCGTGACGGCAGGCGCGACGGATGATCCGGCGCAGCACGTAGCCGCGACCTTCGTTGGACGGCAGCACGCCGTCGGCAATCAGGAAACCGCACGAACGGATGTGGTCGGAAACAACTTTCAGCGAAGACTGATCGCCATTTTCGCAGCCTATCGCTTCAGCCGAAGCCTTTAGCAGGTTCTTGAACAGGTCAATGTCGTAGTTGGAATTGACGTGCTGCATCACCGCACTGATCCGCTCCAGGCCCATGCCGGTATCGACCGACGGCGCTGGCAACGGATGCAACACGCCATCGGCGGTGCGGTTGAACTGCATGAACACGTTGTTCCAGATCTCGATGTAACGGTCGCCGTCTTCTTCCGGCGAACCCGGTGGGCCGCCCCAGATGTGGTCGCCGTGATCGTAGAAAATCTCGGTGCAAGGGCCGCATGGGCCGGTATCACCCATGGTCCAGAAGTTGTCGGACGCGTAAGGCGCGCCTTTGTTGTCGCCGATGCGGATCATGCGCTCGACCGGCACACCGATTTCCTGGGTCCAGATGTCATACGCTTCGTCGTCCGAGGCGTAGACGGTGACCCAGAGTTTTTCCTTCGGCAATTGCAGCACGCCGGTCAGGAAAGTCCACGCGAAGGTGATCGCGTCTTTCTTGAAATAGTCACCGAAGCTGAAGTTGCCGAGCATTTCGAAGAACGTGTGGTGACGAGCGGTATAACCGACGTTTTCCAGGTCGCTGTTCTTGCCACCGGCACGCACGCATTTCTGGCTGCTGGTTGCACGGGTGTACGCACGTTTTTCCTGGCCCAGGAAGCAGTCCTTGAACTGGTTCATCCCCGCGTTAGTGAACAGCAGGGTTGGGTCGTTGCCCGGAATCAAAGAGCTGGAGGCTACACGGGTGTGGCCTTGCTCTTCGAAGAAGCGAAGGAAGGCTTCACGGATTTCTGCGCTTTTCATTAGGTTCTTCCACGGAGGCTGCGGCCAAAGGCCTGTTCGAAACGTCAACAGACGAAGCGACGGCAAAGGGCCGCATTATATCGGCCCTGCGCGCGGGGTACAGCGTGTTTATACGATAGAAACGGTCAATTGGACGGGTAACGCTGTCACTTGCGTGAAAACTCGACGAATGTCGCGATCACTCGTTCGATTTGCGAGTGATTGACGTCCATGTGCGTGACCATGCGCAGACGTGCCGCGGCGCTCAATTTGATCCCGCGCTCGGCGGCAAATGCCTTGAACGCTTCAGCTTTGTCGCCCATCTGCACATAAACCATATTGGTCTGCACCTGCTCGACGCTGAAACCGGCGCTACGCACGCCTTCGGCGAGAAATTGCGCGTTGGCGTGATCCTCGGCCAGACGCTCGACGTTGTGATCCAGCGCATACAGCCCCGCCGCCGCCAGCAATCCGGCCTGACGCATGCCGCCGCCGACCATTTTGCGCAGGCGCCGAGCCTTGCCGATCAGCTCGACCGAACCACATAACACCGAGCCAACCGGCGCGCCAAGGCCTTTGGACAGGCACACCGACACTGAGTCGAAGTGCTGGGTGATTTCCAGGGCATCAACGCCCAATTTGACCGCCGCGTTATACAGGCGCGCGCCGTCCAGGTGCAGTTGCAGACCGTTGTCCTGGGTGAATTTACGCGCGCGGGCCAGATACTCCAGGGGCAACACTTTACCTTGCATGGTGTTTTCCAGCGCCAGCAGCCGGGTCCGGGCGAAGTGGAAGTCATCAGGCTTGATCGCCGCCGCGACCTGCGCAAGATCCAGCGAACCGTCAGCCTGAACTTCCAGCGGCTGCGGCTGAATCGAACCGAGCACTGCCGCACCGCCGCCCTCGTACTTATAGGTGTGCGCCTGTTGGCCGACGATGTATTCGTCACCGCGCTCGCAATGCGCCATCAACCCCAGCAGGTTGCTCATAGTGCCCGTCGGCACAAACAACGCAGCAGCGAAACCCAGCCGTTTTGCCAGTTCCGCTTCCAGACGATTGACCGTCGGATCTTCGCCATAAACGTCGTCACCGGTATCTGCCGCGGTCATCGCGTCGAGCATGGCGGGGGTCGGTTGGGTGACGGTGTCGCTGCGAAGATCGATAACGCTCATGAACCTGGCCTCAAGTCAGCAGGGGAAATCCCTTTACGAAGGTGAATTACTGCGGTCATCGCCTCGATTAATCAACCCTTGGCGCAGGAAAACACCACGAGAGCGTTTAAAAAACTCGATAACAATCATCAGATAGGCGCAATGCACGGACTCACAATCTGTGTTAAAAACGCTGCGTCGCCCAAAAAGGGGCGGCAAAAACGTTCTCAGGGCGGGGTGCAATTCCCCACCGGCGGTAATTGCGCGCAATGCGCATAGCCCGCGAGCGCTTGGCGACGAACACGGTTTTGACCGGTGGTCGACGGCAAGGTCAGCAGACCCGGTGTGATCCCGGGGCCGACGGTCATAGTCCGGATGAAGAGAGAACGGGATTAACGCCAGAGGGCCGTCCGCGTGCATTCGTGCCAGCGTGCGCACCCTTGAATCCCTTTCGATTCATAACGCCCTGTTTTTCACACAAACAGGAGTCAGAACATGCAACCCACCGCTATCGACAGCAAAAGCAAACACCCTCACGGCGAGCGCGTCGCGTTCATCCAGGCCTGCTGGCACAAGGAAATCGTTGACCAGAGCCGTAAAGGCTTTGTCACCGAAATGCTTGCCCAGGGGTATCAGGAATCGGACATCGACTTCTTTGAAGTCGGCGGTGCCTTTGAAATGCCCCTGCACGCCAAGCTGCTGGCCAAAA
This sequence comes from Pseudomonas sp. MF6776, assembly GCF_016613125.1. NCBI lineage: Bacteria > Pseudomonadati > Pseudomonadota > Gammaproteobacteria > Pseudomonadales > Pseudomonadaceae > Pseudomonas > Pseudomonas sp. MF6776. The sequence goes on from NZ_JAENSQ010000004.1 coordinate 39,412, forward strand.
CCGGTCGCTATGCCGGTATCGTTGCGGCAGCCCTGGTGGTGGACGGCGGGATCTATCGTCATGAGTTCGTCGCCCAGTCGGTCGTCAGCGGCCTGATGCAGGTTCAGCTGGAAACCGAAGTGCCGGTGTTCTCGGTGTCTCTCACCCCGCACCACTTCCATGCCGGCGAAGAACATCAGAAGTTCTTCTTCGAGCACTTTGTGCACAAGGGTCAGGAAGCGGCGAAGACGTGTGCGGATACACTGCAAAAGGTTCGTGCGCTGCGCCGTAGCGAGCCGCGCGCTCTGGCGGTGTAACGTCGGTCCTCACTGAAATCAAATGTGGGAGCGAGCCTGCTCGCGAAGACGGACTGTCAGCCAACGATTAATTGACTGATGGATCGCTTTCGCGAGCAGGCTCGCTCCCACATCGGTTTGTGCTGATTTAGAGATCGTTATCAGGCGAGGTTTTCGTCAGTGGCCGGGACGATCAGGATGCCAGCGCGCAAGCCGTTCTTGACCTTGGGATTGGGAAAGATGATCCGCGCGCCCGGCTCTTCGATGATCCAGCGGGTATTGGCCAGATCCTCAGCCAGTACATAACCCACTTCCAGCTCCGAAAAGTTTTCAACGTCCGCCGGCAGGTTCAGGCGGAACGCGTCGCTGTGCTTGATGATTTCCCGCGACACGCTAAACAACTGCAAACCGTCCAATTCTTGCGTGGTCTGCTCCGGTTCGTTGCCTTCGATGATCTGTTTCAGACGCGTTTCCAGCAACGATACGTTGACCCCGTCGTTCTGCCCGAACGGCCGCGCCTTGCCCAGTTCCAGCGTGAAAGACTCGGCACCGAGCTTGTCGTAGGTGTACGAGCTGAACACGATCGATGGCTTGTTTTGCAGCAACACCGCCTCCATCCCGGCCGCGCGCAGACGCGCCAGTTCGAGACGTGAATGCTGGCGACCTTCCTTCCACGGATACAAGGCGAACTGCTCGATCTTCGAGCCACGAATCGCTGTGTGCAGGTCGTAGTGCAAACGCTGGCGATCCGGCTGACTGAAGAAAACCGCCGCCAACCGCTCCAGCTCACAGGCACGCAGCGCTTCGCTGCCGCTGCTTTGCTCGTGACGGCCGTTGAACAGCCGATTGACGTCCTGTTCGATAAAGCGCTCGCCTTTGCGAATCGCCTCGGGGTTGCCGAACAGGAACAGAATGCGTGCGCGCGGCTTCAGATCGCCGCGAGCGATGTCATGCAGCAGCCGATCAAGCAACTCGATCGGCGCTGTTTCGTTGCCATGGATGCCTGCCGAGAGCAGCAGATCCAGGCCATTGTCGCGAGCTTCGGGAGGCCGGACTTCCAGCGCGCCCTCGCTCAACCAGCGCATGCGCACGCCTTCGACAGTCAGTTGAGTCTTCTCCGCCGGTTCGCGGCCGGCGAGGGTCAGTTCAAGCAGTTTGCCGAGAGCGAGCATAGAGCGGTTTCCTTAGTGGTCGTGGTTGCAATCCGGGCCGTGCACGTGATCTTCGTCGTCGCCGACTTCGGCCGGTTCCATTTCCAGTTGCAGACTTACCAGATTAGTCGCCAATGGGCGCAACAGCAGGTTGGCGTACTCGGCATCGCCTTCTTCGACGTCTACGCCGATCAACAGCTGGCCTCGGCCGTCCTGCTGGATCCACAGCTCTTTGCCTTGCCACATGACCGCGACGCGGGTGCAGGAAGTTTCCAGTTGCTTGCCGTCGGTGTCTTCAAGGATCAGCCGCAGGGAATCGCTCATGTTTTTACTCTCTTGTGAAGACAAGCCGCGCGCCGCGTTCAGGCGACGCGCCGGCCATCAATTGATCTGGAATGGATAAACCGCGCCCAGTTTAAGGATTTGCGTCAGTTCATCCAGTGCCGTCCGGCATTCAAGCAGCAATTGCGGGTCCGCCAGATCAGTTTCGCTCAGGCGGTCGCGGTAGTGCTTTTCAACCCATGCGGTCAACGAACCGTACAACGGGGCCGTCATGATAACCCCTGGGTTGACCGCCGCCAGTTCGGTTTCGTTGAGCGCGACGCGCAGTCGCAGGCACGCCGGGCCACCGCCGTTCTGCATGCTCTGCTTGAGGTCGAACACCTTCACTTCGCGGATCAGGCCGCCGGAGCTGGTCAGGCCTTGCAGGTAATTCCACACGCGCTCGTTGGCCTGGCACTCTTGCGGCACGATCAACAGCATCGAGCCATCAGGACGCGACAGCAGCTGACTGTTGAACAGGTACGAACGCACCGCGTCATCCACGGTTACCGCCGAACGCGGCACACAGATCGACTGGAAATTGCCGCCGACCCTGGCGAGCTTGCCTTGCAACTCGGCCAGCATCTGCTCGGTGTCGAGGAACGCGTCCTCGTGATAGAACAGTGCTTCGCCGTTACCCACCGCAATCACGTCGTTATGGAAAACGCCCTGATCGATCACGCCAGGATTCTGCTGCGCGTAAACCACGCCTTCGTCACGCAGACCGTGCAGACGCGCAACAGCTTGCGACGCTTCCAGAGTCTGGCGCGCCGGGTACTTCTGCGGCGCCGGGTAGCGGTTGTCGAAGGCACTGCGACCGAACACGAAAAACTCGACACCGGCTTCACCGTATTCACGGCAGAAACGCGTGTGGTTGGCCGCGCCTTCGTCACCGAACTGCGCCACTGCCGGCAGCGCCGCGTGATGGGCGAAGTGCTGCTGATTGGCGAACATCGCGCCGAGTACGCGGCTGGTGGTCGGGTGCTCGATGCTGCGGTGGTACTTGCAGTTGAGGTTGGCGGCGGTGAAATGCACACGACCGTCAGCGGTATCGGCGCTCGGGCTGACGGTGGCGGCGTTGGCCACCCACATGCTCGATGCCGAGCAACTGGCAACCAGCAGCGGCATCGCTTCTTTGGCGGCACGCTCGATCACCTGAGCGTCGGTGCCACTGAAACCCAGACGGCGCAGTGCGGCCACGTCCGGACGTTCCTGCGGTGCCAGTACGCCTTGCTGAAAGCCCATTTCCATCAACGCTTTCATTTTTGCCAGACCTTGCAGCGCGGCTTCCTTCGGGTTCGAGGATTGCTGGCTGTTGCTCTGGGACGCGACGTTGCCGTAGGACAGACCGCCGTAGTTATGAGTCGGCCCCACTAGACCGTCAAAATTGACTTCATAGGATTTCATCAGCGAGGCTCCACGAGAATCTGTTGTTATAGGCTTCAGTAACTAACTGTTCAGTGCGACCGAGGCGCGGCCTTCGCGAGCAGGCTCGCTCCCACAGGGAAATGCATTCCAATGTGGGAGCGAGCCTGCTCGCGAATAGGCATCACGCCATCTTCACGCCGGGTGTCAGGGTGGCAGGCATCACCAGGCTCGGCGTTTCCAGCGACGCCACCGGGTACGCGCAATAATCTGCCGCGTAGTAGGCGCTGGCGCGATGGTTGCCAGAGGCACCCACACCGCCGAACGGTGCGCTGCTCGCAGCGCCCGTCAGTTGCTTGTTCCAGTTGACGATACCGGCACGGCTTTCCAGCCAGAACTGCTGATACCGATCTTCAGAATCCGACAACAAACCTGCGGCCAAGCCGTAAGCGGTGTCGTTTGCTTCGCTGATTGCCGCTGCGAAATCGGCGTAACGAATCACTTGCAGCAACGGGCCGAACAGTTCTTCGTCCGGACGCTCGGCAACCGCGGTCACATCAACAATGCCCGGCGTCAGCAGTGCGGCTTGCGCTTGCGGCTGAGTCATTTCCAGCAGCGATACGGCACCGTTGGCCAGCAAATGTTCTTGAGCATCCATCAGCGCTTTCGCAGCACCCAAGGAAATCACCGAACCCATGAAAGGCGCTGGTTGCTGATCGAATGCACCGACTTCAATGGTCGCACTCACTTCAACCAGTCGCTTGAGCAGGCTGTCGCCCCACGCGCCTTGCGGCACCAGCAGACGACGGGCGCAGGTGCAGCGCTGGCCGGCAGAAATGAACGCCGACTGAATGATCGTGTAAACCGCCGCATCCAGATCAGCAACCTGATCGACCACCAGCGGATTGTTGCCACCCATTTCCAGAGCCAGAATCTTGTCCGGACGTCCGGCAAATTGCTGGTGCAGATGATTGCCGGTACGGCTCGAACCGGTGAAGAACAGACCGTCGATACCGGCATTCGCGGCCAGCGCGATGCCGGTTTCGCGAGCGCCTTGCAGCAGGTTCAACACGCCTGCGGGCAGGCCGGCTTCGATCCAGCACTTGACCGTCAGCTCGGCGACTTTCGGCGTCAATTCGCTTGGCTTGAACAGCACGCTGTTACCGGCCAGCAGCGCCGGCACGATGTGGCCGTTCGGCAAGTGACCCGGGAAGTTGTAGGGGCCGAACACCGCCACCACGCCGTGCGGCTTGTGGCGCAACACGGCGGTGGCGTCGCCCAATGGGCCGCTCTTCTCGCCTGTGCGTTCGCGGTAGCTCTGCACCGAAATCGCGATCTTGTTGACCATGCTGGTGACTTCGGTCGCGGCTTCCCACAACGGTTTGCCGGTCTCTTCACCGATGGTGCGAGCCAGTTCGTCAGCGTGGTTTTTCAGCGCGGCGGCAAAGGCTTCAAGAACGCTGATGCGCTCCTCCAGCGTACGACGCGCCCAACCCGGAAACGCCTGACGCGCAGCCTGCACCGCCGACTCAACCTGAGCGGCGGTAGCGCCCTCCCCCGACCACAGCACTTGCTGGGTCACCGGGTTCAGCGATTGAAAGGCTTCGCCCTGACCGGCCAGCCACTCACCTGCGATGTATAGCGAATTCATTATTTCGACTCCCGAGCAGCGGACAACGCCACGGCGCGAACCTGGTCGCCTGCGTTAAGTTGAAGACGTTTGGCAGTCTGCGAATCGACCACCAGCGTGCCGGCAGCCAAACGGGCCGGCGCGGCAGTGATGCGGCAATCTTCGCGTTTGCGGTTATGGATGATGAACGGCGTAGCGTCATCGCCCGGCGTACCAATGGCCAGCACCAACGCTTCGCTGTCACGCACCGCGCGGATCTTGCTGGTCTCGCATTCAATCCCCGGGCCGGCGTCGAAGATGTCGACGTAACCCTGGTAGCTGAAGCCTTCGCTCTTGAGCATCGCCAGCGCCGGTTCGGTGTCCGGGTGAACCTGGCCGATCACACTGCGCGCGTCTTCCGACAGGAAGCAGGTGTACAGAGGGAATTTCGGCATCAGTTCAGCAATGAATGCCTTGTTGCCGACACCGGTGAGGTAATCGGCCTGGCTGAATTCCATCTTGAAGAAGTGACGCCCCAGGCTTTCCCAGAACGGCGAACGGCCGGCTTCATCGGACACGCCGCGCATCTCGGCAATGATCTTGTTACCGAACAGCTCCGGGAACTCGGCGATGAACAGCATCCGCGCCTTGGACAGCATGCGACCGTTGAGGCCGTTGCGGTAATCGGCGTGCAGGAACAGCGAGCACAGCTCGGAATTGCCGGTCAGGTCGTTGGCCAGGAACAGCGTCGGAATCTCGCGATAGATGTTCAGCTCTTGCGAAGCGCTGACGGTCAGGCCGACACGGAAGTTGTACCAGGGCTCACGCAGACCGACCGCGCCGGCAATGGCGGAAATCCCCACCACGCGACCGTCGTCGTCTTCGAGCACGAACAGGTAGTCCGCATCGCCACGGCCGGCTTCGCCGCGAAAGGTCTTCTCGGCCCAGCCAACCCGGTGGGTCAGGCGCTCTTCGTTGGCCGGCAACGTGGTCAGGCCGGTGCCGGTGCTGCGGGCCAGGTCGATCAGCGCGTCTAAATCGCTGCTGCGTACGGGACGAACAATCATGCTATCTCCTCAAACGGGCCGCCTGCGGCCACCCGTAAAACTCGCTAAGGCGTTAAACCGCCACCAGGCGCACGCTGGCACCTTCACCGACGCCCAGGGCTTCGGCCGCTTCCAGATCCAGAGTCACCGGTTTGCCCGGCGCGTAATCCAGCTCGAGCAACACGGCGCGGTAATCCTGCAGCTGCGCGTTAGCCACCAGATACTGACGCCCGGCACCTTTGACCGGCTCGCCGATCTTTACCGGCACGACGCGGCTCTGGGCGATCGAACGGATCCCCGAAACGCGCGCATGCAGGGTCGGGCCACCGTCGAAGATGTCGATGTAGTGATCGGTCTCGAAGCCTTCGCGCATCAGGATGTCGAAGGTGATCTGCGCACGCGGGTGCACCTGGCCCATCGCCTCTTGGGCGGAATCCGGCAGCAGCGGCACGTAGATCGGGTAATGCGGCATCAGTTCGGCGAGGAACGTACGGCTTTTCAGGCCACACAGGCGTTCAGCCGCAGCGTAGTTGAGGTCGAAGAAGTTGCGACCGATGGCATCCCAGAATGGCGAGTCGCCATTCTCATCGCTGTAACCGACGATCTCGGTCACCACCGAATCGGCGAAACGCTCCGGGTGGCTGGCAACGAACAGCAAGCGACCACGGGAGTTGAGCTCCGACCACGGCGACCCGACCAACTCGCGCTGCACGTAAAAACTGGTCAGCAAGCTGTTACCGGTCAGGTCGTGGCACTGCGAAAGCACGTGGATCTTGTTGTGAATCTTCAGCTCGCGGGAAGCGTGGACGAAGGTTTCGTTGCGAAAGCTGTAGAACGGTTCCGAATAACCGGCCGAAGCAACGATGGCCGAGCAGCCGACCAGTTTGCCGGTGGCGGTGTCTTCGAGAACGAAGAAGTAACTCTCTTCACCGTTGAAGCTCACTTCGGCAGAGAACGAGGCTTCGCTCGCCGCGATCTTGTCGCTCAGACGTTCCACGTCATCCGGCAAGGAAGTGACACCAATCGGGCTGTCCGCAGCCAGACGCTGTACCTCGCCCAGATCAGCCATTTGCGCGGGGCGCATCACCAGCATGGTGTCACTCCTTTCTCTTAAAATTTACTGAAAAAAACACCGGATATTGTGGGAGCGAGCCTGCTCGCGAAAGCGGTCTATCTGTCAGCAAAAATGTTGACTGACACGCCCTCTTCGCGAGCAGGCTCGCTCCCACAATGGAATTCGCCCGGTATCAAAAATTTTGATCGACGCCCGAGAAGTTCGGGCGCCGAAGGGTCTATCAGGCTTGCGTCAACTTCGCTGCGGCACGTTCAAAGCGGTCGAGACCGGCATCGATATCGGCATCTTCCACCACCAGACTCGGGGCGAAACGGATCACGTCCGGGCCGGCTTGCAGAATCATCAGGCCTTCTTGTTCAGCGGCGTTGAAGATGTCCTTGGCCTTGCCTTTCCAGGCATCGCTCAGCACGCAACCGATCAACAGACCGAGGCCACGCACCTGAGTGAACAGGCCGTACTTCTCGCCGATCTGCTGCAGACGGGTCTTGAACTTGTCGTGCTTGGCATTGACGCCGTTCAGCACCTCAGGGGTGTTGATCACGTCGATCACCGCTTCTGCCACCGCGCACGCCAGCGGGTTGCCGCCGTAAGTGGTGCCGTGGGTGCCGACGACCAGATGTTTGGCCAACGCTTCGGTGGTCAACATCGCTGCGATCGGGAAACCGCCGCCCAGGCTCTTGGCGCTGGTCAGGATGTCCGGGGTCACGCCGTAATGCTGGTAGGCGAACAGCTTGCCGCTACGGCCCATGCCGGTTTGCACTTCGTCGAACACCAGCAGCGCGTCATTCGCATCGCACAACTCGCGCGCACCTTGCAGATAAGCCAACTCGGCCGGCAGCACGCCGCCCTCGCCCTGAATCGGTTCCAGCACGACCGCACAGGTCTTGTCGGAAACGGCGGCTTTGAGGGCAGCCAGATCGTTGTACGGAACGTGGGTAATACCGGTGATTTTCGGACCGAAACCGTCGGAGTACTTCGACTGGCCACCGACGTTGACGGTGAACAGGGTACGGCCGTGGAAGCTGTTCAGCGCAGCAATGATTTCGTATTTCTCGCTGCCAAAACGGTCGAATGCAACACGACGGGCCAGCTTGAACGCGGCCTCGTTGGCTTCAGCGCCGGAGTTGCAGAAGAACACGCGCTCGGCGAACGTGGCGTCGATCAGCTTGTGCGCCAGGCGCAGGGCTGGCTCGTTAGTGAACACGTTGGAAACGTGCCACAGCTTGTTCGCTTGCTCGGTCAAGGCACCGACCAGCGCCGGATGCGCATGACCCAATACGTTGACGGCGATACCGCCGGCGAAGTCGATCAGCTCGCGGCCGGCCTGATCCCAGACGCGGGAACCGGCGCCACGCACCGGAATGAAAGCGGCAGGCGCGTAGTTGGGAACCATAACCTGGTCGAAATCGGCGCGTTGTACCGCAGCGTGCTCAACGGACATCGGAGTCTCCTGATGAGGGCCACCCGCCGGAAACTGGCGAGCGATGGGGGGATTGTAAGGACAGTTATCGGCCCGGCCTTGCCGCCAGGCGACAACTTCTTATAGCGCCAACCCCGGATTTTTCCGGGTTTACGGCAATGCGACAAATAACGTCGCAAAGGCGCAGTTTAAACTGCCGCCGCCGATTTGCGGCAGGCCCGTGAGGATATCAATTCAACCCGGTGCCAGCGGTATATATATGTACCGCACCGCCATCGCATGACTCTGATTTGCTGGGGCCTTTCCAGACCAAGGAACGGTCCCTATGCACCCAATCCCAGATCGGCAATCTGCCAAGCTCCCCAAACCACCCTATGACGACATACATGACGCCCACTTCCACCCGCTCATAGCAGGCATCCCTGACTGGCTCGGCACCGCTTCGGCCGCCAGGCGTCAAGCCTTTGGGCGCCAGGCTCCTTTCCTGCCGCCAAAACTGAAGACGCAACCGGACGTCAGGCATCAAGCCCTCATGGCGCTGAACGCCACGCATTGGCGCGCGCAAAACGATGTTGAGAAACGCCTTGAACACCTGCAGGACGCCAGCGCCTTCGCCGAACCGCTGCTCAAGGCAGAGCTGAAGGAGAAATTCGATCTGGATGTAGATGTCAGGACCACGTTCGTGCGCCTTTATATTCCCGCGAAGACGCCGTGGTTCCCAATCAAAACCGGGGCGCGCGCCTGGACGGTCTCGTTGCTGGATGCCGCACTGCACAACTTCGAACTCGCCGAGACCGAAGACGACGCCTACGAACCCGAGTCGACCTTCATCACCCAACCCGACGCCAGAGGGCAGTTTGAAACCCTGCCCTCGCTCAAGGCCAGGCTGAGCATCGTGGCGTTCACCAAACTGTGCCGCGAGCTGGATATCGGCGCCCGATACCAGACCTACCTGCGGGAAGCCCTTGGCTCCACCCATCCCGTTGCAGCGGCGGTGCTGCGACACAAAATCGACGCGAGCCAGAAGGCCGCGATGCAGGCCGCGCTGCAATGGGCACGGATGAGCGGTGACATCAGCGAGGACTATTTCCTGCGGATCGAAGCACTGCTCGATGCAGCACCGGCTGCGCCAGGTGATCGGCCAGCATTGAAATGCCAGGACCTGTCGATGCTGGAAACGCCCCTGACCGGCATCGTCGTCTTTGCGCCCGAGTTGCTCGAGCCGCGAACGTCGGCGCGCGTTGTGGCCTACATACCGGATGACCCGGAGCATCCGGTCAAGGAATATGCCTCGCCCGCCGAGATGTACACCGAACTGACGCGACAACTGCGCTCCAGTGATTACCAGAAATTCTTCAGCCGGTTCGTCAATCTCGAACAGCGCGGCGTGTTCTTCGCCACGCTGAACGCACGCCTGAGCGGGATAAAATGGCACGAACCGGTCGCCGGCAGCAGCGAGCCGCCCTGGCGCGAGACCCCACTTGAGCAGCCCAAACTGCAACTGACCGTCACGCCGATCAACGCTCCACTGTGGCAGCACCTCTACCAGAGCAAGTTGAACAAGATCCTCAATGATGCGGCGATCATCGCAGTGCCCACGGCAACGGTTGATCAGAAAGTGCGCTGGGCGTTCTGGGACTCGGTCGTCAACATTGTCTCGACGATCCTGCAGACGGTCGCGTTCATCATCGCGCCATTCGTGCCCGGCCTCGGCGAACTGATGATGGCTTACATGGCTTATCAACTGCTCGACGAAGTGTTCGAGGGGATCATTGCCTGGGCGCAAGGCCGAACCACCGAAGCGTTCACCTACCTGATGGGCACCCTCGAATCACTGGTGCAGTTAGGCATTTTCGCCATCGGCGGGGCGATTGGCGCCGGTGAGTTCCGCAAAGTCCTGCCCACGGAAATCGTCGAGTTCATCGACCGTTTCAAACCTGTGCAAATGCCCGGCGGCCAGACCAAATACTGGGAGCCGAACCTGGCACGGTACGAGCACACAGCGTCTCCCGCGGCAAATTCCGCACCGAATGAACTGGGCCTGCACGCACATGAGGGCCGTCAACTGCTGCCCCTTGATGACGCGCATTTTGCCGTGAGCGAAACACCCGATGCCGGTGAATACCGGATTGCCCACCCGACCCAGGCCGACGCCTATCAACCCTGGGTTCGCCATAACGGCGAAGGCGCCTGGCACAGCGAAATCGAACAACCACTGACGTGGGACAGACCGACGGCGCTGCGCCGCATCGGCCATTCGGTCGAGTCGTTTTCAGCCGCCCAACGAGAAACGATCCTGCAGGTCAGCGGCCTCGACGAAGAAGTGCTGCGCACCATGCACGTCGATCAGGAAATTGTTCCGCCGCTGCTGGCGGACAGCATCCAGCGCTTCAGGATCGATCAGGACCTGCAACGCTTTGCCGATGATTTACACAGCGAATCGCCCGAGGCGTATTTGCGCGCCGATCCTGTTTTGCAGTTACAACTGTTGACCGAACAGGGTCGTTGGCCGAAGGGCCAGCGCTTGCGCCTGCTCGACCCTGAGGGCGAACTCGTCTGGCAGTCGTCCAGCGATGAGAGCCTGCCGCTGACAACCCTTGCCCAAGGCAGCCTCAAGGACGGCGACCTGCTCAAGACCCTGCTCTCCTCCTTCGATGAGCAGCAAGCCAAGGCCCTGCTCGGCGAGTCGTTCGCCGGTCCGACGCTGGCGCTGGATGTGCGAAGCCAGAAGTTGAGACAGCAGCTGGCAGAGATCGCCACACAGCAGCGAACTTCAATCTTCGAATCCCGCTACGACGCCCTTCAGCGCAATGACGATCCGCTGGCCAACCTGCTCGCACAACACGATTCAGGATTGCCCGCCAGCGTCACGCGCGAACTGCTCGGCACCGCGACCGGAGAAGAGCTGGTGCAGATCAGCGAAGGTCAGTTGCCCCCGCGCCAACAGGCGCTCATGCAACTGGCCAATCAGGAGCTGCGTGTCACCCGCGCTTACGAGGGGCTGGAGCTGGACTCGGTCAACAGTCCGGATACCGACACCCTGGCACTGCACAGCCTTAAACGTCTGCCCGGCTGGAGCGGTGAGGTGCGACTGGAGATTCGTGACGGGCATTACGAAGGACGATTAGTCGGCAGCACCGGAAGCGTGGAGGCGCCCGTTCAAAAAGTCCTGGTGCGGCAAAGCGACGGCACTTATCAACCCTATGACGAGCGAGGTCAGGAACTGCATTCAGCGACCGACTTGTACTCCGGCATTCTCTACGCCCTGCCCGATAGCGAACGCCAAAACCTGAGTATCCAGATCGGTCAGGGCGACAACCTCAAGACAGCGATCCGCAAACGGCCAATGGAGCGAAGCGAGTTGCGCCTCGCGATTTCTCCTGCGCCGATCCCGGAACCGACCGTGGACACGCTGCGGCTTGTGGGGCGCGGTGGCCGTGGTGGCGGCGCCGGGATTAATGCGGCTTATTCCTTCGGCGCGCCGGATGCCGCAGCAACGGATGTAGAACGGGTACGGGCGATTTTTCCGACCTTTACCCCTGAAGATGCACGGGCATTCGCAACCCGGTTTCAGCATGATCGAGCCGGGCTGAGCAATGAACTGTCGCGCTTGCGGACGGAATTCAGCCAACTCAAGGATGATCTGCGGCGCTGGAAGAACGAGGCGCCTGTGAATGACCCGGACACCGGGGTAGCACTGACGGACATCCAGCGCCGGGCCGCCGCGCAGAACCGTGCGCTGTTCAAAAAAGCCGTAGAGGGTTGCTGGCGTAGAGAACCAGGAGGGGCCGACACCTACATGCTGCAGATTCTGGAGCCGGTGGCGGGAGAACTGCCGACGCTGCATGCCGATTTCAGCCATGTCACCATGCTGTCCTTCAAGGGCAGCGCCGGTACACGCGGTGTTGAGCGTTTTCTGCAGTATTTCCCGTCCCTGCGCTACCTCGACATGCATGACCTGAACGTGCCCGATTTACCGCAGAGCTTTGCCAACATGCCAAACCTGCAGCATCTGGCGCTGCGCAACTGCGGCATAAGGCTTTCGACCGCGGACTCCGCTGGCTTCCCACCCATGGAACAGCTTTCGATCCTTGATTTGCAAGACAACCCGCTGGGCGTGCCGCCCGACATCAGCACCCTGCCTGCGTTGCACTACCTCAACCTCGACAATACCGGCATCTCCACCACGCCCCCGGGATTGCTCGACCATCCAAACCTGTTTACCGGCAAGTTCGACGACAACCAGATCACTGAAATCCCCGAAGAGTTGCTGACGTCATCGCACTATTTGACCGGGCAGCTGAGCTTTACCAACAACCCGCTATCCGCCGCCACTCGGGAGTCGGTCAAGACCCTCTTCAACCGAACGCAGAGAAATTTCGGGGTGACGATCGAGCAGGCGGATATTCATCGCGCCACCGAACTGTTTCCAGCACTGAGCGCTGAGCAAGCGAATGACCTGCTCTACAAGTTGCCCGGCTCACTGGCCGAAGGCCGAAGCCAACTCGCCAACTGGGAGGCAGAGGTCACGCAGTTACGCACTGATCTTGCTCAATGGAAAACCCGGATCCCGGAGCACTCGGCTTCCAGTGGCCAACGCTTGAATCACAACGAACAGGTAAGTGAGCATCTGGCGAGGGAGGACTTCGCCGAAAAGATGGAGCACTTCTGGCGCAACAGGTCGCCTCGCCAGCCCGGCGCCAGAGACAGCCATCTGGTGGCGACCCTCGAGTTCATGGGGGACATGCCCGTGCTCAGCGCAGACTTCAGCCATGTGACCCGATTGACGTTTAACGGCAACAAGAGCATTACGGCGTTGTCACCGTTCCTGCAACGGTTCAAGAGTCTGACCATTCTGGAACTGCGTTTTTTTGATCTGGAGCCGGGTCTTCTGCCAACCCTCGACCTGCCCCGGCTCTGCGCACTGGAGCTCAAGAGCTGCGGCTTCGTACTCACGCCTGAAAACCAGGCAGCCTTGGTGAAGATGAATCAGATCGAGATCCTGGAGCTGAGCGACAACCCATTAGGCTCCCTGTTTGATTTGAATCTTTTGCCCATGCTCAGGAGCATCGATCTGTCCCTGACCGGCATCAACGAACTCCCGCCCAGGCTGCTCGATCTTCCCGAACTGCACATCGCGGTTCTGCGCGACAACTTCATCACGCAGTTGCCAGAAGCGCTGTTCAAGCTACCGCTGGACCATACACGAGGATTCGACTTTGCTGAGAACCCGCTTTCAACCGAATCGCGTAACCGGATAAAAACCTACTTCCGCAAGACCAGTCATGACTTCGAAGTGTCAGCAGACACCGCCGATGTCGAACTCGCCAGAGAGCTGTTTCCGTCACTCGACGCGCAGGATGCGAGCAACATGATCTACTCCCTGCCCGGCACCCTGGCAGAGGGCAGGATTCAATTGCAACACTGGCAAGCGGAGCGCGAAACCCTGAGGGCGGATCTCTCTGCGTGGACTACCCAAGGCTCGACGCATCACCCGGTGACCGGCGAAGCTCGCCCGCCCATGGATTTTCTCAATGACTTCCGGGCGCGAGAGGACTTTCGCGAGCAGATTTTACGACTCTGGGAAAGCCGCTCGGACGGCACCGACACGCGTAACGACTTCTTTGAAGCGAACCTAGCTTTTTCGGGAGATATGCCAAGGCTGACGGTCGACTTCAGTCACGTTTTGACGGTGGATTTCACCGGCAATCCGGGCATCACCGAAGTCGGTGGTTTTCTAGAGCTCTTCCCCTACGCGCAAGTGGTGGAAATGCGCGATTTCGCGCTGGGTCAAATGCCAGACAACCTCACTCGCCTGAAAGAGCTCAGGGAGCTGTCGCTGATTAACTGCGGCGTTACGTTGACAGCCGACGGGCAGAGCGTTCTGGAATCATTGAGTGAACTTGAGCTGCTTGATCTGCGCAACAACCCGCTGGGGGGCGCGCCTAACGTTGAGACAATGCCGCTGCTCAATGATCTTCGCCTTTCCAATACCGGTATTTCCAGCTTGCCGGAAGGTCTCGCTGACCATCCCAACCTGCGCGATGTCAGGCTTGATGGTAACGGGATCGTCGATCTGCCCGACTCCTTTTTTGAGGTTGTTCCCGACCTTGCCGATGGCATCAACCTGGCGGGCAATCCGCTGTCTGCGACCAGTCGCAATCGAATCAAGGGGCATTACCACGCCCTCAACAATTTCGGAGTGCTCCCCGATACGGCCGATATCGCCAAAGCCAAGGTACTGTTTCCAGCACTGAAGTCCAAAGGCGCCGTCAACATGATCTATTCCCTGCCCGGCTCGCTGGCGGCTGGCAGCGCTCAACTGCTGCGTTGGGAAGCCGAGATAGCGACGATGATCAGCGACCTCGCCGAGTGGGCCGAACGCATTCCCCCACGCGACCCGAGCACGGGTCGTTTCATCGATGCGGTCGAAAGAGCCAGCCAGCATTTTGCCCGGACGAATTTCAGTCGAGAGTTGCAGACTTTCTGGCGCAGCCGACATGTCGAAAAAACTGAAGTACGCTCCAATATCTTCGCTGCCGAACTCAGGTTTATCGGCGACATGCCGACACTGACTGCTGATTTCAGTCATGTCGCCCAGCTCTCTTTGCTGGGCAACGATGCGCTGACAGTGTCTGATGGCTTTCTGAGCGGCTTCAGCAGGCTACAGGCTTTGGAGCTGCGCACATTCGCTTTGGGGCGGATTCCCCCGGTGCTCAATCGAATGCCTACGCTCAGATCGCTGGTGCTGAGTAGTTGCGGCGTCATCTTCGATGCCGAGGGGCAAGCTGCGCTCTCTTCACTGTCGCGACTCAGGGCACTGGATCTTCACAACAACCCATTGGTCGAAGCGCCAGACGTCTCGGCGCTGACCGAAATGATATTTCTGGATCTCTCCAAAACCTCGATCGACCGTGTACCGCCCGGACTCTCCAGCCAGCCCCTTCTGGAGGACGTAATGCTCTCTGAGAACAACATCAGCGAACTGTCCGATGAACTGCTCAACCTCCCCGCCGACGTCGCCCAGATTATCGACTTGCATGACAACCCGATCTCGGCAGCTGCGCGGGAACGCATCAAAGTCTGCTACCAAACCAGCGGCTACACATTCAGCGTGCCGGTCGAAGCCACGGACAGGGAACTGGCCCTTACGCTTTACCCAAGTTTGACTGACAGCCAAATCAACGAACTTGTCTACAGTTTGCCCGGCACGCTAGCTGATGGTCATGCCGAACTGGTACGCCGCACCACTGAGCTTGCCACGCTGACAAACGAGCTCGATTTATGGGCCAATGAGACACCGCTGGATCCGGCCAACCGCAGCCCACTGACGGGCGACGCTCTGAGAGAGGAACAGGCCAACAGACAGTCGCTCAAGCAAACCCTGGAAAACTGCTGGCGCCGCATCGTTGCACAGGGGCACAACGAATTCGAATTCAACTTCAACGCCCCTGTGAGGGGGGACCTGCCCACACCTACAGCAGACTTCGCGCATGTGCGCACTGTCTTCCTGTTGAACGGGTCTGGCGCGCCGTCGCGTCTCGGTGAGTTTCTGAAGCTGTTTCCTAACGCAGAGAAGCTGGCGATTCAGGGTTATCAGCTCAACGACATTGCAACAGTCGTGACGTCCATGGAAAAACTCACAGCATTGAGACTGTCGGGCTGCCACATCACGCTGACCCCGGCCAGCGTTGAGGTGCTGGCCACGAGGAGCAATCTCAACACGCTGATTCTAAGAGACAACCCGCTAGGCCTCACCCCTGAACTCGGCCGCCTGGAGCAGTTGTCCTGGCTGGATCTGAGCAACACCGGCATCAGCGAACCACCGCTCACGCTCCCCGTGCAGCGCCTGGAGTACGTCAATTTCTCCAACAATGCGATTGTCGAGTTACCGGAAAATTTCTGGAACGCCAGCACTACCGAGTTCGATTTCAGCGCTAATCCGCTATCCGCGCAAAGTGAGCAACGCGTGGAACGTTATCGACTCAGAAGAAATGCCGCACTGGCAGAGCGACAAACAGAGCGAGTTCCGACGCCGTCCGAGTCGACATCCATTTCCACAGAAACGGAAGGATCAGTCATGTCGATCGACTCATCCGATCTTTCAGAATGACCGGCGGCGGTTAACCGCGCTCTGACGGCACCGACGACAATTCAAACGGGCTGCTGCTGCGCCGCTGGTTGCGATCTTCCCGCGGCGTGGCACCGAAGAAATTGCGATAGGCGCTGGAGAAGTGCGGCCCCGAGGAGAAGCCACACGACAAGCCGATCTGGATGATCGACTTGCTGGTCTGCATCAACATTTGCCGGGCCTTGTTCAGGCGCAGTTCCAGGTAGTACTGGCTCGGCACGCGGTTGAGGTATTGCTTGAAGATCCGCTCAAGCTGCCGACGGGACACGCACACATGCTGGGCGATTTCGTCGGTGGTCAGCGGTTCTTCGATGTTGGCTTCCATCAGCAACACGGCTTGCGTGAGCTTTGGATGGCTGGAACCGAGGCGATTCTGCAATGGAATGCGCTGACGCTCGCCGCCCTCGCGGATGCGCTCGACCACCAGTTCTTCCGAAACGGCGCCGGCCAACTCTGCACCGTGATCACGGGCCAGCAATGCCAGCAGCAGATCAAGCACGGACATGCCGCCGCACGCGGTCAGGCGATCACGATCCCAATCGAACAGATGGCTGGTAGCGATGACCTTCGGAAAGCGCTCGGCGAAATCGTCCTGCCAACGCCAGTGCACCGCCGCGCGGTAACCGTCGAGCAAACCCATTTGCGCCAAGGGGTACACACCGGCGGACAAACCACCGATCACACAACCGGCACGCACCAGTTGCTTGAGCGCACTGCTGAGTGCCGGGGCCAGGGTAGTCGGCGGCTCATCGGCGACCAAAAACAGTTTCTGGAAGTTTTCCAGCTTGCCGGCCCATGGTTCGCCGGGTAATTGCCAGGCGCCGTCGCTCGGCGGCTCGGCCTTCAAGAACGACAGTTCGTAGACCACGTCCGGATGCACACGCTGAGCAACACGCAAGGCCTCCTCCGCCAGCGCCAGCGTCAACGCTTTAGTGCTGGGCCAAATCAGGAAACCAATTCGATGGGCAGTCATGGGTGGGCGATCCGAAACGAACAACGGTGATGAAGGCATGGGCCAATGCTAGCCCGTAAATGAACGTAAATCGCAAAACCGGCGCAGATCCATTCTGGGAGCTGGCTTGCCAGCGATGGCGGTGTATCTGCACCAGATATGCCAACTGGCCCACCGCTATCGCTGGCAAGCCAGCTCCCACAGGAATTGTAGCCAGCCTTCAGGCTGCGAAGCATGCACTATTCCGGTGCATATCGGCAGCCCCGTTTACTTGAGGCTACCCGACAGGAATTGCTGCAGACGTTCCGATTGCGGATTGACCAGCACTTCGCGTGGGTTACCGCTCTCTTCAACAACACCTTTGTGCAGGAACACCAACTGGTTCGACACTTCACGGGCGAAGCCCATTTCGTGGGTCACGACAACCATGGTGCGGCCTTCCTGAGCCAGCGCCTGCATCACCTTCAAGACGTCGCCGACCAGTTCCGGGTCGAGCGCCGACGTCGGTTCGTCGAACAGCATCACTTCCGGTTCCATCGCCAGCGCTCGGGCAATCGCCACACGCTGCTGCTCGCCACCGGACATGTGCCCCGGGAACGCGTCCTTGCGATGCGCCACGCCAACCTTGTTCAGGTAGTGCTCGGCTTTCTCGCGGGCTTCGGCCTTGGAGACGCCGAGCACATGCACCGGCGCTTCCATGATGTTTTCCAGCGCGGTCATGTGCGACCACAGGTTGAAATGCTGGAACACCATCGACAGGCGCGAACGCATGCGTTGCAGCTGTTTCGGATCAGCGGCTTTGAGCGCGCCGTCCTTGTTGGCGACCAGTTTCAGCTCTTCGTTGTTGAGCAGAATTTTGCCCGCGTGCGGCTGCTCGAGCAGGTTGATGCAGCGCAGGAAAGTACTTTTGCCGGAGCCACTGGAGCCGATGATGCTGATCACATCGCCGGCTGCCGCTTTCAGGGAAACCCCCTTGAGCACTTCGTGACTGCCATAGCGTTTATGCAGGTCTTGGACTTCAAGTTTGTACATGCGGTCGGTTCTCACAAAAACAGTCAGTCAGTCGTTGAGCAAGCGCCCGTGACGCAGCGCTTCGCGCCCCGCCACCTTGGCCAGCCAGAAACCGGGTTGGGCATAGCGCAGCCGTTCAATGGCAAACAGCACCCCGGACGTACCAGCACACACCGTGCTGACCCGATCGGACACAGGGTCGATCACTTCAAAAATCTCGTCACCGGCTTCAACCCACTCGCCGGGTTTACGCAGAAAACTCACCACGCCCGGGTGGGGCGCGAACAGCAATTGCGTGCCTTCAAACGGCATGCCTTCGCACGCTTCGTGCGCCGCATTCGGCCACTCGCCGGTAATCAAACCTTGCTCGGCGAGGAACGCCAGAATGCCTTCAGCATACGCCTGGGCTTCAGCGCGACCAGTGTCGGCCTGACCGCCCAGCTCAATGGTCGTTGCCAGGCACGCCAATGGAATCTGCGCATCGGGGAACTGCCGCGACAGACGCAACCACGGCAGCGAACACGCTTCGTCGAAAGAGCTGCCGCCAGAATCTTCCGCCAGCAAACCGACTTTCACGTTCAGATGCGCTGCCAGCGAACGCCACTGCGGCCAGTGCTGCGGCAGCGCGTACATGTGCAGCGCGGCTTCGGCGTCGCAGTGCAAGTCGAGCACCACATCAGCGTTGCAGGCGTGGCTGAGCAAGACGCGTTGCATGCCTTGCAACTGGCTGCTCGCCGCAGGCAACGCCGCCAGATGATCAGCCATCGCCTGACGGATCAGGCGAACGTTGGCGTGTGGATCATCACCGAGGCTGTCGGCCAAAGCAGCCGCAACCGGCGCGCTCAGCTCAACGAAATCACGGTTGAAGTTCTTGCCACTGCCCGCCTCGAAACGGCCCTGGTGATTGCCTTGCAGCAACTGCCCCAGCCCCAGCGGGTTGGCCACCGGGACCAACTCGATCACGCCGTTGAGCAAGCCTTTTGCTTCGAGTTCGCCAAGGCGCTTTTTCAGCTCCCAGGCGGTGCGCATGCCCGGCAATTCGTCAGCGTGCAGGCTGGCCTGAATGTAGGCCTTGCGCTCGCCGCCGCCGAAACGGAACACCGAAATCTTGCGCTCGCTGCCCAGATGGCTCCACGGTAATACGTGATCGATGCGTTCCATATCAGTGCTTCCGCGGGGCCAGGTAACTCAGCCAGCGGCGCTCGGCCAGCTTGAACAGCTTCACCAGAATGAAGGTCAGGCACAGGTAGAACACGCCAGCGGTGATGTACGCCTCGAACGGCAGATAGAACTGCGCGTTGACGGTACGGGCCGCACCGGTAATGTCGATCAGGGTCACGATGGACGCCAGACTGGTGGTCTGCAGCATCATGATCACTTCGTTGCTGTACTGCGGCAGCGCCCGGCGCAGGGCCGACGGCAACAGGATGCGTTTGTACAGTTTGAAGCGCGACATGCCCATGGCCTTGGCCGCTTCGATCTCACCGTTCGGCGTGGCCTTGAGGCTGCCGGCAATGATTTCAGCGGTGTAGGCGCTGGTGTTGACCGCGAACGCCAGGCACGCGCAGAACGTCGCGCTGGACAGCCATGGCCAGAGGAAGCTTTCACGTACTGCCTCGAACTGCGCCAGACCGTAGTAGATCAAAAACAGTTGCACCAGCATCGGCGTGCCGCGAATCACGTAGGTGTAGAGCCACGCGGCGCCGTTGACGACCGGGTTCTTCGAGACGCGCATCAGGCCCAGTGGCAACGCTGCCAGCAAACCGAAAAACAGCGAAAACGCGAGCAATTTGAGGGTGGTCACCAAGCCGCCGAAGTACAGCGGCAGAGCCTCCCAGATGACGTTGTAGTCGAAGATCATAGATCAGCCGCCCTTACGCCTACCGAGTAGCGCTTCTCAAGTTGACGCAGTATCAGCAACGAAACGCTGGTGATGACCAGGTACATCGCCGCCACTGCAAGGAAGAAGGTGAAAGGCTCGCGGGTAGCATCAGCCGCCTGCTTGGCCTTGAACATCATGTCTTGCAGACCGACCACGGAAATCAGCGCGGTGGCCTTGGTCAGTACCAGCCAGTTGTTGGTGAAGCCCGGAATCGCCAGACGGATCATCTGCGGCACCATCACCCGGAAGAACACCTGAAAACTGCTCATGCCGTACGCCATGCCTGCCTCGGCCTGGCCTTTGGGAATGGCCATGAACGCACCACGGAACGTTTCCGACAGGTACGCACCGAAGATGAAACCGAGGGTGCCGATACCAGCGGCCAGCGGATTCAAATCGATGTAATCGTCATAGCCCAGCATCGGCGCGACGCGGTTGAGCAAGTCCTGACCACCGTAGAAGATCAGCAGGATCAACACCAGATCGGGAATGCCGCGGATCACCGTGGAATACAGATCGCCCAGCCAGGCCAGCCAGCGCACCGGCGACAGGCGCAACGCGACACCGATCAGCCCGAGAACGATGGCCAGGGCCATGGAAGACAAGGCGAGCTGAAGCGTCAGCCATGCGCCATCGAGGATGACAGCCCCGTAGCCTTTCAACATGATTCAGGTCCTCGAAAGTTGGGATGAAAAAATGGCGCAAACCTCAGAGATCCTGTTGCTTGCGCCATTTCGGACTTGTCGCAGAGACGTATTACTTGCCGTAGATATCGAAGGCGAAGTACTTGTCCTGGATTGCTTTGTATTTGCCGTTTTCACGGATAGCCGTGATAGCGGTGTTGATCTTGTCTTTCAGGGCGTCGCCCTTGCGCACTGCGATGCCTACGCCGTCGCCGAAGTATTTGACGTCGGTGAATGCCGGGCCAACGAAGGCGAAACCTTTGCCAGCGTCGGTTTTCAGGAAACCGTCATCCAGCAGGGTCGCGTCAGCCACGGTGCCGTCGAGGCGACCGGCGGCCACGTCCAGATAGATTTCGTTCTGCGAACCGTACGGCTTGATCTCGGCACCCAGTGGGGCCAGGACTTCGCGGGCAAAACGCTCGTGGATCGAACCACGTTGCACGCCGATGTTCTTGCCCTTGAGCTCAGCCAGACCTTCGCTGACCTGAGTGCCGGCCTTCATGACCAGGCGGGCCGGAGTGTTGTAGTACTTGTTGGTGAAGTCCACAGACTTCTTGCGATCATCAGTGATCGACATGGACGACAGGATCGCGTCGATCTTGCGCACTTTCAGTGCCGGGATCAGACCGTCGAATTCTTGCTCGACCCACACACACTTGACCTGCATCTGCTCGCACAGGGCGTTGCCGATGTCGTAGTCGAAACCGACGATGTTGCCGTCCGGCGACTTCGACGCGAACGGAGGGTAAGCCGCTTCGATACCGATTTTCAGAGGTTTTTCATCTGCGAAGGAATTCAGCGACAGCACGGACAGTGCCAGGGCGCCAAGCAGCACAAGTTTCTTCATCTTGGGACTCCATCGGTAAAGGGCAAAAACGGCAGAGTGAGCGACAGCCCAATATGCGAATGGGTGAATCGAGAAATCGGTTGCTGCATCGGTGGGAAATTTCCCATTGAAACCGTCGCAGGTTTCAACGTCAGCCACGATGAGCGGGTGATCGGCATTCTAACGACAGGCCCGAAGCCGATATTTCTTCAATGCGACAACTAATTACAGATGCACAGAGAAACCCGCTTGAGCACATTGACAGCCCCGCATTTTCATGCAAGAGCGAACGATTGTGAACCGATCTATGCTGCAAATTGCGGGCCTATTATTCGCAAACCCTTCTAATCCGGCAAGCGCAGCGTTATGTCTTATTTTTCACTGGAGGGTTTGAGGCTCTAAAACGGGGCGATGCGTTTCCCTATGCCCCGGTTTGGCGCCAGCGGTTACATATTGGGTTACGTGGATCTGGCCCGGTAACAGTGGGAAATGTCTTACGGCGCAGATCGATAATTATTGGTTGGGTGGGTTTGCGGACTGACAGCTGACTACCCCGGCGTCTGACAAATTGCCTTCGCGAGCAGGCTCGCTCCCACAGGGATCTGCATTTTGTCTGAAGGTACTCGGTCAAACTGTGGGAGCGAGCCTGCTCGCGAAGGGTCCAGTCCAACCACAACAAAACCTCCAGACACAAAAAAGCCCCGCCCGGCATACACCGGACAGGGCTTTCTTCTCTTCAGACCTGCTACTTATGCAACATTCATGGTCTTGTGCGTATCAATCAAATGCTGCACCACACCCGGATCAGCCAGGGTCGAAATATCGCCCAACCCGTCATATTCCGCCGTAGCAATCTTGCGCAGAATCCGGCGCATGATCTTGCCCGAACGCGTCTTCGGCAAGCCCGGCGCCCACTGGATCACGTCCGGCGAAGCGATCGGCCCGATCTCCTTGCGCACCCAGTTTTTCAATTCCAGACGCAGTTGCTCACTTGGCTCTTCACCGCCAATCAACGTGACATAGACATAAATGCCCTGCCCCTTGATGTCGTGCGGCACACCGACCACCGCTGCTTCAGCGACTTTCGGGTGGGCAACCATGGCGCTTTCGATCTCGGCTGTGCCCATGCGGTGGCCAGACACGTTGAGCACGTCGTCGACACGCCCGGTGATCCAGTAGTAACCATCGGCATCACGACGCGCACCGTCACCGGTGAAGTACATGCCACGGAAGGTCTTGAAGTAGGTGTCGACGAAGCGGTCATGGTCGCCATACAGCGTACGCGCCTGGCCCGGCCACGAATCGAGAATCACCAGATTGCCTTCGGCCTCGCCCTCAATAATGTTACCGAGGTTGTCGACCAGCGCCGGCACCACACCAAAGAACGGACGCGCCGCCGAACCCGGCTTGAGCGCGTGAGCCCCAGGCAGCGGGCTCATCATGTTGCCGCCCGTTTCGGTCTGCCACCAGGTATCAACGATCGGGCAACGCGACTTGCCGACATTCTTGTAGTACCAGTCCCAGGCTTCCGGGTTGATCGGCTCGCCCACCGACCCCAGCAGACGCAGGCTGCTGCCATCAGCGCCTTCAACGGCTGCCTGACCCGACGCCATCATCGCGCGGATCGCGGTCGGCGCGGTGTAGAGGATGTTGACCTTGTGCTTGTCGACGATCTTCGCCACCCGGGTGATGTCCGGATAGTTCGGCACGCCTTCGAACAGCAACGTGGTCGCGCCATTGGCCAGCGGGCCGTAGACGATGTAGCTGTGACCAGTGACCCAGCCGACGTCGGCGGTGCACCAGTAAACTTCGCCCGGGCGATAGTCGAACACGCGCTCGTGAGTCATCGCCGCGTACAGCAAGTAACCGCCAGTCGTGTGTTGCACGCCCTTCGGCTTGCCGGTCGAGCCGGAGGTATAAAGGATGAACAGCGCTTCTTCAGCGCCCATCTCTTTCGGCGCGCAAACGGTGCCCGCCACTTTCATCAGGTCTTCGTACCAGATGTCGCGATGCTGGTTCCACTTGATCTCGCCGCCGGTGCGCTTGCACACGATGACTTTCTGGATGCTGCTGGTTTCCGGATTGGTCAGCGCGTCGTCGACGTTAGCCTTGAGCGGGATTTTCTTGCCGGCACGGATGCCTTCGTCGGCGGTGATCACCACTTTCGATTTGCAGTCGATGATGCGACCGGCCAGCGCTTCCGGCGAAAAACCGCCGAACACGACCGAGTGAATCGCGCCGATCCGGGTGCAGGCCAGCATGGCGACCACGGCTTCGGGAATCATCGGCATGTAAATGGTCACCACGTCGCCGCGGTGTACGTCCTGACCACGCAGGGCGTTGGCGAGTTTGCACACTTGTTCGTGCAGTTCGCGGTAGGTGATGTTGCGGCTTTCGGAAGGATCATCACCTTCCCAAATGATCGCGACTTGATCGCCGCGCTCGGCCAGATGACGGTCGAGGCAGTTGTAGGAAACGTTCAAGGTGCCATCGGCAAACCACTTGATGTCGACATGGTGATCGTCGAACGACGTCTGCTTCACCGTGGTGAAAGGTTTGATCCAGTCGAGACGCTTGGCCTGCTCGCGCCAGAAACCGTCAGGGTTGACGACCGACTGCTGGTACATGGCTTTGTAGGTCGCCTCGTCAGTCAGCGTGTTAGCCAGAACCTCGGGACGAACGGGATACAGAGAAGCCGCACTCATCTTTCCTACCTCGGTGTAATAGTTGTTTTTGTATGACCCTGTTGTAACGGGGCCGGGCCCATAGAACCATTCGACGATGGTAGTAACAAGCCCCTACAAAACGTCCAGATACCCCTCGCGCAGGCCTTACACCGCTCAGCCAAATCACCGCGCCCCCCCTGTGGGAGCTGGCTTGCCAGCGATTCAGACGACTCGGTCTATCAGACACACCGCATCGCAGCAGACACGACATCCAGCGATTGTTACCAAATCTGCCAAAAGTGTTTATCAAAACCCGCTCTGTTTACCCCTGCCCTACCTCCCTAAAATTCACCTTGCCAACACGGCAAACGCGATTAACAACGTTACAGCCCCCACGAAGGCCGTTAATCCAGCTCTCCAAGTAATGCATCAAATACTCAAGCTCCACACGCAACCCCAAAAAGGTTGCGTGACCCCACTCGACCTCAAAAAGGTAACTTTGAAATGAAAGCTTTATTGGTTCTGGCCCTCAGCAGTCTGTGCGTAACCGCCATGGCAGAAGAGGTCCCGACTGATGTCGCACAGCAACAACCGATCATCGAGGAATACACCTACTCGACCCACCTGGACATCGCCAACGTTGTATCCATGAGCGAGATTCCAAATGTCTGCGAAGTGGTACCGGCGAAAATGGAGTACAACGACTCCAAAGGCCAGCGTCACATCCTGCGCTATAGCGTGATGGGCAACGGCTGCACCAATTGAGGATTGAGACTGCACCGAATTGAACCGCTCTGCGCAACATTGAGGGTCGATTCCAGCCCGACTTCGGTCGGGCTCAGTTGTGTCTGAAGTCGTTTAAAATGGTTGCAAAACACTAGATGTAGTGAAAAACGCGATTTTTTGTACGTTTTTTGATCAAATCCACAACTGCGATATTTTTCCAAAAAAAAATCTTTCCCCGGCAAAGCCCTGTAAACCCTCACTCTCCTCGAAAAACCATCCTCCTCGACCGCTCCATGTGCGGATTCGCCTCAGCACAGCCGTGTTTTTTTCCCTATAATGCCGCCCTAATCGGGACAGCAATATTCCCTTACAGGGATGAAAAGCCAGTCTGAAGCCCCGCAGCAGCGTCCAACGCTGATTGCGCCCGTCAGAGGCTCTCGGAACCCCGAACAAAATTCTGTTTTATTGCCTGCCTTAGCTGCTGCAAAAAACGATTCCTTTAGATCCAACGCGGTCTGTATGGCCGTGTGAAAAACCAACCATCAGGTTTCACACGGGCGACAGGCCCTCACGCAGGAGACGACACGTCATGCTGAGCTGGGACGAATTCGACAAAGAAGACAGTGAAGTAGCAGCAGTGAAAGGCGCCAACGCCGGCCACGCTACCGAAGCCAACATGGACCGCCTCGACAGCGCCGGCGGTGCCGCCGCCCTCGAAGCACGCGCCGTAACGGCCAGTGACTCGGCTGCCGTGGCCCGCGCCAAGGCTGCACTGAACTCCCTCGACGTCGCCGAAGGCCTCGCCGAACTCGAAGGCGCCTCCGCCCGCGTCGCCGTTGACGAAAAGCGCATGATCAACTGCCGCGCCGACCTCAACCAACTCGTGCCATTCAAGTACGACTGGGCCTGGCAGAAGTACCTGGACGGTTGCGCAAACCACTGGATGCCGCAAGAAGTCAACATGACCGCCGACATCGCCCTCTGGAGAAACCCGGAAGGCCTGACCGACGACGAGCGCCGCATCGTGATGCGCAACCTCGGCTTCTTCTCCACCGCCGACTCGCTGGTTGCCAACAACCTGGTCCTGGCCGTGTACCGCCTGATCACCAACCCGGAATGCCGCCAGTACATCCTGCGCCAGGCCTTCGAAGAGGCGATCCACACCCACGCCTACCAGTACTGCATCGAATCGCTGGCCATGGATGAAGGCGAGATCTTCAACATGTACCACGAGATCCCATCGGTCGCGAAAAAAGCCACCTGGGGCCTGAAATACACCCGTTCGATCTCCGATCCGAAGTTCGAAACCGGCACCGTCGAAACCGACAAAGAGCTGCTGCGCAACCTGATCGCTTACTACTGCGTTCTGGAAGGCATCTTCTTCTACTGCGGCTTCACCCAGATCCTCTCCATGGGCCGCCGCAACAAAATGACCGGCGTCGCCGAGCAGTTCCAGTACATCCTGCGCGACGAATCCATGCACCTGAACTTCGGCATCGACGTGATCAACCAGATCAAAATCGAAAACCCACACCTGTGGGATGCCGAAATGAAGGAAGAAGCGACCCAAATGATTCTGCAGGGTACGCAGCTGGAGATCGAATACGCCCGCGACACCATGCCTCGCGGCGTACTGGGCATGAACGCGGCAATGATGGAGGACTACCTGAAGTTCATCGCTAACCGTCGTTTGTCGCAGATCGGTTTGAAGGAAGAGTATCCAGGGACGACTAACCCGTTCCCTTGGATGAGCGAGATTATGGACTTGAAGAAAGAGAAGAATTTCTTTGAGACTCGTGTGATCGAATACCAAACTGGTGGTGCTCTGAGCTGGGACTAACTAATAGTCTCGCTCGCCACGATTTGACGGTTGCGGTCTGAGTCGACAAGTCGAGAAAGCAAAAAGCCCCGATTTAATCGGGGCTTTTTTATTGGAAGATGGGTGGCTCGTTTCATTCCGACGTGACAGCCTCCTTCCCCCGAAAAAAACAGTCGACCAATACCTAGTGAAATTTAGAAGAGGACTGCCTTCTGACAAGTCCTTTCTTCTGTTGCTACGACATCACTCACATAAGAATTAACGCGCTCCGCCCTCATCAACTCCCCAAAATGTAGTGCTCCATAGTGTGTGTGAAGGTCGCCCCATAGAGTTGTCAGATGACCGTCAGCAAATGACAACGCCTTCAACGAGACGATGTTGATCTTTAGCAATTTGGAGTGGCGATGAGCCTAGCTGAACAAAAACGCTTTGATGGCTCCCCCCACCCAACCTTGGTGAATATTCCTAACGAAACGATTTTCTAGCATCAATAGATCTAAAGTCTACGATAGCTGAATTGCACGACCCGCAAGCGCGATGTACATTGCAACAACATTGAGATGCAACATCATGGAGCCATCATGCCAGGACCGCAAGTTGACAAGTTACATGAGCGAATTTCGCAGGCAATGTCTAGGTTTTCCAACCTAGATGAAGCGGTAGAGTCCGTACGCCAAGAGCTAGATACTCTAAGCCCCGGCTTGGCAATGATGCTTCACGCTGAAATCGAAGAGGCGAAGTCGCTGGTAGCTCTTCAATTCGAACAAATCGAAATCCTTCATCGCTATTCCGTGATCCAGAAACGCCCCCAATGGTATTTTGGGCCAAAGCCTTCTGATCTCCACTGGCCTGCAGTGCGAGGATATCTCGTCAACAGCAAGGGTTGGGACGAAAATGACGTTGAGGGAATCAATGATGCTTCAAACGAGGTCGTATCCCTTCTGGAAAGTCCTAACCAGCAGCAGTTCTCTTGCCGTGGTTTAGTTCTGGGATACGTACAGTCCGGAAAAACTGCGAACATGACCGCTACGATAGCGAAGGCTCTGGACGCCGGATACAACACCGTAATCGTGCTCGCAGGCCTGACAAATACACTTAGATATCAAACTCAGTTAAGATTTTTTGATGATCTTGTTTCTCGCAACCCTCTAAATTGGCAGGTCCTTACACCGAACGACCTAGACAAAGATTTCCGGGCGCCGGCACAGGGTGGCTTCTTGTCACACACGGACAAAGCACAACTGGCTGTAATTAAAAAAAATGTCTCGCCACTTGGACAACTAAAACTTGCTATAGAAAGAACGATGCCAGCCGTTCTCGGTAAACTAAGGATTCTCGTCATTGACGACGAGTGTGATCAGGCTAGCGTTAACGCAGCACGTAGCGAGTTAGAAACCACAGTTATTAATGAACGGATTCGAGAAATCCTCTCCCTCCTACCTGCGGTGACTTATGTGGGCTACACAGCGACCCCATTCGCGAATGTACTCATCGACCCTTATAGACAAGATGGTCAACAGCTAGATGATCTCTATCCACGAGATTTCATTACCGCGCTTCCTTTACCTAAATCATACTTCGGAACCGAAAGGCTGTTCGGCAGGCCTCCCGCAGACCCCGGAAATGTGCTTCCCGAGGAAGAAGGCCTAGATATGATTCGGGAAATTCCGGCTGAAGAAATAGCACTACTCCAGCCCCGCAGTATGCGAGAAAGGGATGATTTCCACCCTCTAATGACCGATAGTCTCAAAAAATCTATCCTTTATTTTCTCGCATGTTGCGCGGCAAGGCAATTTCGGGGCCATTCGTCCAAGCACATGACAATGCTCGTTCACACTTCAGCCTATGTTACAGCTCATGAACGTGTATCAGCTTTAATAGAAGGCTGGATCGATATAAATCGTGCAGGACTCTTAGACCAGAGCAGTACGATTGGACAGCAACTTGAGCAACTTTGGATCGAAGAAAAAGGTCGACTACCCGCCGACATTACTAATGCTACTCCAGTTAGCATTGAGCATATCTTTGAACTCATGCCAAAAGTACTCGAAGCGTTAGAATTTCCGATAGAGAACGGTGGAAGTGAAGACAGAATTGATTACACCAAAACACCAAAGACATACATCGTTGTGGGGGGATCCATTCTCGCCCGAGGGCTGACTCTTGAAGGACTGGTGGTCAGCTTTTTTCTACGTACTGCGGACCAGTACGATACTCTTCTACAGATGGGTAGATGGTTCGGTTTCAGACCCGGCTATGAAGATCTCCCTCGAATATGGATGCCAGAATCGCTGAAACTACGATTTCGTGAACTTGCCTCTATCGAAGAAGAAATACGCGACGATATTAAACAATACAGACTCTGCGAATTGACACCGATGCAGATAGCCGTTCGCATTCGCTCGATTCCCGGGATGGCTATCACAGCAGCCACGAAGATGCGAGCAGCTCGTCGATGTGCCGTGAGCTATTGGGGAACCCACCGGCAGACGTTCCGCTTCGAACATACGAACACTACACAGCTTCGAAAAAACTGGGGAGCTGCTGCCGAGCTAATCAGTCGAGCCGACGCACTTCAGCTTCGAGATGAAAGCGCTGATGCAAACAAGCGAGTATGGCGAAATGTTCCGAAATCTTCGATCCAACGTTTTTTAGAAACATATGAAACGCACATTACTCATGCTGATCTCAGTCGCCAGATTCTTCTGCCGTTCATTGGTGGCAATGATATTAGACTTACCAAATGGAATATAGCTCTGATAGAGCCGACGGCGGGTCAACTATCAGATGATACGCTTGGCAGTGCTGGGCACATCACTATGGTTAAGCGCTCAAGACTTGACGGTGCTGGTGATGCCGATATCAAGGCCTTAATGTCGAAACAAGATATCCTTTCTGATTGCTCGGAGATTGCGGCAGGAGATCACGGCTGGGATGAACTGAAGGAACTCAGGCGCGAAACTGTAGGTGAAGTGCCTCTTCTACTACTGTACGTTATCGATAAAGTATCCGACCCAGCAAGGTCAGGAACAGCTCGCAGAACTTTGAACGCGGCCCAAGATGTATTGGCTTACGGAATCATTTTCCCAGGTTCTGTTACCGAGAGCGGTAGCTACGTTTCAGTCGAGTTGAAGGCACTTTCTGCGGAAGACATCGAGGCTATCGCTATAGAGGAAGCTTCCCAAGTTGAAGCTGCTGGCGTTAAGTGAGTAGTTGCATATGAACGCTAAAAAGATGTGGGCAGTGCTACGTAGTGGTAGCGACATCGGCAATGATTTTGAAATTCGAACTATCCCCACCGATGTCATTACTCCAGCAGGTAGGGTACGTTTAGCGTTGGGCTCGAATGAAGAACCCCGAGTTCTTCTTCCATTAAGCGAACGCGAAACGGTTTCGCGCCTAGGTGCAGAAGGTGCTATTTCGCTAACTGTATCTTATTTTAAACATAGTGGGCAGTCAGTAAAATTCATTGATTTAGTCTGTCTTTCAAGAGAGCTAGAGACGGTTTTCGCTGAGTTTGTTGATGAAATGCTTGCCAGAGTTGACACAGGCGTTAGCTGCATTGCTGCGATCGAGTCCACTATCGAAGACTTCCGTACCCTTCTGATGCAATCAGATAAAAAAGATGTTTCCGCAAATGTAGTTGTTGGCTTAGTAGGAGAGTTACTAATACTTAATCGACTACTGGACCTTTCTGCTTCCGGATGGAGGGCATGGAGAGGTCCAACTGGTGATAGGCATGACTTTCGTAGGAATAGTAACTCCCTAGAAGTCAAGTCGACAATTAAGACAGGAAATCGGACTATTGAAATTAACGGCCTCGACCAGCTGGAACTTCCTGCCGATGGGAGCCTGCATCTTTTGCATTTGACACTTGAGCCTGTATTTGGTGGAAGCCTCAGCATACACGACTTAGCTGCAAGCGCTTTGAGGAAAGCAGATCAGCCTGCCAAGCTTCGAAGTCTACTCGAAGCAATTGGATGCGAGGACTTCGATAAACCTCGCTGGAATCGAGATTCTTTCCGAATACAATCTGAATCTTTCTATGAAGTCATAGAAGATTTTCCACGGCTAACCTCATCAATGCTCTCCGCCGGAGTCGCACACGCAGGCATTTCCTCTATTAGCTATTCCGTTGATCTAACTTACGCCTCGAACTTCCTACGTACGGACGAGATTTATAGACTGATCGAGAAGGAGCTCAGTGGATGTTTATAAAACCTATGCAGCTTTTCTCGGAACCTTTTGGTTCAACGGGAAACATCGGCGATAATATCCTTCGACTTCTTGGCGCACCCACACTCGACCCACTCCAGACATTAATTCGTGAGGCCTTACAAAATATCGCAGACGCTGCAAAACTTGGGATTGGCCCAAAGATTGAAATAAGAATTCGTCGACTTACAGAAAGTCAGCGATTAATACTTAAATCAAAAGTTTTGACATCTCTACCAGAGTCTGAGCAGTCACGTATAACTCTTCGAAATTCGCTTTCACAAAAAGAACTTGTCGTGATGGAAATTTGCGATTTTCGTACCATAGGGCTTGGTGGTCCAACCCGTTCAGACCGAATTCCATTAGGGACTAAAGACACTCAGTTTATAAATTTTCTGCGAAATATAGGTGCAGCGAGAAACACGGTGCAAGGTGGCGGCACTTACGGCTTCGGTAAAATAGCGCTCTATCGTGCAAGTTGTTGCAGCACCATCATCGTAGACACACTTCCACATTCGGCCGGATTGGAGGGGCGCCGAATTATTGGTTGTCATGTGGGTTCTTCTTTCCAGGTCTCGGACAAGGCCATGTCACAACGCTTCACTGGGCGCCATTGGTGGGGTTTACCGGATCCCGAGGACGGAATAGTGGATCCACTGACTGGTACGGACGCTCAAGCTCTCGCCTCAGGCTTGGGATTGCCAGACAGAGCCCATGATCAAACTGGCACTTCAATCATGATCCTAGACTTCATGACGGATGGCGAAGACCTCAAAACTATAGGCAACAAAGTTATTGAAGCCATCTTATGGAACTTCTGGCCTAGGATGATGCGCGACACGCCAGCTTCACATAAGTTTGATCTACGCGTTGAGCTGGATGGAGTAGAAATCAACATTCCAGCACCTGAAGACTTTCCTCCTTTAGATCTTTTTTCAAAAGCAATGCGTGCTGCGCGCTCTGGCAAAGGTAATGACGTGCGCTCACTCACAGCAACCAAATCTCACATAAAGGTTGGAACGCTCGCCATTGAAAAGGGTTTGAGATCATCTAGGCGACCATTTGTAGCAGAAGGTAGTTTATTCCCGGCAACGTCCCAGCATATTGCACTCATGCGCCCCGTGGGGCTTGTTGTTAAATATCTTTTGGGGACAGCCTTGCCTGATGAACGACTTGAATGGGCTGGAGTTTTCGTCACTAGCGATGACAAGGATGTTGAGTTAGCGTTTGCTGAGTCAGAGCCACCCGCTCATGACGATTGGATCCCTGAAAATCTGCCGAAAGGTATGCCAAAGACACTCGTAAACGTTGCTCTTCGAGACCTCCGCGCTCATGCATCAGATATGGGGTTGGGTTCGCCTGGAGGAACACCACGCCCTCAGTCGGGTCCTCCACTAGCTAAACTAGCAGGGCGTATGGGATCTGCACTCGAAGGAGTTAGCGGGGACGGTGCTGGAAAAAAACGAAGCAGTATGCCTAGAGGGAGTGTAACGCCCTCCCGCGCTCGAGCTAGCGCTCCGAATTTCTTTCGATTAGAAGCTACAGAAGATGGAGTAGTGGCAGTTTTCTTAACTGAAGTCCGTCAAAACTTCAACCGTACTGGAAGCGTTCTAGCTATAACTGCAGCTGTCGCGGTCGATGGAGGTCGATCGATCGAGTCGGATGTTACACTGCCTTCCGCTAAAGTATTGTCAATTCGCTCCTCCGACGGCCTCCAGTTTGCAGAAGGGGACGAACTTACTATTAGCGGCGCAGATGGAGTGTACGAAATTCGGGTGCAGATTCCATCCGATTGTGCAGTAGTCGCCGATGCATCTGTACTGACGGAGAGTAGCCGGTGAGCCGTATCGCATTTCCTTTCTTGACCCTTTCCGAATCAGCAGTGATCGCTTCTTCGTGGTCAATTTCTCTCAACGAAGCTGTGTGGGTTCCAGCTGGAGATTATTTACAGAACTGGGATCCCGCGTCCTTTATTCGTCTGCGACGTCGGATAGCAATCGATCCTTCTATCGCCGCAGCAGATTTGAATCTTGACCCGAGAGACCTCTTTTTTTTTGCGACAGTTAGTATTGGTACGGGTCAAGGTCGGCTACCACGACTTATATTGAACCGTATAAATCTCACTTTAAATGCAGAGGCTTGGTTCGTTGAATTTGATCTGGAAATAACAGGCGAGGCACTTTCAACAGTTCTCGATATCAGCACACGGATAGCCTTGGCTGCGCCGATATCTGCTCCTCCTACTCTCTCTCCCTCACGTACAGGAGATTTACTCTGGTCAGATCGCATTAGGATAAGACTTGAAGGGGAGGAGCCCCGTTTTCCAATTGAAATCGGAGATATGCAAGTATTGCTTGGAGACATGCTTTCTTCATCAGCCCCTTGGTACCTACACTGGTCTCCGCGTGATTGGTCTCGCGATTTTCATGGGGCTATGCGGCTTTACTTGAATTCGACAAACACGGATTTTATCGAAAGGATTCAAGATGAAGATCCCATGATGATTCAAATGCTAATGGCCGATGTGATGGGACAGGTCTGCGAGCGTTTGATAACAGATCCAGAAGTGGAAGACCTATTTAACACGCCCGAACCCGGATCTTTGGCAGCGCAAGCATCGTCATGGCTGAAAAAGGCGTGGCCTGGCAAAGACCAAAACTTTATAAGATCCGTATTCGACAATAGACCGGGCATATTTCGAGCTTCATTCGTAGCACTCGCAGATCTTGGAGATAAATAGTTGATTATTTTGTTACCTAGGCTTCCTGCACCAACAGCAGAACGTTTGTTGGATAAGTATTTACACAACGGTCCCGACCACTGGTCTGGATTTAATGCGTGCGAGCTTCCGGAAGCTGTGAGATTTACTTCGACTGGTGGCAGCCCAATATCCTCAAATGTACTTGAAGAAATTCGCGCGGGCATTCTTCACATCGCCAAAAACAATGGATATGGCGAAAAGACCACGAGGACTGGATTATCAAATTTTGACGCGCAAACCGCTGCTTGGTTAGCGGATCACCAAGTTCTAGCAAGCGGGGAGGCCCTCAGAGATGATGTATGGGCATTTATAGCAATTGTTGTGGCTCCAGACATTGTGAATTGGAGATTCGGTGATTCGCCTGAAAGGTATTTCGGCGGCGTGCGCAACACGTTTCAAAGACTCTGGATGCGTGGGAAAATTTTTGATAGAGGCCGGACAAGTCTCGACCGGTGGGCATTGCTTGAGAAACTTACCGAGGACGCATTTGTGCAGATCACTGAGCGACCTAGCTTGAGCGCTAATCCTATGTTGGCTCTCGGAATAGCTGAAGCGTGGGTTCGAGCATCTTTACATCACGGCAAGGGGCCAATGGAAAGCCTGACTCGGCAGGCGATGCTCAAAATTCGCGTGAGGAATGAAATCAGATGTCTGGATGAGCTTTCAGGCGATGAGCTAGCAACTTTTTTTGACACGATTTTCGAAACGCCCACAACAACATCTATAAAGCCAAACAAAGAATCAAAGATTACTGAAATAATAAATTCAAAAAAATCTAAGCTCGACGACATACCTGCCACAACGCTGATTGCAGCAGCGACGAGAGTATTAGAAGAGGCAAAACGTTGGAATTTACTCTCTCCTAAATCTAATGCGGCGCTGCATTCACTGCTACAGTCAGAGTTTGGCCTGACGTCCAACGAGCGGAACGCATTAAGATATCTGCTTGAGCGAATAGAAAACATCGGATTACTAGAGGAAGAGCGAAGAACTGTACGTTTTGCAATCGACTGACTCTAAAAAACATCCCCATAGCCGCTATATAAGAAACTGAAATTTGCGACGAGATTAAATTAAAGGAAAGGCGAAAACCTGGATATTCCTCCCAGACGCCTCCACTCCCTATGAGGAGAAATTAAATGCTGGATAGATCTGGCTCATCGATCATTCTAGCCAGGAAAGGTGGGCCATGAGACGTCTTTTTGATTACAATCCCGTACCGCGTCCGGAATCCAGTTAATTTCTGCTTCGGGCCTTCGGATACCACACTCCCAGAGTTCGAAAACCCGCCAGCCACGCTGAAGAAGCTCGAATTTGTTCCTAAGGTCGCGCTTCACGTTCTGGTCA
The DNA here is from genome assembly GCF_016613125.1 of Pseudomonas sp. MF6776. Lineage (NCBI taxonomy): Bacteria > Pseudomonadati > Pseudomonadota > Gammaproteobacteria > Pseudomonadales > Pseudomonadaceae > Pseudomonas > Pseudomonas sp. MF6776. The sequence continues at coordinate 74,693 of NZ_JAENSQ010000004.1, forward strand.
AATTTTGCCCGCCAGAACTCTTCTCGGGTCTTGGGAGTGGTGGCATATCTACATCCAGGATGTCTGTGCCAGAAGCAACCTTGAACAAAAATACAAAGCCCATAACGTGGAAGCACCACATCTGGCCGACCCGGGAGCTCCTTAGGATGTAGTCGAAACCGAAAGCCATGCCTGTGCAGTAGCTTGCGGACCTTCATCTCAGGAGATGTGTTGCTACCACGGATTGTAGCCATCATGCGAGACCTGACTTCTTTACTGACGATGTCCATGACAGAACCCCAAATGAATTTACTGTTAGAGCGAGACCCCGCTTTCGAATGCGACTCTGAGCCTTCGAAGCCTATCCAGATAGTTGACCTTTTCGCTGGTCCTGGCGGCCTAGGCGAAGGCTTTGCATCCTCTGGTAATGGACAACGGTTTGAGATCGTGGTTTCTGCCGAGATGGATCCTGTAGCCCGTGAGACTCTTAGACTCAGAGCGTTCTACCGACTTTTAAAGCTGAAAAACCCAGATCATTTATCTGACTATTATGATTTTTGCAATGGCCGCAGCCCGAGCCCATTTTCTGCCGCCAGTGAGCCTCAATGGCTCGAAGCTGAAGCAGAAGCTCGCTGCATCACTCTGGGGTCAAAGCTAGGTGATCTAGAGCTGGATCAAATACTAGAAGAGAAACTTGATGTAAACCGACCTTGGGTACTTATCGGTGGTCCGCCGTGCCAGGCATACTCACTCGTTGGCCGATCTCGCAACCAAGGCAAAGCGAACTATAACGCTGAGGATGATCATCGTCATTTTCTGTACAAAGAATATCTCAGGATCATCAAAGAACGACAGCCTACTGTTTTCGTAATGGAAAACGTTAAAGGGATCCTATCCTCCAAAGTTGGTGGAGAAGGTATTTTTACTCAGATTCTCCAAGACCTCACCGATCCGCACAAAGCATTGGGCGACGCATCTCCAGGAAAAAAATACTGCATATGCTCTTTGGTAACTGGGCAGGCCTTCCATCCAGGTGATGATATTGAAAAAGTGGATCCTCGGGGATTCATTATTAAAGCTGAAGAGCATGGAATTCCTCAGGCACGACATCGAGTGATTCTTCTCGGCATCGCGCTGGACGAACAGGGTTGCATTCCTGATCACGGACGTATTTCGTTCGAAGAACAAATCACCACCAAGCACGTAATCAATGATCTTCCAAAACTTCGAAGCCGACTTACCAAACAACAAGACAATAGTGAGGCTTGGTATAAAGTCATTATAGATCAGCTGGACGAACTCAGGAGTCAAGTAGATTCCATTACAGACCCAAAGCTTGCAACTGAACTAAAAATTACACGAGACAGTACAATTTCTTCTTTATATGACGTCGGCGCACTCCGGGTGCCACGTCGAAAAAATGACGGCAAGACAGGTATAAACAAGCTAGATCACTGGTATCGTGACGAAAAGTTGGACTATTGGTTGAACCACGATGCTCGTGGGCACATGCCTTCGGACTTGAAGAGATACATGTTCGCAAGTGTTTATGCGCGCGCTTATAAAGTTTCCCCCAAAGGCCATCAGCAGTTCAATCTTCCGGGCCTGGCTCCAGCCCATAAAAATTGGGAATCGGGCAAATTCAACGATCGCTTCAGAGTGCAATTGGAGAATCAACCGGCAACTACAGTAACAAGCCATATATCTAAGGATGGCCACTACTTCATTCATTACGATCCGAAACAGTGCCGAAGCCTTACGGTGAGGGAAGCAGCGCGACTTCAGACATTTCCTGATAACTATTTCTTTCAAGGCAATAGGACTAAACAGTTTCACCAAGTCGGAAACGCGGTCCCCCCCCTTCTAGCGAGCAAAATCGCTTCCGTGGTATTTGGCGTTTTATATCCCCGTGCACTGACGTACGAGTCGGCCAAGTTAAAAAACAGTTCCAACAATCCTAACCCCCCCACTAATTGAGCTTTCAAATAGCGATCGAGTCTGATCGCTATTTTCCCAGCCTTCAACATTGCTAGCAATACACCTTAGGTTGGGAGAATGGAGCCATCGCTGGTAGCGATAATTCCAAGATTACAAAGGAACTATAAGGAAGGACACAGGAGATCCGACCATCTCCAATTCAAGGGCACACACCACATGCAGCATTTAGACAATTCAATCAAAAATACCCCTTCCCGACTCTTGGTCGTCTCATTCCTCATCATCTTTTTCGGCCTGCTGATGATGGCCCTGCGCATCGCCCAAAAAAACGAAATCATGGCCATCGGTGCCGTCTGGGTGGCCAACGCTTTGACGATGGTGTTGCATGTCATCTATTGGAAGCGTTATGGCTTGTCCGTTGGATTTAAAATCGCGGTTGTGATTCAAATCGTCATTACGATTCTGCCCTTCCTGTTTGGCAATCTCGGTTTTATGGCTGTTCTGTTGGTGCTGGGTGGCGAGATCCATTACTGGTAACCCGCCCCACCTCCCGCTATTAATACCCTCCCCCACTCAAGGATCCGAGCCCCACCATGAAATTCGATCTCGCCTACTGCCTCAGCCTCGACGACAAGTTGTCGATCTATGACGTTCGCGATCTCAATTTCGACGAGACGGTGGCGTTCGATTCCGCAAAAGAACATTTCCAGTGCCCCAACGATGCCTGTCGCTCTGCGTTCGAGGCCTCCAACGAGTTGGGCACGTTCAACGCCAAGAATGTGAATTACGTGCGCACGCCGCACTTCAAGAATCTGCCCACGACGCAGCATGTGGTGGGTTGTCCTTATGTGAGTTTGAAGGCGTCGGCGTCGGGGGTTGAGACGGCAGATGGCGAGGCGGATGAGGGTCGTGAGGAACACTTCCCATCAGAGTTGCTGCTGACTCGGCGTGAGTATGTGCGCAAGCCCGTCGCGCCAGCGGGAGCTGCGGATGTGTTGCGCGATGATCCGGTACGAGTGACGGCGGACAGTGGTAAAGAGTCCGCAAGTCGCGAGTCGGCGCCGGACAAGACCAGTGTTTTCGCGCATCCGGTGGAGTGCTTTGTTTCGAACTTCGCGGACAAGGAGTTGCTCAAGCGGATGCCGTTGAAGGTCGGTGAGCATTCGGCGCCGTACAGTTCGTTCTTCAAGAAGATTGAATATCTGACGGACAACAAGGGGCTGATTTACTGGGGGCGGATCAAGAAGATTGAAGACTTTCACAGCGGCGCCAGTTTCCGGATCGATTTCGAAGACAAGGTCTGGTTCAAGAAGCCGGAGGACAGTAAGAAGAAGCCGTATGCGGTCAGTGTTTATCTGAACAAGAAGCTGATCGACAACTACCGCAAGCGCAAGGCGTTTCTGGAAGAGATCAAGCACGCCGCTGATAGCGACAAGGCGTTGTTCTGTTTCTTCTATGGTGTGACGCCGGAGTTGAAGCAGGTGCCGGGCAAGAAGAACCCCGAAAAGCCTTTCGAGGTCTTCAATGCCAATATCGAGAACCTAGATCACTTCATTATTCGTGAAGCGCCGGGGCTGGAGTGACGGTTAGCCTTGGGGCAGTTGCAGTTTGACGGCACCGGGGTGTTGTTTGACGACGGAGTACGGCAGGATCGACCAGTCTGGTCTATCGCAAGAGCGTTGTACGCGAGCGAAGTAGGCGCCCAGGTATAAGCCCTTCTCGGTGAAGAACCACGGCGAAGAACCCCAGATGCTTTCATCCGTGAAGTCGCAGTCGTCTTCTTGTGTCGGCTTCTTCATTTCTGTTGGGTACAGGGCGGTGAGTTGCTTGATGATCCATGGCACCAGCTCTTTGCTTTCATACTGATAACGCGCGTCACTTTCGGCCTTGCTCAGAGGTTTGTCACCCAGGCTGTCGCGCTCGGCATGCAGAAGTGGCTTGCCCTCACCGACCCACAGCACATCTTCGAGCGACAACGGGTGGCCGGTTTTAACGTCGATGTTGAGCGGGGAATCACCGAAATCCGGATGCGCGCCGCCGCAGTAATAGCTGGTGGATATGTTCAAGCTGACCACGGCTGGCGAGATCATTTTAGGTTCGGCCTGCTGCATGAACTCAACGTGCTCTCCGCCTTGCAGCTGACAGCTGTGGTAGCTGATGACTTCATTCCAGAGGCGTCCGAGCAACTGCTGGTTCACTCGTTGTTGATCATCTTTCGACAATCCGGATTCCACGCTGAACAGCGAAATCTTCGTCTCAGGCTCCGTCCACCATTGCAGTTCGTAGCCCATGAAGTTTTCTTTCTTCGCTGGTTTGAGTTTGAGCCCTTGTAAGCGCAAGTACTCGTACGGTTCGCCATTCGGCAGCGCGGCAATGAACGGCAAAGTTGTTGAGTTCGGCGCAGGAAGTTTGGCCTCAGTGAGTTTTACCGGAAGCCTCTTGCCCTGAGGATTTTGCCATTCGCCCTGCCACCCTTCGGTGGTTTCTTGCAGTTTCAAGGTTGGCAATGGCTTGTCGTCACCGTAGCGGTTATTGCCTTCGACGAGACTCAGCGTACTGTCCTGCAGCGAGCCACTGAGGGCCAGGTCGCGGTGATACTTCTCATAGAAGTAGCGGCCGGTGACCTCATCCGGCTGCGTGGTATTGAGCTCCACCACAATCGCCGTCTTGCCCAACATACCGGTGAACACGCGTCGGCCATCTTCAGCATGGGCGGTGGAAATCAGTGTGAACAGCGCCGCGGCGTATGGCGCCAGGCGCAGCAGTCCCTTGAGCATGAGTCGATCCCTGAATGAATGAGGCTGCGAAGTATGCAGAGGATGCGCGCAGGAATCGAGGCTCTACTTGAGCAGCATCCCCAGCATCACGACTATCAACAATCCAACATAAACCCACGCATGCACCCGATCCGGTATCCGCCCGATCCATCGCGTCGCCAATCGAATCCCCAGTAACGACCCCACCGTCAACAGCGCAAACGCCAGCAGATCCACATATCCGATGAAACACGGCCCGAGATCTGTCTCGCTGAAACCGGCCAGCGCCATGTACGTCAGGGTCCCGGCCACTGCCACCGGCACGCTCAGCGGATTGGCCATGGACGTCGCCTGGGACATGCTTAACCCGCTGCGGCGCAGGAGAGGCACGGTCATGACGCTTCCTCCTACGCCAAGAAACGTCGCGATGGCGCCAATGCCTACACCGCCGCCGGACGTTTCCATCCTGCCCAATCGGCGTGGGACTACGTCTTTAGCGTGTGTGAGAAATCCGCGTCGCAGCAGGCAATCAACGATGGTCACGCCAAGGTAGGCGATGAACGCATAGCGGATGACTTCGCCGCTGACCCAAACGGCGGCGATCGCGCCGAGGATCGCGCCCAATCCGATGAACCCGCCCAACGGCCAAAGGTAATCCCGAATGAGATTGCCGACGCGGCGGTGTTTGTCGGTGGCTATCAGAGCGTTGACGATCATCACACAGGTCGAAGTGGCGACGGCAATGTGCATCGCTGATTGGCCGATGGGGTCGTCGGCCCCGTGACTGGCGGTGAGCATGCGGTACAGCAGCGGTACAACGACGAAGCCGCCACCAAAGCCGAAGAGCACGGCGGTGATGCCGGTCAGGCAGCCAAAGAGGGTAAGCAGGAGGTAGAACATGACGCGTCTTCCGGTGATGGGGAGCGGTCGACGATAGAGCGACATGGTTTGGCCTGCTTCAGCAAATCAGCCAATAATGTTTGTGTTTACGCCAACCGCTGGGTGCCGTTCGATGCGCAATGTTTCAATCAATTTGCTGGATGACACACCGCGCCCGGTGGTGGCGATCGGTACGGATTATTCCCACGGCCATCTACTGCCATTTCATACGCATCGTCGAGCGCAATTGCTCTACGGCGCGACGGGAGTGATGCAGGTCAGCACCCATGACGGCAACTGGGTGGTGCCGCCGCAACGGGCGGTGTGGATTCCGCCGGGGGTGGCGCATGAGGTGTTGATGCTTGGGGTGAGTACCCGAAGTTTGTACATCGAACCGGGAGCGGTTGATTTGGGCGAACGCTGTCAGGTTATCGACGTGTCACCGTTAATGCGCCATCTGCTCATGGAAGCGGTGGAGGTTCCGCAGGCCTACGACCCGAGTGGGCGAGACGGTTTGCTGATCGATTTGTTGCTGCACGAAGTTACACGCAGTGCTCCTTTGCCCCTGCACATTCCGTTGCCGAACGACGGAAAACTACTCGCGCTGTGTCAGAACTTTCTGCATCAGCCCAACGCCCATCAGTCGCCACAACATTGGGCCGAGCAGTTACACATAAGCTTACGCACCTTCAACAGAGTGTTTCGCCAGCAGACCGGAATGAGCTTCAGCGAATGGCGGCAAAGAGCCTGCGTGGTGCTCGCACTGGCACGGTTGGCGGCGGGTGAAACGGTGACTCGGATCGCCCTGGACTTCGGCTACGAAAGCCCCGCAGCGTTTTCGACGATGTTCAGGCGCATCCTTGGTCAGCCACCGTCCGTCTGGTTGGAGGCGGCAAATTAGGCAAAATCAAAAAATCCGTTTGATCCCGACCGAAAACAACTGTACAAAAACACAGTACATTTTCAATCAGCACTCTTGAGCCCGGAGCACACCATGGCCTCTCTTGCGATGAACCACATCCTTGAACGCATTGCCCTTTTCCAGTTCACCCCGACGCACTGCGTGCAGGCCAGAGTAATGCTGGGCTGGAGCGTGGAACAGCTATCGCGGGAGGCTGAAGTTTCGGTAGACGACATTCAACGGTTTGAAGCGCAGCAAGAAGTGGCGGATGCGGCACGCCTGGCATTGGCCTACCGGTTTGAGTCGCGGGGGCTGGTGTTCTTTCCCGGGTTTGCGCCGGGCCGTAGTGCGAGTTTGAACGCGATGGCTTCGGAATCAGCAGGGCATGGGGAATATGCGATGGCTGAGTGAGGGTTTGTGGCGACGAGATAGATTCCTCGTCACCACGAAAATCAACATCAGCACCGACTGAAGGGGATCAGGCGTTTTGCACAACTCCCTCACTCTCCCCTTCAATCCCCAACCACCAGGCATTGCCGCGCTGCGGTTGACTGATGTTGAACGCCTCCCCCATTTGCGGCGTCGTGATCGAAATGCTGCGCTCCCAGGCCAGCGCCAGTATCCGGTCGAACGGTTCATGCCACGCATGCATCGCCAGATCGAAAGTGCCGTTGTGGATCGGGAACAGCCAGCGGCCCTTTAGGTCGATGTGGGCTTGCAGGGTTTGTTCGGGTTGCATGTGCACGTGGGGCCATTCGACGTTATAGGCGCCGGTTTCCATCAATGTCAGGTCGAACGGGCCGAACTGTTCGCCGATGCGTTTGAAGCCGTCGAAATAGCCGCTGTCGCCGCTGAAGAAGATTCGTGTATCGCCGTCGATCATCACCCATGACGCCCACAAGGTGCTGTTGCCGTCGAACAGGCCACGACCGGAAAAGTGCTGCGACGGAGTGGCGATGAAGCGGACACCGGCGATTTCAGTACCTTGCCACCAGTCGAACTGGCGCACCTTGTTCGCGTCGATGCCCCACTTGATGAGCGTGTCGCCGACGCCCAGCGGGGTCAGGAACAGATTGGTTTTGACCGCCAGCCTGAGCACCGCCTCGTAATCGAGGTGGTCGTAGTGGTTGTGCGAAAGGATCACGGCCTCGATCGGTGGCAACTGGTCGAGGCTGATCGGTGGTTGATGGAAACGCTTCGGGCCGGCCCATTGCACGGGCGAGGCGCGTTCGGCGAAGACCGGGTCGGTGATCCAGAATTTGTCCTGCATCTTCAGCAATAGGGTCGAGTGACCTAGGCGAAAGACGCTGTGGTTTGGCGCTGCCAGCAGATCTTCACGGGTCAGGGGTTGCACCGGGATTGCCGCGGCAGGTCGGGTGTTGCTCGGTTTGTGGAAAATCATGTTCCACATGATCCGCAGCATTTTGCGCACACCTTCGCGTTGCACCGGCGCATGATTGCGGAACAGCCCCTGATCCTGTCGAGAGGCTTCAGGCGTGGATGTTTTATCCGGAACGGAAACTGGATTGGCCATGACTGATTGACTCCAGAAAACCCGCGCGATTCACGGTTTTCCTCGGTGGGACGATAAATGGCCAAAGCACGCACGCATTAGCCGAACGGTCTGTTTTTAGGTTGCGAGGATTAACGCAACATTACACTCGACGGTGTAGTTTCTAGGTTGCATCAAACGAGATGACAAGTAAACTGCCAAGTGTAACTTCACCCTTTTCCTGCCGAAGCGTACTTATGACAGCTCCACAGCGCCTCACCGACCGCAAACGCGAAGCCATCATCCAAGCGGCGATTGCTGAATTCCGTGCCAACGGTTTCGAGATCACCAGCATGGACAAAATCGCGGCGACTGCCGGTGTGTCGAAGCGCACGGTGTACAACCATTTCCCCAGCAAAGAAGAGCTTTTCGCCGAAATTCTCAACCAGTTGTGGGCGCGGATCAGCGCCGAGCAGTCGGTCATTTACCGAGCCGATCAGCCGCTGCGGGATCAGTTGCGGCAGATGTTGTTGGCCAAACTGCAATTGTTGGCTGATGACAATTTTCTGAGCCTGGCTCGCGTGGCAATTGCCGCGACCATTCACTCCCCGGAACGCGCGCAGAACATGGTGGCCCGCATGGGAGAGCGGGAAGAAGGCCTGACGGTATGGATTCGTGCCGCCCAGGCAGATGGCCGGTTGAAAGCCGTTGATGCGGATTTTGCCGCGCAACAGTTGCAGGGTCTGCTGAAGTCGTTCGGCTTTTGGCCACAGATTTCCATGGGGCGGCCACCGCTCGATGAGGCCATGCAGAACACCGTGGCCGAATCGGCTCTGGAGATGTTTCTGGCGCACTATCAGCTCTAGATCGACCCTCCCCTGCGCATACCCCAAATCAAATGGCTCGAAAGGACACTGATTATTTCCGCTGGAATAAATGACAATGTCCGCCAATGACCGACGAACGGTCAATTCGATAAAAATACTGCAAAGTATTTCAGGGCGATCTGGCGCAGGACATCATGGAAAACCAACGCGGCAAAGGCTTGTCATTCTCCAGACGTATTTACCTGCCACGCGCCATTGGGCTGGGTGTCGGTTTTTTCAGCGTCGCCGCGGCGCTGTATCCGCTGAGCACGCCGACCTGGCTATGGGCGCTGTTGGTGTTCAACGGATTTATCTGGCCGCACGTGGCCTATCAAATGTCGACCCACTCGGCATTTCCCTATCAGGCCGAACGCCGCAACCTGTTGTACGACTCGCTGTGTGGCGGCTTCTGGGTCGCGTGTTTCCAGTTCAATCCGCTGGCCACCGTGACCGTCTTGTCGATGATGACCATGAACAATGTCGCGGCCGGTGGCCGTCGCCTGTTCGTCTTCGGCGCTCTCGCCCAAGTGGCCGGCGTGCTGCTCGGCGCAATGCTGCTGGGCTTCAAATTCAACCCGATCATGACGCAAATCCAGGTCTTGGCCTGCTTGCCGATGCTGACCCTTTATCCGCTGGCACTGGGCATGGTCTGTTACCAACTGGCGATCAAACTGGCCCAACACAAACGCGCGCTCAGCGCCCTGAGCCGCACTGACAGCCTGACCGGATTGCTCAATCACGGGGCCTGGAAAGATGTGCTGCACCTGAAGTTTCAACAATGTCACCAGCACAACAGCCAAGCCATTGTGGCGCTGATCGACATTGATCATTTCAAGGTCATCAATGACAGCTACGGGCATATCGTCGGCGATGCCGTGCTGCAACAGTTGAGTCGCGAGTTGAAACGTCTGCTGGTCGAAAATGAACCGGCCGGACGCTACGGCGGCGATGAGTTCTGCGTGATTCTGCCGAACCTGCCGTTGTACAAGGCTGAAGCACTGATGGAGCAACTACGCCAGGCGCTGGATCAGTATCGCCATCCCGATGTGCCACAACTGCGGGTCAGCCTCAGTATCGGTCTGGCGCAGTTTCAGCCTTCGTATTGCGATGCGATTGTCTGGCTGGATGCCGCCGACAAGGCGCTGTACACAGCCAAGCATGCCGGCCGCAACACCATCGGCGTGGCGATGAGCGATCCGGCCTCAAATGACGCCAGTCTGCTTGGCATCTGAGCACGTTCGTACAATTTCGAAGCAGCAGTTTCTTGTACAGAACCTATAAGTCTGTATAAGATTCATTGGTCAGCCTGGATGCTGGCACTTTGCAGCCAATGCCAATAACCCTCAGCTTGGTCTGCCCCGCGGAAACAGGGACAAAACCCCGTCTTCCCCTACTTCCAGGTATGCGCCATGTTTTTCAATCGCCACAAATCAGCCCTCGACGACCTTCAACAGACCCTCACTCAACAGAACGGCCTGCTCGATGCAATCAACCGCTCCATGGCGGTGATCGAATTCGATCTCGACGCAGTGGTGTTGAGCGCCAACGACAACTTCCTCAAAACCATGGGTTACCGCGCCGAACAAGCGATCGGCCAACCCCATCGTCTGTTCTGCACGCCTGAGTTTGGCCGCAGTGCTCAGTACAGCGAGTTGTGGTCACGCCTGAAAAGAGGTGAATTTCAGTCCGGCACGTTCGAACGCATCAATAGCAAAGGCGAATCGGTCTGGCTCGAAGCCAGTTACAACCCGATCAAGGATGCCGCCGGACACGTGGTGAAAGTGGTCAAGTACGCGATGGACGTCACGGCCAAGGTGCAGCAGGAAAGCGAGGCCAACGCCAAGTTGCAGGCGATCGACCGGGCGATGGCGGTGATTGAATTCAACCTCGACGGCAGCATTATTACGGCCAACCAGAATTTTCTGACGCGCATGGGTTACACACTCGCCGAGCTCAAGGGCAAACATCACCGTTTGTTCTGCACCGCAGAATTGGTCAACAGCAGCGCGTATCAGGATTTCTGGCGACGGTTGAATCAGGGGGAGTTCTTTCAGGGCCAGTTCGAACGCATCGACAAGCGCGGCCAGACCGTTTGGCTGGAGGCCAATTACAACCCGGTTTACGACGCCTCCGGCCGTTTGTGCAAAGTGGTGAAATTCGCCTCGGACGTCACCGCTAGGGTCGAACAGCACGAGCAAGACGCACGCAGTGCCAGCGCCGCCTATCACATCTCGGTCGAGACGCGGAAAGTCGCCGAACAAGGCACTCAGGTCATTCAACAAGCGGCCAGCGAAATGCGCGAAATTGCTGAAGACATTGCCGCGTCTTCGACGTTGATCGCCCACCTGGGTGAACGCTCGGAGCAGATCACGGCCATCGTCAACACCATTCGCGGGATTGCCGACCAGACCAATTTGCTGGCGCTCAACGCTGCCATCGAAGCGGCGCGCGCCGGTGAACAGGGCCGTGGTTTTGCGGTGGTGGCCGATGAAGTGCGGCAACTGGCGGCGCGTACCAGCGGCTCCACAGCGGAAATTTCCAACATGATCGGTTTGATCCAGAGCGAAACCCGCCAGGCGATCAAGAGCATGGACGGCACCCGCGATCGCGCGGCCCAGGGCGTGGAACTGGCGGATCAGGCGGGTACGGTGATCTTGCAGATTCGTGATGGCGCCAGTGAAGCGGTGCAGGCGGTGAGCATGTTTGCCAATGAGCGGGCGCCCAATTGAGGGTCGTGCAGGAGCGATAGACCGAGTCGCGACCTTCGCGGGCAAGCCCGCTCCCACAGGGAATGAGTCAATCACACATGCTGTGTACGACTGCTGAACCTGTGCGGACTTGCCCGCGAAGAGGCCGGCCGCCACAACGCAGAGCTATAGTGACGGCACGTCCGAAGTCCTGCCGAGCACACCATGAATAACGAAAAAACGGAAACATCCCCCGCCCCCATTGATCACCTGCGCTTCCACCGCCCCCACGCCCACCTGAACACGACTTTCGGCAACGACGCCTTCGCCCTGCGCGCCGAAGCCTTTGCGCGGTTCTTCGGCACGCCGCTGTTCCTTGGCGCGCAAACCTTGATTGTTGCGGTGTGGATCGGCCTCAACGTATGGGGCGTGACTCAATTCGACGTCTACCCGTTCATCCTGCTGAACCTGGCCTTCAGCCTGCAGGCGGCCTACGCCGCGCCACTGATCCTGCTCGCACAAACCCGTCAGGCCGCACGCGACAAAGCGCAGGCCGACGCCGATGCGCAGCACCGTGAAGCGCTGGCACAGGCCAATACCGAACGTCAGGCTGAGGCGGCGAAGAACTCCGCGCAATTGCTGGCGTTGCTTGAACAAAACACCCGCCTTACCGAAATGACGAAAAACCTCACGGAGCGCATCGAAGGCCTGACCAGCGAATTGCACGCTCACGTGTGCCAGAACCTACAGCGCTGATCAGGGCAAACGCAAGGCCTGCCCTGGTTCATCGTCCAATGTGGCCGGCCAGCGCATAATGGCCACGATGTGCGGAATTTATTCAGCAACGTGGGCGGTCGATCTGGTATTCGGCGTTTCATACGCGGGGGTGTCGGGTGGAGCGAGAATATCGATTTGGCCAGTGAGTATTGCGATGTACTCACAGGCCCCATCGCTGGCAAGCCAGCTCCCACAAGTTAGGTGTCGCTCTGAAGATCACGCCGTACCTGTGGGAGCTGGCTTGCCAGCGATGGGGCCCTGAAAGCCACAGCAAAAACCTCAGCCCCGCACCAAACTCCGCACCGCTTCAATCTCCGGCACTTCACGTTTGCTCATATACACCCGCAACGGCTCAGTGATGTTGATCCGGCCATCGATATTCTGATCCAGCAGCAGCTGAATCAGCTCACGCTTCAACGTCATGGTCGTGGGCGAAATCGGGGCCCAGACGAATTCGCTGGTCGGGATAATGCCGTCATCCGCCACGTCCATGCCGAATGAGTCTTCGCTGAAACGCACAATGTACTGGCCGGTCTTGCGGTTGAGGCCAACGAAGCCTTTGAGGTCGTCGGCCGCCTGGCAGATGAGTTGGGAGGTGATGCGCATGGTAAACCTCACGAAATGTTGATCGATGGTTTACACGCAGGACAACTGAACGGCGCGCCCTCTGCCGGGACGTCTGCCGAGGGCAAGCGTACTGCAAACAGCACCACAAAAGTGCAGGAAATATCGCTTTTAATAGGTTTATGTCGGTCTGGCGATAGCATGCAATCGATTCAGTTGTTAAAAGGTACGTCTTTTAAAATGCCCTGCGAAAGGACCTCGACCATGCCCGCCACTTTCACCAAAAGCGCCCTCATGCTGAGCCTGTTGCTCGGCCTCAGTCAGGCGCATGCCGCCACGCACAGCGATCCGAACGCCGTGGCTGGAGCTCACGGCATCCCGCACCCGGCGGTAATCGCTCACCGTGGCGCGTCCTTCGATGCACCGGAATCCACCGCTGCCGCCTATAAACTAGCCCGTGACCTCGGTGCCGACTATCTGGAAATGGACCTGCAACGCAGTAAGGACGGCGTGTTGTTCGTGCTGCACGACGATAATCTGCAGCGCACCACCGACGTCGCCAGCAAATTCCCGGATCGCAAGGACAGCCCGGCCAACGCCTTCACCATGGCCGAGCTGAAAACCCTCGATGCCGGCACCTGGTACAACACCAAATACCCGGACCGCGCGCGCCCGTCCTACGCCGGGCTGAAGATCCTCACTCTCGATGAAGTCATCGACATCGCCCAAGCCAATCCGCAGCACAAACCGGGCCTGTACATCGAGACCAAAGAGCCGCAGTTGTTCCCCGGCCTCGAAAAAGACCTGAAGGAGAAACTGCAGGATCGCGGCTGGCTCAGCCCGGCCGGCTCGAAACTGGCGAAAAGTGCGCTGGGTGTCGGTCAGGGCAAAGGCAAGGTGATTCTGCAGACCTTCGAGAAAAACAGCCTCGAACTGCTGCAAAAGGAAATGCCGCAAGTGCCGAAGATTCTGCTGCTGTGGGTCGGCGAAGGCAGCATCGAGCCGAAATCCAAGGTGACGTTTGCCGAGTCCGGTGAGAAAGACAAAAACGCTTTCTACGGCAAGCAGGAGCCGAAATCCGAAGCTGAATTTAAAAAATGGGTTGATTACGCCAAGGCTCAGGGCGCTATCGGCACAGGCCCTTCGGCGAAGCTCACCCAAGGGGGCGACCAGAGCTATTCGGATCTGGTGCAACCGTGGATGAACCAGTACACCCACGACCAAGGAATGCTGGTGCATGTCTACACGGTCGATGAACCGGTGGACTTCGACAAAGTCATGGCCGCAGGCGTCGACGGCATCTTCACCAACCGCGCCAGTGAACTGTTGAAGTTCTACAAACGCCCGGCGGCCGGTAGTGTTGATCAGGTGTTGAAGAACAACGGGTTCTGATCAGTTAACGAGGTATCCGCATCGCGAGCAGGCTCGCTCCCACAAGAGCAATCTGCGAACGATGCGGGGTTTTAAGGGTGAGTTAAGTTGCGGTGGTTAACCTGAGCCCACTTAAACGATTTACCCAAGGAACGAACCGATGAAAACTTTGACTGCCCTGTTTACCGCTGCTGCCCTGACCCTCACCGCTGGTATCGCTCAGGCTGATGTTCGCGTTGATGAGATCCCTGAGTTGGTCAAGTCCGGCAAGATCAAGTCGCTGGAGTCGATGAACGCCGAGGCATTGAAACTGCATCCGGGTGCAACCATCACTGACACTGACCTGGACAACCACTTCAACGGTTACGTGTATGAAGTTGAATTGAAAATGGCTGATGGCAGAGAGTTCGATGTCGACTTCGACGCCACCACCGGCAAAGTGTTGAGCAACAAGCAAGACACTTGATACACCGTTTAACCAAAGCCGCACGATTGAAAGATCGTGCGGCTTTTTTACGTCTGGGGTCTGGCCTGGATGATGTGTCGCAAGAAAGATCGTCCCCCCTCCCCCCGGGAGAGGGCCAGGGTGAGGGGAAATGGCGTCACGCGCTCAGGCGGGCGGTGACTTCGTTGAGTTGCCCGGACAGGCCGTGCAGATTCTGGCTGGCGCTTTCGGTGCGCTGCACGTTGTCCAGGTTGGTGCTGGCAATCGAGGTGATTTCGGTCAGGTTGCGCGAGATGTCCTCGGCGACCGAAGTCTGCTCTTCGGCGGCCGTGGCGATCTGACGGTTCATGTCGCGAATCGCTTCCACCGCGTGGGTGATGCGTTCCAGCATGGCGCCTGCCTGCGTCACTTGCTCAACGCTTTCGTCGCTGCGGGTCTGGCCGCTATCGATGGCTTGCGCCGCGTCTATCGCGCCAGTCTGCACACTCTGAATGATCTGGTTGATCTCGATGATCGACTCCGCCGTGCGCTGCGCCAGGTTGCGCACTTCGTCAGCGACCACCGCAAAACCGCGTCCGGCCTCACCGGCACGCGCCGCTTCAATCGCAGCGTTGAGCGCCAGCAGATTGGTCTGTTCGGCGATGCCGCGAATCACTTCCAGCACTTTACCGATGCGGCCACTGTCGGTTTCGAGACGACGAATGACCGTGGCGGTGGTGGCGATTTCGCTGCGCATCAGCGTGATGGAGTGAATGGTGCTTTGCATGACCTTTTCACCCTGCTGGGCGGACTGGTCGGCATCGTCGGCGGCTCGCGCGGCATCGGCGGCGTGACGCGCGACTTCCTGGGCGGTGGCGGACATTTCGTTCATCGCCGTGGCCACCTGGTCGGTGCGGTTGAACTGCTCGTTGGTGCCGCCGGCCATGGTCGTGGCGATGGCGTTCAATTCGCCGCTGGCGCTGTCCAGATCACTGGCGCTGCGCTGCAAACGGGTGAACGTATCAGCGAGGAAGTCGCGCAGGGTATTGGCTGCGGCGGCGAGGTTACCCAGCTCATCCTGACGGTCGCTGACCACACGCTCGGCCAGTTTGCCGCGGCTCAGTTGGGTGACGTAGTCGATGAGTTTGCGGATCGGTTCGACCAGGTTACGGTTGACCAGCCACAGGCTCAACAGCCCGATCAACAGACCCGAAGCGAGCATCACCAACAGCCCCAGCCATACGGTGCGATCGGCATCAGCACTGATCAGCGCCGACTGCTCGGTGCCCTGCTTGCGCAATTCGGCGACCAGCTCGCTCATCTGATCGCTGGCAGCGCGATCGACACCTTTGACAGCGGCGTCGCCGACAGCAGAATCGCCACCCGCGGCGACATAGGCATCACGGCCCTTCTGGTAGGCGCCTGCCAACTGACGATGCTCTTCCTGCAAGCGTTCGATGCGGGTTTTCAGGCTTGGCTCAATGCCTTTCTGGCTGGCCAGTTCGCCGAGGATTCTCTGCACATCGCGTTGGCGATCTTCAAACTGGCTCCAATACTTGGCCAGATCCGCCGGCTGCTTGCCACGCAGCAGGACGTTTTTCCATTCCTGTACCTGCACCTTGAATTGCAGGTTGGCTTCATCGATCAATTGCGAAGTGTGCAACGGGCCGGCAATCAATTGGCTGTAGCTTTGCACGCCATTCGAGAGGAAATGGAAACACGCCAGCGCGATCAACAAGACCGCCAGCAGGCTGCCGCTCAGCAGGGCGAGAATTTGCGCTCTCAGGGATTTTTGCAGCATCGCAGATACTCAGGACAGGGATGAGGCACGCCAGCAAAAGGCGTGAAATATTGCTGGACATCCCTGTCGGCGAACCTCGGCCAACGGCCAGTGGCGCGCAACCTAACTCACCTGAGATCGGCGCGCCAGAGCGCTTCTTGAACAAATCCCGACCGCCGGTAACACTTTGATTTGACGTCATTTAGCTATCACACAAACGTCATGTGACATTGCGATGATTCGGCACAGGTGAATCTGAAAATCCCGCCCAGCGCCCTCCTCGCAGCGAGCCTCCATGAACCACAGCCTCGATATCAGCCATCGCGATCCGGACCTGTTCGGTTTGCTTTACGGCTTTCGTTTCCTGCCCGGCGAACGGGGTCGCGAAGTCGACTCGACAACTGCATTGCGTTGCCTGCAAGACGACAACGACAGCGGCGAATTCCTCTGGCTGCATCTGAACCTGGCCCACGCGGCATGCGAACGCTGGATGAAAAGCCATCTGCAATTACCCGAAGAATTTTTCGAGGCACTGCACGAAGGTTCGCGCTCGACGCGCATCGAGCACGTTGACTCGGCGTTGCTGGCAGTGGTCAACGATGTGGTGTTCAACCTCAGCAGCATGGTGTCGTCGGACGTGTCGACGTTGTGGGTGTGCGTGCGCAGCAAACTGATCGTCAGTGCGCGCCTGCAACCGCTGCACTCGGTGGATAAATTGCGCTCGTCGGTGAAGGCCGGCGAGCGTTTTCGTTCGCCCTCGGAATTGCTCGTGCACCTGCTGCGCGATCAGGGCGAAGTGCTGACGCAGATCGTGCGCAAGACCAGCATGAGCGTTGATACGGTCGAAGACGAGTTGCTCTCCTCGCGCCTGTCGACCAACCGCGCCGAACTCGGTGCCAACCGCCGAGTGCTGGTGAGATTGCAACGGCTGCTGGCACTGGAGCCGGGTTCGTTACTGCGCCTGCTCAACCGCCCGCCGCCGTGGTTGCAGAAGGAGGACGTCAAGGAACTGCGCAAATCCACCGAGGAGTTTGCGCTGATCATCAATGACCTCACGGCCCTCGGCGAGCGCATCAAACTGTTGCAGGAAGAAATCGCCGCCAACCTCAACGAACAGAGCAACCGCACGCTCTTTACCCTGACCGTGGTGACGGTGCTGGCGCTGCCGATCAACATCATTGCCGGTTTCTTCGGGATGAATGTCGGCGGCGTGCCGCTGTCGCAGGACGCGCATGGGTTCTGGATACTGGTCGCGCTGGTGGCGACGTTTACGGTGATTGCGGGGCGGTGGGCGTTTCGTAAGCGTGGAGATTATTAAGATCAAAAGATCGCAGCCTTCGGCAGCTCCTACACTGCCACTGCAGGAGCTGCCGAAGGCTGCGATCTTTTGACTTTGCCTCCAGCGATTCATCCAAACACTGACCTGAGGCAGTCTCTCTGTAACATTCTGCAACGATCATGGGCAACATTCCTTCCCTCGCTCAGGATTGTCCTCTCATGGCTACTCCCTCCCTGACCGCCAGCCCATCGTCCGCCGCCAGCGGCAGGCCCTCCCTCGACAAGAAAACCAGCCCGTTCACTTACGTATTGTTTTTCGCAGTGCTGGCCATGGGGATGCTGTTCACCGCCTACAGTCTGATGCACGACGTGCAGGAGCTCGGCACGACGGTCACCACCTGGACGCCATTTCTGCTACTCGGCGTGGCGTTGGTGATTGCGCTGGGTTTTGAGTTCGTCAATGGTTTCCACGACACCGCCAACGCCGTGGCTACGGTGATCTACACCCACTCGCTGCCGCCGAATGTTGCGGTGGTCTGGTCGGGGTTCTTCAACTTCCTCGGCGTGTTGCTTTCGAGCGGTGCGGTGGCATTCGGCATCATCGCACTGCTGCCGGTGGAGCTGATTCTGCAGGTCGGTTCGTCTGCTGGTTTCGCGATGATCTTCGCCCTGTTGATCGCAGCGATCCTGTGGAACCTAGGCACGTGGTGGCTGGGTTTACCGGCCTCGTCGTCGCACACTTTGATCGGTTCGATCATCGGCGTCGGCGTGGCCAATGCCTTGATGCATGGCCGCGACGGCACCAGCGGTGTCGATTGGGCGCAGGCCACCAAGATTGGTTATGCGTTGCTGCTTTCACCGCTGGTGGGTTTCGGTTGTGCGGCGCTGTTGCTGCTGGCATTGCGCGCATTCGTGAAGAACCGCGCGCTGTACAAGGCACCGAAAGGCAACACCCCGCCGCCATGGTGGATTCGTGGTCTGCTGATCCTGACGTGCACCGGCGTATCGTTCGCCCACGGCTCCAACGACGGCCAGAAAGGCATGGGCCTGATCATGCTGATTCTGGTCGGCACCTTGCCGATGGCCTATGCATTGAACCGCACCATGCCCGAAGAACAATCGCTGCAGTTCGCCGCCGTGGCGCAAGTCACCCAACAAGCCCTGGTGAAAAGTGCGCCGCAGCCGGCACCTGCCGATCCGCGCCCGATCCTCTCGGATTACGTGCGCAGCAAGGAAGCCACGCCGCAACTGATCCCCGCCCTCGCCGCCCTCACCGGGCACATCGGCGAGGAAGTCAAAGGCTACGGTTCGCTGGCGAAAGTCCCGGCCGAGGCGATGGGCAACGTGCGTAATGACATGTACCTGGCCAGCGAATCGATTCGCCTGATGGACAAGAACAAGGTCGGCAACTTCGACGCCGACACCGCAGGCAAGCTGCAACTGTTCAAGCAACAGATCGACAACGCCACGCGGTTTATCCCGCTGTGGGTGAAGATCGCCGTTGCTATCGCATTGGGGCTCGGCACCATGGTCGGCTGGAAACGCATCGTGGTGACGGTGGGCGAGAAGATCGGCAACACCCACCTGACCTACGCGCAAGGCGCCTCGGCGGAAACCGTGGCGATGCTGACTATTGGTGCAGCGGACACGTTTGGTTTGCCGGTTTCGACGACGCATGTCCTGTCCTCGGGCGTGGCCGGGACTATGGTCGCCAATGGCGGTGGATTGCAGATGAGGACTATCCGTAATCTGCTGATGGCGTGGGTGCTGACGCTGCCGGCGGCGATCCTGCTGTCGGGTAGCCTCTACTGGCTGTTCACCCAGATCTTCTAACCGAAATAATCCCACTGCAGGAGCTGCCGAAGGCTGCGATCTTTTGATCTTTTTTAGATCAAAATCAAAAGATCGCAGCCTTCGGTAGCTCCTACACGAAAATGAGGGTTAGCCCTGGCAGGCGTTGCGCATCAGGAAGCGCTCGCGCAGTACGTCGTAGCCCCAGTGATACACATAGGTGTACGGCAGAAAAAACAGCAACACGCCGATGTCCAGCAAGAACGCCTGCCACAGGCTGACCGACAGCCACCAGGCAATCAGCGGCACACCCATCACGATCAAACCACCCTCGAACAGCAAGGCGTGAACGACCCGCACCCAGGCGTTGTGGGCAACATTCATGCGCTCGAGCATGCGGTCGAAAAACCGGTTGAAGACCACGTTCCAGCCCAGCGCCAGCATCGCGATCAGCACCGTCACCGCGCCCATTTCAAGCATCGGTTTTTTCATGATCCACGCCAGCAGTGGCGTGCAGATCAGAATCGCCAGCAATTCGAAACCAACAGCCTGGAAGATGCGTTCAGTGATGGATTTTTGGGCAGTCATGGCCTGACTCCTTGAGTGAAGATGGTTGCCATGATCCATCCTCGCATCGATACTTCAAAACCAATAACCATCGATTAAGGCGATAGTTCATGGCATCGCAAGAAGTGCTTTTGGCATTCGTCCAAGCGGCGACCCAGGGATCGTTTTCGGCGGCGGCGCGCAAACTCGGGCGCAGTCAGTCGACGATCAGTGCGGCGGTGGCGAGTCTGGAGATTGATCTGGACCTGGTGTTGTTTGATCGCAGCAGCCGCAAACCGACGCTGACGCCTGCCGGCCACGTCATGCTGCAACGCGCCGAGGCGATTCTTACGGCCAACAGTCGCCTGGAAATGACCGCGCGGCAATTGTCCCAAGGCGTTGAGCCGAAATTGACCGTGGCGATTTCCGACACTTATCAATCCGCGCGTTTCGAAGCGGCGCTGTTCGGTTTTGAACAGCGCTATCCGGATCTGGAACTCGAATGCCTGATTGCCGAATGCGATGACTTGATCGAACTGGTGCAGCGCGGTCGGGCGCATCTGGCGTTTGCCGAGATGCAGGACAATTACCCGCCGGACCTGGTGACCTCGACTGTGGCCGAGCGCACCGATATCGCCCTGTTCGTCAGTCGCGGACATGCGCTGGCGACACTGGAAAACGTCGACCAGCCAATCCTGGAGCAGCATCGCGAGTTGCGTCTGGCGACGATCGTCAATCCCTACGACAGTCGCGCCAAGGGCCGGGTGTGGTCGGCACCGAGTTATCTGATGCTGATGGAAATGGCCGAAATGGGTTTCGGCTGGGCGCCGTTGCCGCGCTGGCTGGTGGGGCGTTTCGGCAATGGCACGCTGGTGGAGCTGACAGTGCGCGGCTGGCCGAAACCGGTGTTTGTCGATGCCTTGTGGTCGCGGCTATATCCGCCGGGGCCGGCGGGGAGCTGGTTGCTGAGCAAGATGCTGGAATAGATCAAAAGATCGCAGCGTGCCGCAGCTCCTACAGTTGCAACCCATGTAGGAGCTGCCGAAGGCTGCGATCTTTTGATCTTGTTGTTGATTGAAGAAAATCAACATCAAAAGATTGCATCCTTCGGTAGTTCCTACAGGGGGTTGGGTGTCGGTAGTTGGTTTAAGCGCGCCTCGATGAACCGCCGTTCAGGCTCTTGCCGGGTTAACTCCAACGCCCGCAAATAAGCCACCCGCGCCTCCTCGACCCGGCCCAACTGCCGACAAAACTCCGCCCGCGCCGAATGCGCCAAGTGGTAGTCCTGCAATTCGCCGCGATCCAGAATCTCTTCAATCAACGTCAACCCCGCCAACGCCCCATCTCGTTTGGCTACCGCCACCGCGCGATTCAACTCGATCACCGGGGAAGGCATCGCCCGCAACAGCACGTCATACAGCCCGACGATCTGCTGCCAATCGGTTTCCTCGGCGGTTGGCGCCTCGGCGTGCACGGCGGCAATCGCCGCTTGCAGACAGTACGGCCCGAATCGTCGTGTGGTCAGCGCCCGTTCCACCAACGCACAACCTTCAGCGATCAACTCAGCATCCCACTGCGAGCGATCCTGATCGTCCAACAGCACCAATTCGCCATCGGGAGAAGTGCGCGCCGGACGCCGGGACTCGTGCAGCAGCATCAATGCCAGCAACCCCATCACCTCGGGCTCCGGCAACAATTCCATCAGCAGTCGCCCGAGCCGGATCGCTTCACGGGTCAGGTCCTCGCGAGTCAGCTCAGCACCCATCGACGCCGAATAGCCCTCGTTAAACACCAGATAAATCACCCGCAACACACTGTCCAGACGCTCGGGCAGTTCGCTCAGGCTGGGGACTTGATAAGGGATTTTCGCGTCACGGATCTTGGCTTTTGCGCGCACGATGCGCTGGGCAATGGCCGCCGGCGCCGAGAGAAAGGCGCGGGCGATTTCCTCGGTGGTGAGGTCGCAGACTTCACGCAAGGTCAGCGGCACTTGCGCATCCGCCGCCAGCGCCGGGTGACAGCAGGTGAAGATCAGCCGCAGGCGATCGTCTTCCACGTCTTCGTCGCTCCAGTCGGCATCTTCGAGCTCTTCGAGTTGCGCCAGCAACAATGGCTGCGAGGCTTTGAAGCGTGCACGGCGGCGTAGCACGTCGATTGCCTTGAAGCGCCCGGTCGACACCAGCCAGGTGCGCGGATTGTCCGGCACGCCGTCACACTGCCAACGCTCGACCGCGACGAAGAACGCCTCGTGCAAGGCTTCTTCGGCAAGGTCAAAATCGCCGAGCAGGCGGATCAATGTCGCCAGAATCCGCCGCGAGTCTTCGCGATACACCTGCTCGACCCGCGCCGCGACCTCAGACATTCAACTGCCGCACGGGGCGCACTTCAACGCTGCCCACTCGGGCTGCCGGGATGTTCCCGGCGACCTGAATCGCTTCGTTGAGATCCTTGGCGTCGATCAGGTAGAAGCCGGCCAGTTGCTCCTTGGTTTCGGCGAACGGCCCATCGGTGATCGACAATTTGCCGTTGCGCATTCGCACCGTGGTGGCGGTCTGCACCGACTCCAACGCCTCGGCGGCAACCATCCGCCCGCTGCCCTGAATCGACTCGGCATAGGCCCAGCATTCAGCGTCTTCGGGACTGTCGGGCGACGAATGCAGCAGGCGTTCATCGCTGTAGACCAGGCATAGATATTTCATGGCGCTCTCCTGATTCGAACGGATCAACTATGGCTGAAGATCACGGTTGCACATCGAACAGCGTGGCGCCGCTCATCGGATCAAACGGTGCCGACCAGTGTTCATGGGCAATCCGCCACGCGCCGCCGACCTGCCGATAGCAGGCGGTGACGCGCATCCAGCAACTTTGGGTTTCACCCTTCTCGTTGGTACCACCGCAATTGGCGACCCAGTGGGCGAAGGCGATGTTGTCGGCGGTTTCGATGACGACTTCCTGAAACTCGAAGATGTGCGGCCCGGGGCACATTTGCATGCAGTCCACCCAATGCGCGCGGTAGGCCGGTTTGCCCTTGAATTGCAGGGCCTTGATCGCGTCGAACGAGACGATGTCATCGGCATACAACGCCATGACTTTCTCCACGTCCTTGGTCATGACGGCGTCGCGGTAGGTATTGATCAGAGTTTGGATGTCAGCTTGTGCGTTCATGGTGTTCTCCGTGATTTTTGTTGGAAAGACACCCTTAGTCGTTCGGCACGTCGGCAGATCGACAGGCGAAACAAAAAAATTCCGAAGGAAGCAAAGTCGCTAGAATCCGAGGCTCATCTTTGTAGGAAAAAGGAAATTCCCGTGTCAGCCCAACTCGTGCCGTACGACAGCCTGAACGCCCAGCAGCGTGAGCAAGTCGAGGCGATTGAAATCCACCCCGAGCAAATCAAGTTCTCCGGCGACATCCACGGCGCCCTGCACACCTTGCTGTCGAAACCCGGCCCTGGCGTGAAGGGTTTTGCACTGCTGGCCGATGAGGTGCCGGTGGCGTTCCTGCTGCTCAAGCGTCCGCCGGTGTTACCGGCATGGGCCGATGAACACAGCGCCACGCTGCATGCGTTGCAGGTCGATCGCCGGGCGCAGGGCAAGGGTTACGGCAAGGCGTGTCTGCATGCGTTGCCCGAGGTTGCGCGCCAGGCCTGGCCGGAGATCAAGGGACTGGAACTGTCGGTGGACGCCGACAACGAGGCTGCCATCGCGCTGTACGCCAAACACGGCTACGTCGACAGCGGCGAAGCGTACAAGGGCCGAATCGGTTACGAGCGGCGCATGGGTCTGTTTTTTTAAGTCATCGAGGGGATGCACGATGATCGATTCAATCGAAGCACTGGAAGCTATTTACGGATTGCCGCACGAACGTGCGGTGCGCAAGCAGATCACTTTTCTCAACGAAGACTATCAGGCGATGGTGCGGGTCTCGCCGCTGGTGATCGTCAGCTCGGTGGGTGTCGATGGTCTCGACAATTCGCCGCGCGGTGATGCCCCGGGGTTTGTGCGGATCGTCGATGAACGCACGCTGGCCCTGCCGGACCGCCCGGGCAACAACCGCATCGATACCTTGCGCAATGTGCTGCACGATCCACGGGTGTCGCTGCTGTTCATCATTCCGGGGATTGGCGAGACACTGCGGGTCAACGGCACGGCCACCATCAGCGCTGATCCGACGTTGCTGGAGAGTTTTGCGGTGAACGGCAAACCGGCGAAAACGGTTTTGCTGGTGACGGTGGAAGCGGCGTTTTTCCATTGTTCGAAAGCGTTTGTGCGCTCGGACGCGTGGAACCCGGAAACGCATCTGCCGCGCTCGGCACTGCCCACGGCTGGCGCCTTTCATAAACGCCTGAACGATGGGCAATTCGACGCCGACACGTACGACCGCGAAGCGCCGATCAGGGTCCGCGATAGCCTTTACTGACGCACCACGCCCCTCCATGTAGGAGCTGCCAAAGGCTGCGATCTTTTGATCGTGTTTTTTACAAGCAAGATCAAAAGATCGCAGCCTTCGGCAGCTCCTATAGGGGGAAGTATTTACAGAGTCAGAATCATCTCGTGCCACGCCATCCCGCCGTGATCCGACTCCGACGGTTTGATGTAGGCAAAGCCGAACCCGGCATACAGCGGGATATGCTTTTCCTTGCACATCAAATGAATCGTCGCTTTATCCATCCCGCGCATGCGCTCGATGAACTCGGCCAGCAAGCGCTTGGCCAGGCCCTGCCCCTGATAATCCGGGTGTACCACCACCGACATGATCACCACGTTCGGCCCCGCCGGATCATGCCCGATCAGTTCCTTGAACGCCTCGTCCGACATCTGCACATCGAACGCCGCGCCCGAGTTGACGAACCCGGCGACCTCGCCATCGACCTCGGCAACGATGAAGCCTTCCGGCCAGGTCGCAATGCGCGTGGCGATCTTTTCGCGGGTGGCGGCTTCATCGCCTTCGTAGGCAACGGTTTCGATGGCGTAGCAGCGATCCAGGTCAGTGGCGGTGACGTTGCGGATAACGGTGTTCATGGCAGCTCGGAAATCAGCGGGAAAAGTGCGCAAAGCATAAAGGAATAAGGACTGCATATCGATCCGCGCGGGCGGCGTAAAGCCTGCGTATAAGCGCTTTTCTTGCGCCTCGCGGGCGGCTATTTCTGTGGTGTGTCTCTGATTACCCTTGGGGGAAACCGTTTATGAGCAGCGTAGAAATCGGCCTGTTGATGGTGTTGGGCATCAGTACATTCGGCTTTATAACCCTGGGCATCGACCTGTTGCGGGCGCGACGTGTGGGCAAGGGCAAGCGCGGCTGAAAGCGTTGATGGACGGATCGCCGATCCGTCCAGTCAACGTGCGTCAGGCCTTGAGCGGCAGCCAGATTTCCAGCGTGCCGGTATGCAGTTTGGGGTTGAAATCCTCACTGTAGCGTTCGAACTCCGGCGCATCGGCGGCTTCGCGTCCGGACTGCGGCAGCCAGGTTTTCCAGATGTACTGGAAGGTCTCTGGCAACTGATCCAGTGAACCTTTGTGCTCGAACACCGCGTAATCCTGCGGTTGCACTTCGATCCAACGGTACTGATCCGGCAGGTCATCGAGTTTGCTGATCTCGACCCCGGCGATGTATTCGAAACCACCCTTGCCGTCCGCATTGCAGCAGACGCCGAACGTCACTTCGTTCTTTTGTCCCGGAATCTTGCCCAGATGCGGGATGAATTTTTCCCACAGCTCGGGGATGCCATCGGTGGTGTCCTGAGTAAATCGTCCGCCAAGCCCTGCTATCAGCAGGAATTGTCCATGTTCGAAGCGAGGTTCTGCCACTTCGACGCGTGTTTGCTCATCCATGACTCGACTCCTGGAACGAAAAAAGTGGGTTCGGCTGGGAGTATAGAAGCCAAACCCGATTCGCAACATCAGAGCGTATGCAGGGCCTCGGCCGCACCTGACCCGACAAACTCGTTGTAGCCAGATACGATCACGTACACCGCGAAATAGCAGAATATCGCTGCAGATGCCATATAGGAGTAGCGCAGCAGCTTATCGCCCAGGAGCTTGCCACCATGGCTTGCGGCGAAGCACAAACCGGCCGACCACAACAGCCCGGCGCACAGAAACCCACCGAGAAACAACGCCGAACTCAAAGGCCCGCCCCCGCCCGAGCGGGCGATCAACGTGCCTCCTACCGCAGCGAACCAGAGAATCGCGCTCGGCGAGGACATGGCGAGGAAGATCCCCCGCAAGAATTCCTTGCGATGAGAGTTCTGCCCTACCTCCGCCGTCTCGGCCAGTAGCGCCTCGTGATGGATTGCCGAATAGATCATCTTCGCCGCAAAGTAGATCAGCAGTGCCGAACCGCCGATCCACAGCACCCAGCGCACGGTTTCGTATTGCAGCAACACGGTCATCCCGGCGAGCGCCAGCACCGCGTAAATCAGATCGCCGACACAGGTGCCGAGGCCCAGCGCGAAGCCCTGAAAATAACCGCGCTGCATGGCCAGCGTGATCATTGCGATGTTGGCCACGCCGATATCCAGGCACAGCGAGAGGCTCAGCAAAAAGCCGCTGGTGAATTCCATCAACCGATTTCCTTGGAAAAATTTGTTTACGCGCAGGCTGGACAGTCTGCCATCGCAGCCCTTATCTTCGCCAACAGGTCACCGCAGTGACCAGCGTCGCTCGGACGGTTCCGGGCGCTTACGTTATCCGAGGCAACAATGGCTGAACAAGGTTCGCCGCGCCGCTTTGCGCGCATAGATCGACTCCCCCCTTACGTTTTCAACATCACCGCCGAGCTGAAGATGGCCGCGCGGCGTCGTGGTGAAGACATCATCGACTTGAGCATGGGCAACCCCGACGGGGCCACGCCGCCGCACATTGTCGAAAAACTCGTGCAAGTCGCCCAGCGTGACGACACCCACGGTTATTCCACGTCCAAGGGCATTCCGCGTCTGCGTCGGGCGATTTCCAATTGGTACAAGCAACGCTACGAGGTCGATATCGACCCGGAAAGCGAAGCCATTGTCACCATCGGTTCCAAGGAAGGCCTGGCGCATCTGATGCTGGCGACCCTGGATCAGGGCGACACCGTACTGGTGCCAAACCCCAGCTACCCGATTCACATCTACGGCGCGGTAATTGCCGGCGCTCAGGTGCGTTCTGTACCGCTGGTGCCGGGCGTGGACTTCTTCGACGAACTGGAACGGGCGATTCGCGGCTCGATCCCGAAGCCGAAGATGATGATCCTCGGCTTCCCGTCGAACCCGACTGCGCAGTGCGTGGAACTGGATTTCTTCGAACGGGTGATCGCCCTCGCCAAGCAATACGACGTGCTGGTCATCCACGATCTGGCTTACGCCGACATCGTCTACGACGGCTGGAAAGCCCCGTCGATCATGCAAGTGCCGGGCGCCAAAGACATCGCGGTGGAGTTTTTCACCCTGTCCAAGAGCTACAACATGGCCGGTTGGCGCATCGGTTTCATGGTCGGCAATCCAGAAATGGTCAACGCCTTGGCGCGGATCAAGAGCTATCACGACTACGGCACTTTCACCCCACTGCAAGTCGCCGCCATTGCTGCGCTGGAAGGCGATCAGCAGTGCGTGAAAGACATCGCCGAGCAATATCGCCAGCGCCGTAATGTGCTGGTCAAAGGCCTGCATGAACTGGGCTGGATGGTCGAAAACCCGAAGGCTTCGATGTACGTCTGGGCGAAAATCCCTGAGGCTTATGCGCATCTGGGTTCGCTGGAATTCGCCAAGAAACTGCTGTCCGAGGCCAAGGTTTGCGTCTCGCCGGGGGTGGGGTTTGGTGAGTATGGCGATGATCACGTGCGCTTCGCGCTGATCGAAAACCAGGACCGCATTCGCCAGGCTGTACGCGGCATTCGCGGGATGTTCCGGGCGGATGGGTTAGCCCCGAAATCCAGCACCTGACACCTTCCCTGTGGGAGCGAGCCTGCTCGCGAAAGCGTCGAGTCAGCTGAAATCCATATCGACTGACACATCGCATTCGCGAGCAGGCTCGCTCCCACATTGGTTTTGTCTGTGTCACGAATCATCACCCACAAAAAAACCGCATCGCTGCGGTTTTTTTGTGTTTGGCATTTGCTGTTAAACGAACATCGACAACAGCAGGATAAAGCCCAACGCGACCACCGAGAGGATGGTTTCCATCGCCGTCCAGGTCTTGAACGTCTCGGCCACGGTCATGTTGAAATACTGCTTCACCAGCCAGAAACCGGCGTCGTTGACGTGGGACAGGATCAACGAACCGGCACCGGTGGCCAGCACCAGCAGTTCACGGTTGACGCCAGGAACCATCCCGACCACCGGCACCACGATGCCCGCGCCAGTGATGGTCGCAACAGTTGCCGAACCGGTGGCAATACGAATCACCGCCGCCACCAGCCATGCCAGCAGGATCGGCGAGATCTGTGCGCTGACCGCCATGTGGCCGATCACATCGCCCACGCCGCTGGTGACCAGCATCTGCTTGAAGCCACCGCCGGCACCGATGATCAGGATGATCGCGGCGGTTGGCGCCAGGCTCGCATCCAGCCACTTGAGGATCTGGTTGGAACCGATGCCCTGCTTGTAGCCAAAGGTGTACAGCGACAGCAGCAATGCCAGCAGCAGTGCCGAGATCGGGTGACCGATCATGTCCATCCAGGTGCGGAAGAAGTTACCGTCCGGCAACGCCACGTCAGCGAAGGTTTTCAGCAACATCAGGAACACCGGCAGCAGCACGGTGATCAGGGTGATGCTGAAGCTCGGCAGGACAGCGGTATCGTTTTCGCGGGCCAGTTGATCGACCAGCTCCTGATTCGGGTGACCCGGAATGTGCTTGGCGATGAACGTACCGAAGATCGGCCCGGCAATGATTGCAGTCGGCAGCGCAACGATCAGACCGTAGAGAATGGTCTTGCCGATGTCAGCGCCGAACACGCCGATGGCCAGCAGCGGGCCCGGGTGCGGTGGCACCAGACCGTGCACGGCGGACAGGCCGGCGAGCAACGGGATACCGATCTTGATGATCGACACGCCCGTGCGGCGGGCAACGATGAACACCAGCGGAATCAGCAGCACGAAGCCGATTTCGAAGAACAACGGAATGCCCACCAGGAACGCGGCGAACATCATTGCCCACTGCACTTTGTCCTTGCCGAACGCGCGAATCAGGGTCTGGGCAATCTGATCTGCCCCGCCCGACTCGGCCATCATTTTGCCGAGCATGGTGCCCAGCGCGAGGATGATGCCGACAAAACCGAGCACGCCACCAAAGCCGTCCTGGAACGCTTTGATGATGGTGCCGATCGGCATGCCGGACGTCAGGCCGAGGAATGCGGCGGCGATGGTCAGGGCAATGAAAGGGTGAATCTTGAACTTGGTGATCAGGATGATAAGTCCGATCACCGTGACCACTGCATCAAGCAGCAGGTAGGCGTCGTGGGACATGCCAAACATTGGGGGTGTCTCCTGGTTTGTTGTTGTTATTAAAGCGGGTTAATCAGAAGTCGTAAGGACAGCGCTGTCTGCATGAACACACTCATACCGCCTGTTTCAGGCCATTGGCCTGCCACCAGACGTGAGCTTGCTCTGCCAGTTCTTCGACGCTGTGGATCGAAGCGTTCAACGCCAGGGTCAACGGCTCGCCTTTGGGCGATTCGAGGGTGGCGAACTGGCTTTCGATCAGCGTGGCCGGCATGAAGTGGCCCGGACGATGGGACACACGCTCGGCGGCAACTTCAGGGGTCAATTCAAGGAACACGAAGCCCAGGCCCGGCAGAGCACTGCGCAAAACTTCACGATAACTGTGTTTGAGGGCCGAGCAGGTCAGCACCGGGCGCTGGCCCGAGGCGTCAACGCGACGCAGCTCCTCGCACAGGCTGTCGAGCCAGCCGGCACGGTCGTCGTCGTTCAGGGGGATCCCCGCGCTCATCTTTTCGATGTTCGCGGCCGGATGGAAAGTATCGCCTTCAATGGCAGTGGCGCCGCTCAATTGGCACAGGGCCTCGCTGACGCACGTCTTGCCGCAACCGGCAACGCCCATGATGACCAGGGCGGTGATGGGATGATTCATGAAACACCTCAGCGCGCAGACAGCGCTACCTTTGCAAGCTATGACTCTAGTGCACAGATAGAAGTTGCCGACGCCTTCTTGTCGTTTTTTTGGGTTGCAGCAGGTTTGTTCCCAACACCAAAAAGCGAAGATCAGGCAGGACCTCGCTTACGCATTTGCAGCTGCATCAGGACAGCGCTACCTTAGTGCCTTGATTTTTGTTTGGCAAGCCGCCCGATGACCACTCCTAAAAACGATAAAAATACCCGCACCACCGGCCGTCCCACCCTTAATGAAGTTGCTCGCCTTGCCGGCGTCAGCCCGATTACCGCTTCCCGTGCCTTACGCGGGGTCAGCACCGTGGCCACCGAACTGGTGGACAAAGTCCGCAAGGCCGCCCTCGAACTCAACTACGTGGTCAACCCTGCCGCCCGTGCCCTGGCCTCGGCGCAGAGCCATTCGGTGGTGGTTTTGGTGCCGTCACTGTCCAACCTGTTGTTCATCGATACGCTGGAAGCCATTCATCGGGTTTTGACGCCCAAAGGCTTTGAAGTGCTGATCGGTAACTTCCACTACTCCCGTGATGAAGAAGAAAACCTGCTGCGCAACTACATGGCGTATCAGCCGCGCGGGTTTCTGCTGACCGGGTTTGATCGCACCGAAAGTTCGCGGCGGATGATCGAGGCCAGCAATATTCCCTGCGTGTACATGATGGAACTGGACAGCGCCGCCGGAGTGAATTGCGTCGGCTTCTCCCAGCTCAGCGCCGGCGAAACGGCGGCTGAGCATTTGCTCTCGCGAGGGCGCAAACGTCTGGCTTACATCGGTGCGCAACTTGATCAGCGCACGTTGTTGCGTGGCGAAGGTTTTCGCAAAGCGTTACAGAAGGCCGGGCGTTATGACCCGGATCTGGAAGTGCTGACGCCTCGCGCTTCGTCAGTGGGATTGGGTGGCGAGTTGTTTCTGCAATTGCTCGCGGCGCACCCGGATGTCGATGCGATCTTCTTCGGTAACGATGATCTGGCACAGGGCGCATTGCTGGAGGCGCTGCGCCACGGCATCAAAATCCCTGAGCAAGTGGCGATTCTGGGCTTCAACGACTTGCCGATGTCCGAGTACATGGTGCCGCGCCTGAGCAGCATCAACACACCGCGTGAGGCGATTGGCCGGCGCGCGGCGGAGCAGATGCTGACGTTGATGGCCGGGAACAAGGTGGCACGGCCGGTGGAAGACATGGGCTTCGAACTGAAGATCCGCGAAAGCACATAACCCCTGAAATTCCTGTGGGAGCTGGCTTGCCAGCGATGGCGTCCGGTCAGTCGATACATTTCTGGCTGATACACCGCTATCGCTGGCAAGCCAGCTCCCACAGGTTTTGTGGTGTTCGCAAAATTCAAGGTTGAATTACAATCCCGGTGGGAGCGAGCCTGCTCGCGAAAGCGTCGTGTCAGATAAGCAATTGACGACTGACACGGCGCTTTCGCGAGCAGGCTCGCTCCCACATTGGATCTCCACCGTCTCTAGTGACTGAGCAGGTCAACGAGGGCCAATGCGCCTTTCTGTAGCGGCTGGCTCTTGAGCCAAACCGCGTGCACCGGCAGCACCAGGCCATTTTCAATATTGCGAAAATTCAGCCGTTTCAAACGCCCGGCATCCAGTCGCGACTGCACCACCGACAGCGGGAAATTGCCCCAGCCCAATCCCGCCTGGACCATCTCCATCGCTGTTTCCAGCGTATCGGTGCGCCAGTGAGATTCAGCCACCAATGGCCGCGTCTCACTGATCGGCAAGTCACGACTGGCGACGAAGATTTGCCGTACGTGCACCAGGTCTTCCAGAAACAGATCCTGGCCCTGCAGTAGCGGACTGTCGGCCGCCAGTGTAGCGATCATCCGTTCGCTGCCGACAAACTGAAAGCGCTCCAGCACGTTCATGCTCAACCCGGCGAACGCCAGACACACACTGACGCGGCCGCTGTGCAGCATCGCCAGCACATCATCCTGCGGCGCCGTCAGTACTTCGATGTCGAGCAGCGGATGGCGCTCGGCAATAGCCTTGATCGCCGCCAGCAAACGCCGACGGTCGATGTCCGCAGCCACGCCGATCGACAACTTGCTCTCCAGCCCCAATGACAACTCCACCGCGTGTACTTGCAGTTGCTTGAGCTGCCCGGCGATCAGCCGGGCATGAGGGACCAGTGAAAGCGCCATTGCCGTCGGTTGCGGTTCGCGATGGCTGCGATCAAACAGCGAATAACCCAGTTCGGCCTCAAGGTTGCCGATACCCATGCTCACGGCCGATGGGACTTTGCCCAATGCGCGGGCGGCGGCGGAAAACGAGCCGCGTTCAATCACCGCAAGGAACAGTTCAATGCTGTCGCTGTTGAAATTCAATGGATCAACCTATCAATAGAACTGAAAGCTTCTGACTTTTTCTGTCAGCCCTATTGAAGCTATCTTTCGCCGTCTCCGCCAGTCCCACTGGCCAACAAATGGCAAGAAAGAGGCAAATCTGCATGCAAGGCGTCAAACGCAAACTGGTCTATGTGTCGCTCTACGAAGTGATCGGCATGACCTTTTCCGCCCTTGGTCTTGCGCTGTTGTCGGGCACCTCGCCGGGCAGCACCGGGCCATTGGCGGTGATCATCACGACCATCGCCGTCACCTGGAATTTCATCTATACCTCGATGTTCGAGCACTGGGAAAGTCGTCAGCAATCACGCACCCGCACCGTAAAACGACGCATCGCCCACGCAATCGGTTTTCAACTGACGTTGATCGTGTTCCTGATTCCGTTGATCGCGTGGTGGATGAATATCAGCCTGGTGCAGGCTTTCCTGCTGGATCTGGCGCTGATCATCTTCATCCCTTGCTACACGTTTGCCTTCAACTGGCTGTTTGATCGGGTGTTTGGTCTGCCTGCTTCGGCGTTGCCGGATTCTGCGGCGGCGACATAAATCGTCAGCCACTGCAGTGACGTCAAGGACAGGCGACAAGTTTCTTGCTGCACTTTGACCTCAAGGCAGCATGAAACATGATGTAGGAGCTGCGGCACGCTGCGATCTTTTGATCTGGAATTTAAAGATCAAAAGATCGCAGCGTGCCGCAGCTCCTACAGTTTTTATGCGGTGCTAGTTCAGTTGCAGGGTCTCATTGAACTGGCTGATCGCATCTACCACATGCCGCGAGCCTTGCTGGATTTCCAGAATCACCTCGCCCGCCTCGTTCGCCAATTCAACCCCAAGCCCGGTGCGGCTCAGACTCGATTGCATGCTCGATACCGCGCTTAGCGACAGATCATGGTTCTTGCGCACCACCTCGACAATCTCCAGCGTCGCCTGACTGGTGCGAGCAGCAAGACTGCGCACCTCATCCGCGACCACCGCAAAACCCCGCCCGTGTTCGCCGGCCCGCGCCGCTTCGATGGCCGCGTTGAGCGCCAGCAAATTGGTCTGATCGGCAATTCCGCGAATGGTCTGAACGATGGTGCCGATGATGTCCGATTGCTTGCTGACCGCATCGATGCTGACCGCCGCTTCGTTGAGATCGCGGGAAATGTCCTGAATGATCTGCACCGTTTGCTGCACGACCTGTGAGCCTTTTTGCGCGCAGGCGTCGTTTTGCACCGAAGTGCTGTGGGCCGATTCCGCGGCGTTCTGCAACGTGGTCATCTGATGGGTGATGTCGCTGGCGAACTTGACCACTTTGTACAAGCGGCCCTTGGCGTCGAACAACGGGTTATACGAAGCCTCGAGGTAAACCATCTGCCCGGACTTGTTTTTGCGCTCGAAGCGATGGGAGTGATATTCGCCGCGATTGAGCGAGGCCCAGAATGCCTTGTATTGCACCGACTCGGCTTCGGCCCGATGGCAGAACATGCTGTGATGGTGGCCGACGACTTCGTTGAGCGTGTACTGCGTGGTCTTCAGAAAGTTTTCGTTGGCGGTGATCACATTGCCCTCCGGCGTAAACTCGATCACCGCCATCGAGCGACCAATCGCCGCCAGCATGCTTTCCTCTTCATGCTCCTTATTGATCCGCGCGGTAATGTCCGACGCCACTTTGATCACACTTTTTACTTGTTTGTCCTGGCCATAGACCGGCATGTAACTAGCTTCGAGCCAGACCTCCTTGCCGCTCTTGTCCAAACGCAGGAACGTCCCGCTGATCGGCTCGCCCCGGGCCAGGTCGCGCCATAACTTCGCGTACTCCTCGCTGCGATAAAACGCTTCTTCGCAAAAGATCCGGTGATGTTTGCCGCGCACTTCTTCGGCGCCATAACCCATGGTCTTGCAGAAGTTTTCATTGGCATCCAGAACGATGCCATCGGGGCTGAACTCGATCATCGCCATCGAACGGCTGATCGCTGCCAACTTGGCATTGGCTTCAGTCAAGGCACAGCTGAAGCGCTCGATTTCCTTCAGGTCAGCCTTGTGATGTAGGTTGAACATGGTTGTATCACCTTCCGCGCGTTCTTTTGATTTGATGAAAGTTCAGGTCTTTCAGAATCCACCACTACGTTCCACAGAACAGGCACACGCATTCCTCCACGGGAGGAAGTTGTCAGGTGATAAATGATGATTAATCGGAGCGTCCATGCAGCAACGCTCTAATCAAGACATCCTTCTCTTGATAGCCCGGTTGAGGGCCAGCCCTAACGTTTTGAAGAAAGTCCATTTAGATAACGCTCCTTGTTGGTTCAGTGTCGGTGCCTCGGGTTGCGCACTCTGGCAGCATGAATCACGAACTAACCCTATGCACTCGGCATGCCTGGCACGACGGTCGACATAGTTAGTTATGGGTCAGCATAGCCAGCGCAAAGCCTGATGCAAGGCCACTAGTCGGCCAGTATCTGGCATTTTTTGCACAAAAATCGGTTCAGCCAGAAACAAAAAAAGCCTCCAGGAGGCTTTTGTGCAATGGCAAGCGAGATATAGGCAAATTATTTCTGATAGAGGCAGGAGCCCGAGAACCGGGCTCCCGAATGGCGTGATCAGTGACCGAATACGTCTACTTTCTTGGCTTTTTTCTCCGCTCGCTTCTCAATCGCGGTCTTGGCCGGTTTCTTCTTCGCGGCTTTCTTTGAATCCATACCTTTGGACATGATGATGACTCCACTCACATGACTGTAGGCTCAGGT
Organism: Pseudomonas sp. MF6776; assembly: GCF_016613125.1. NCBI lineage: Bacteria > Pseudomonadati > Pseudomonadota > Gammaproteobacteria > Pseudomonadales > Pseudomonadaceae > Pseudomonas > Pseudomonas sp. MF6776. The sequence continues at coordinate 109,902 of NZ_JAENSQ010000004.1, forward strand.
ATACACCTATCCAGTGACGCACGTTCTTTTATAATCGCCGCCTCCTCCACCGCCAGTCCGATCCCATGCCCGACACCCAGTACAGCCTGCTCGACGAATCGTTATGGCCCTTGATGAACAAGTTTTACCGCCGCCACCAATCTTCGATGAAAGCCGTGCGCGAGGCGCAGCTGTGGGTGGCGCGACGTGGCGACATTGTTGCGGCGCTATGCCTGCGGCCGGTGGCGGGTGGGCGTTGGTTGACGGGGTTGTTTGTTGATCCGCAATGCCGTGAGCAGGGGGTTGCTGCGCAGTTGATCAGCATTGCGGTGAAGGATGTAACAGAGCCGGTGTGGCTATTCTGCCATCCGGATTTGCGCGGGTTTTATGAGCGACGCGGGTTCAGTGTCGACCCCGCCCTGCCCCAGGCGATGGCGGAACGGTTGAGCCGGTATGCGCGGAGCAAACCGATGATTGCGATGGGGTTGAACCCTTGAAGCGGATAAAAACCAATGTGGGAGCGAGCCTGCTCGCGAAAGCGGTGTGTCAGACCAGTTTCTGCAACTGATGCACCGCATTCGCGAGCAGGCTCGCTCCCACAGGGGATTATTTGTGGACTCGGTTTATTCGTCCGCTGCGGGATCAAGGTCGGGGAACATCACTTCGGTAAAACCGAACTTGCTGAAGTCAGTAATCCGCGACGGGTACAACCGGCCGATCAAATGGTCGCATTCATGCTGCACCACCCGTGCATGAAAACCTGAAGCGACCCGCACAATCGGCTCGCCCTTCGGATCAAAGCCTTCGTAGCGAATCAGCTGAAAGCGATCCACCGCCCCCCGTAAACCGGGCACTGACAGGCAGCCTTCAAAACCTTCTTCCGTCAACGTATTCAGCGGCGTTATCAGCGGATTGATCAGGATGGTCTGCGGTACCGCTTCAGCGTCCGGGTAACGTTCGCTGTGCTCGAAACCGAAGATCACCAGTTGCAGATCGACACCGACCTGCGGCGCGGCCAGGCCGACACCGCCGACGCTTTCCATGGTCTGGAACATGTCGTCGATCAGTTGCCACAGCTCAGGGCTGTCGAACATTTCGGGCGGAACCGGCGGGGCGATACGCAGCAGGCGCTCGTCGCCCATTTTAAGAATTTCACGAATCATGATCTGGCTTCGTCAGTGTCCGGCTTGATCGAGTGATCGCGACCCAGGCCCGAGACGTGTTGTTTGGGAGTTTCATCGAGTTCGCCGGGGACTTTCTCGCCCGCGTCCTTGCCTTCGCTCGACATGTGCTCGATCACCGCATTCATCTCCGCGCCGAGCAGCAGCACGGCAGCGGAAATGTAGAAGTACAGCAAGAGCACAATGATCGCCCCGATGCTGCCATACATCGCGTTGTAGTTGGCGAAGGTTTTGACGTAAAACGCAAAGCCCAACGAGGCAATGATCCACACCACCACGGCCAATACCGAACCCGGCGTGATGAAGCGAAATTCCTGTTTGACGTCCGGCATCACGTAGTAGATCAGTGCCACGGCGACCATCATCAGAATCACGATGACCGGCCAGCGCGCGATGGTCCACAGGGTGACGATAAATTCCTCAAGCCCCACCTGCGCGGCGATCCAGCCCATCACCTGCGGCCCCAGCACCATCAGCGCCGCCGCCACCAGCAACATGCCAGCAATGCCGACGGTGTAGACGATCGACAACGGGAAGCGCTTCCAGACAGGTCTGCCTTCGACAACATCATAAGCGGCGTTCATTGCGCTCATCATCAGGCGCACACCGGCAGACGCGGTGTAGAGGGCAATGACGATACCCACCGAGAGCAAGCCGCCCTTGGACTGCTGCAACTGATCAATTACCGGGTTGACCTGCTCCAGCGCTTGCGGCGGCAGCACCAGCTCCGACTGCAGGCGCAGCCAGGAGAAGAAGTCCGGCAGGTGCAGGAAACCGATCAGGGCAATCAGAAACAGGATGAACGGGAACAGCGAGAACAGCATCTGGTAGGCCAGTGCCGAGGCGTAGGTCGACATCTCGTCGTCGATGAATTCAGTGACCGTGCGCACCATCACCCGGTGCAGGGGCAGACCTTTCATGTCCGGAAAAATCATTCGCGTCTCCTTTCGCCGCAATACAGGTTGAAGTCGTGGCGACTCAGGGGCCGTTTTTTACATCACGGTAGCCTGTTTGGCGACCCTTGCAGGATAACCGCAGGCTTTTGACACAAAAACGGCCATCCTTGGATGGCCGCTCGTGTCTTTCGTTCAAGGCCGGATCACGCCTTGTCGACAGTGTTCTTCACTGCGTCTTTGGCTTTGCCAACAGCTTGCTGGGCTTCGCCTTTCTTCTCTTGGATTTTGCCTTCGACCTGCATTTTGTCATTGTCGGTAGCTTTACCGATGCCTTGCTTGACGTTGCCGACTGCTTCGTTGGCCATGCCTTTTACTTTATCGCCTGTGCTACTCATGGTGTTTCTCCTTGGTGCAGTTAGGGGAAAGTCATTACGTAATCATTGACAGGCCGCTTTTGCGCCAAGTTTCATTTATTTTTAGCGGCTCATTTCGTCGCAGCGTGCAGGTTGGGCTTTATGTTTACTCGCCCAGCCCCGAGAATGCGCACCTATGGGCGCCGTGCGCCAGAGAACCGATCCCGCAGGAATGTTATGAAACTCGATAAAAAGCTGGCCATTGCCCGTAGAAACCAGGAACTGGGCGGTGCCGTGCTCGGCGTCAACAACTGCCACTTCGCCGAACTGAACCGTAACCGCAACATCTGGTGGTTCGACCTGCCGGTGGCGCGTCTGGCCGTCGGTCAGTACGAGTGGATTCATCTGCTGATGCACACACCGGCTACCGACGAACTGCTGCACCTGAAAGTGCCGACCGTGTTTCTGCGTGAGAAGCTCGAAGGGCTGGTGATTCGCAATGAAGGCAAGCGCAAGGCTGCGTTGAGCCTGGAATTGAGTGCGGACAAGGATTCGTATCTGCAGGACATGCGTCCGACGGGGACTAACGTGAATTTCGCGCCGTTTCGTCAGTAACAGAAAAAGCCAAAGCTTCGCGAGCAGGCTCGCTCCCACATTCAACCGCGCTCCGTCAGTTGAAATACGGTCAAAAGTGGGAGCGAGCCTGCTCGCGAAGACGCCATCACAGGCAACGCACACCTACAGTCTGCACCAACAAAAAGCCCCGCATCTGCGGGGCTTCTTGTTTACGCGGCGTTTTTCGCCTTGATCTTCTTCAGCTCTTCGTCGCGCAGTTCGCGGCGCAGGATCTTGCCGACGTTGGTGGTCGGCAGCGCATCGCGGAACTCCACCGAGCGCGGCACCTTGTAACCGGTGACGTTGGCGCGCATGTGCTCCATCACCTGTTCTTTGGTCAGCGTCACGCCTGGTTTGGCGACGATGAAAATCTTGATCGCCTCGCCCGACTTCTCGTCCGGCACACCGATGGCTGCACACTGCAACACACCCGGCAGGGTTGCCAACACGTCTTCCAGCTCGTTCGGGTACACGTTGAAACCGGAAACCAGAATCATGTCTTTCTTGCGATCGACAATACGCATGTAGCCATCCGGCTGGATCAGCGCGATGTCACCGGTCTTCAGCCAGCCGTCACTGTCGAGCATTTCATCGGTGGCGTCCTGACGCTGCCAGTAACCTTTCATCACCTGCGGGCCCTTGACGCACAGCTCGCCAATTTCACCCAGCGGCTGCTCGACACCGGCATCGTCGATGACTTTGCACAGGGTCGATGGCACCGGAATACCGATGGTGCCGATCTGGATGTGCTGGATCGGGTTGACCGTGGCCACCGGGCTGGTTTCGGTCATGCCGTAACCTTCGCAGATCGCACAACCGGTGACCGCTTTCCAGCGTTCGGCAGCGGCCAGTTGCAGTGCCATGCCGCCGGACAGGGTGACTTTCAGCGCCGAGAAATCCAGCTTGCGGAAACCTTCGTTGTTGCACAGCGCCACGAACAGTGTGTTCAGGCCGACGAAACCGCTGAACTTCCACTTCGACAGTTCCTTGACCATCGCCGGCAGGTCGCGCGGGTTGCTGATCAGGATGTTGTGGTTGCCGATCAGCATCATCGCCATGCAATGAAAGGTGAACGCGTAGATGTGGTACAGCGGCAGCGGCGTGATCAGGATCTCGCAACCTTCATTAAGGTTGGAACCCATCAGCGCCTTGCATTGCAGCATGTTGGCGACGAGGTTGCGGTGGGTCAGCATCGCGCCTTTGGCCACGCCGGTGGTGCCGCCGGTGTATTGCAGCACCGCCACATCACCGCTGTGCGGGTTGGCTTCTGCCACAGGCTGACCCTGGCCCTTGCTCAGCACGTCGTTGAACTTGACGGCTTTTGGCAAGTGATAAGCCGGGACCATTTTCTTCACGTACTTGATGACGCTGTTGATCAGCAAGCGCTTGATTGGCGACAGCAGGTCGGCGACTTCGGTGACGATGACGTGTTTGACGCCGGTTTTCGGCACCACGGCTTCGGCCAGGTGCGCCATGTTCGCCAGGCACACCAGCGCTTTGGCACCGGAGTCGTTGAATTGGTGTTCCATTTCCCGCGTGGTGTACAGCGGGTTGGTGTTGACCACGATCAGCCCGGCGCGGATGGCACCGAAAACGGCCACCGGGTATTGCAGAACGTTGGGCAGTTGCACGGCGATTCGATCACCGGGCTGCAAATCGGTATGCTGTTGCAGATACGCGGCAAACGCGCCGGACAATTCATACAATTCACCGTAGGTGATTGTCTTGCCCAGGTTGCTGAAAGCCGGTTTGTCGGCGAAGCGTTGGCAGGATTGCTTCAACACTGCCTGAATGTTCGGATACTCGTCTGGATTGATGTCGGCAGCAATTCCAGCCGGGTATTTATCCTTCCAAAAGTCTTCGATCATGGAAGCCCACTCCTCAGCAACGCGAATTCTTCACCGCATTTGATGCGATTATTATTGGTGTGTGTTTTGTATTGGTGAATCTGGCTTGTATATAGGCCGAGAAGTCACAAAGCGCGCCGAGAGTAGCAGCTTTGCCGAGGGTCGACTAGAGCCAAAAGCGGCCCCTACAGTCACATTGATGACTCAAGACTTTCTAGCAGTCATTTTAGAGCAAAAATCCTAGAACACCCCTAAGGCCCCTGAATTTTGGGCCTTGAAAGCAAAAGATCGCAGCCTTCGGCAGCTCCTACAGGAAACGCATTCCCATGTAAGAGCTGCCGAAGGCTGCGATCTTTGCGCTTTTGCCCTTTATGCGATATCGCGCAACTCACGCCGCAGAATCTTCCCGACCGGCGTCATCGGCAACGACTCACGCAACACAATGTGCTTGGGCACTTTGTACGCTGTGAAATTCTCCTTGCAATAAGCCTTCAGCTCTTCAAGGCTGACCCCGCTTTCCCGCGCCACCACGAACAATTTCACCGCCTCGCCCGAACGCTCGTCCGGCACACCGATCACCGCGCAGTTGGCGACTTTCGGGTGGGCCATGACCACGTCCTCGATTTCATTCGGATACACGTTGAAACCGGAAACGATGATCATGTCTTTCTTGCGATCCACAATGCGCACGAACCCGTCCGTATCGATGACCGCGATGTCGCCGGATTTGAACCAGCCCTCAGCATCCAGCACTTCGGCGGTAGCTTCGGGCTTGTTCCAATAGCCTTTCATGATCTGCGGGCCTTTGATGCACAACTCGCCACGCTCGCCCATGGGCTGCTCGACGCCGTCATCGTTGATCACTTTCAACAGCGTGCCCGGCACTGGCAAACCGACTGTGCCCAGACGCGACTGGTCGCCGTACGGATTGGTGCAGGCCACCGGTGAGGTTTCGGTCAAGCCGTAACCTTCGGTGATGCGGCAACCGGTGATCTGTTCCCAGCGTTCGGCCGTCGCCTTCACCAGCGCCGTGCCGCCGGAGTTGGTCAGTTTCAGTGTGGAGAAATCCAGGGTCTTGAAATCCGGATGCTCCATCAATGCGACAAACAGGGTGTTGAGGCCCAGCAGCGCCGAAAACCTCCAGTTCTTCAACTCCTTGATGAACCCGCCAATGTCCCGTGGATTGGTGATCAGTACGTTGTGGTTGCCGGAAACCATCATGCACATGCAGTTCGCGGTGAAGGCATAGATGTGGTACAGCGGCAGCGGCGCGATCATCACTTCCTGGCCTTCGCGCAGCAGCGGCTGACCATCCGGGCCGAGTTGCGCAAGGCAGGCGCGCACTTGCTGCATGTTCGCCACCAGATTGCCGTGGGTGAGCATTGCCCCCTTGGCAAGGCCTGTGGTGCCGCCGGTGTATTGCAACACGGCGATATCATCGAGGCCGGCCTTCAGCGGCTTGATGCCCAGACCGCGCCCCATGCGCAGCGCGCTTTTGAAGGAGATCGCCTGCGGCAGTGAATACGCCGGGACCATCTTCTTCACTTTGCTGACAACGGTGTTGACCAGCCAGCCTTTGGCGGTGGGCATCAGGTCGCCCATCTTCGCTTCGATCAGGTATTGAATGTCGGTGTCCGGGAGCACTTCCTGGACTTTCTGGCCGAACATGTTCAGGTAGACCAACGCCCGCGCGCCGGAATCCTTGAATTGGTGGCGCATCTCCCGCGCGGTATACAGCGGGTTGGTGTTGACCACGATCAGCCCGGCACGCAACGCACCGAACACGGCAATCGGGTAATGCAGGACGTTGGGCATCTGCACCGCGATGCGATCCCCCGGCACCAGATCGGTATGCGCCTGCAGGTAACCGGCGAAGGCTGCGCTCTGGCGCTCAAGCTCGGCGTAGGTCAAGGTCACGCCCATGTTGCTGAACGCCGGGCGATCCGCGAACTTCTTGCAGGAACGCTCGAACACCTCGATCACCGACTTGAACTCCCCCATGTCGATGTCCAGCGGTACGCCGGCGGGGCGTTTGTCATTCCAGAAATCAGGTTGCATTGTTCTTGTCCTCTTTACCTGAGCCGATCCGGGCCGCTTTCTGTCATTTCTGAAAAAGCGGAGCTTCACGGACACTAGCAGTTATGGCCATTCAGGCAAATATGGGCGAGGTCCTCATTGATCGTGTGAATCTTCGTGCCGTGGCGTGGGCTGATCAGACGCGCTATACAATGTGCCGACTCTGAGCAAAGGAATCGCCATGACCCACGACACCTTATGGCTGGACGCGAGTGACCGCAGCCGCCTGTACGTCAATCGCTGGCTGCCGCCCGGGCCACTCAAAGCGGTGATCCTGCTGGCCCACGGCATGGCGGAACACAGCGCTCGATATGCCCGATTAGCCGACACGTTTTGCGACAAAGGTTACGGCATGTATGCCCCGGACCTTCGCGGACATGGCAAAACCGCCGATAACGGCACCCTCGGACATTTCGCCGATGACGACGGCTGGTGCAAAGTCGTCGGTGATCTGGCCAGTCTCAACCAGCACATCGGCCAGCAGCATCCCGGCGTGCCGATCATCCTGCTCGGCCACAGCATGGGCAGTTACCTCGCCCAGGGTTATCTGCTGCATCACAGCGCCAGTCTGCACGGTGCAATTCTCAGTGGCTCGAATTTTCAACCAGTGGCGCTCTATGGTGCGGCGCGGCAAATCGCCCGTCTGGAGAAGCTGCGCCAGGGCGGCAAGGGACGCAGCGCGCTGATCGAGTGGCTGTCGTTCGGCTCGTTCAACAAAAAATTCAAACCGGTGCGCACACCTTTCGACTGGCTGAGCCGCGATCCGGCTGAAGTCGACAAGTACGCCAGCGACCCACTGTGTGGTTTTCGCTGCACCAATCAGCTGTGGATCGACTTGCTCGGCGGCTTGCAGCAAATCAGCAAAGCGTCCAATCTCGCCCAGATCGCTCCGGGCCTGCCGCTGCTGGTAATCGGTGGTGAATGTGATCCGGTGAGCGATGGCAAACGTCTGAAAGATCTGGCTGATGCATTGCGCTCGGCCGGCAGCCAGAACCTGCAACTGAAGATCTACCCGCAGGCGCGGCACGAATTGTTTAACGAAACCAATCGCGACGAAGTGATCGCCGATGTGCTGGCCTGGATCGACCAGACCCTGAGCCATCCACGCCCTCAGCGCAGCGAATAAATTTTTGTGGATTGATCCAATCCATCACAGGAATCGAGACCGATGACCCAGGTTACCAACATCCCTTACGAAGCCCTCGAAGTCGGCCAGACCGCCAGCTACAGCAAGACTGTCGAAGAGCGTGACATTCAGCTGTTCGCCGCGATGTCGGGCGACCATAACCCGGTGCACCTGGACGCCGAGTTCGCCGCCGCCAGCATGTTCAAGGAGCGCATCGCCCACGGCATGTTCAGCGGCGCGCTGATCAGTGCGGCGGTGGCCTGCGAACTGCCTGGACCGGGCACCATTTATATCGGTCAGCAGATGAGCTTTCAAAAGCCGGTGAAGATTGGCGATACCTTGACTGTACGTCTGGAAATTCTCGAGAAGCTGCCAAAGTTTCGCGTGCGCATTGCCACTCGCGTGTTCAACCAGCGTGATGAGTTGGTCGTGGATGGCGAGGCCGAGATTCTGGCGCCGCGCAAGCAGCAGACGGTGACGCTGCCGACGTTGCCGGCGATCAGCATTGGCTGATTGATTGCGCTGCGTCAGGAAAATCTTTCCCCCCAGACATAAAAAAACGCCAGGCTAGCTGGCGTTTTTTATACAGCCTACGAACGCTTACGAGCGTGCGCGGGCCTGGTTACGCAGGGCTTTCACCTGGTCGTGGTTACGTTGTACGCCGTGGTACTGACGTTCAACCAGATCACGAATACCGACCAGGTTGTGTTTGTTGATTTTTTCGATGGCTTCACGATAAGCCTTCAGGGCGTGATCTTCACCGCGCTCGGCTTCGTTCAGCACGGCTTCTTCGTCTTTGCCGGTAAACATGGCTTTGACGTCGACCCAGCGACGGTGCAGGTCACCGCTGACACTGGTGGAGGTTTCCGGATCGCCACCCAGTTTGCGAACTTCAGCTTGCAGCTCGGCAGCGGCAGTGGCGCAATCGGCGGAGCGAGTCGCGAACAGGGTTTTCAGTTCAGGATGCTTGATGTCTTCAGCGCAAGTCTTGAACCCTTCCTGACCGTCTTTGCTGGTTTCGATCAGGTCGTTCAGTACAGAGATGGCTTCTTTATTAACGTCGGTCATTTTTCAATTCCTTGCGGGTTGATGAAAGATGCAAGGGATATTGCAGAGTGCGTGCCAGCTTTTTTATTTTTTAAAAACCTTTATAAATCAACAATTTAAAGATAAATGAACTATCTGTATCTCGGTAATTTGCATGATCTGTCATTTGGCCTGCATGCAGAATGCCTGTATTTTTCAATCTGATTTGAATCCAGACGAAAACCGATGAATCCAGAAAAACTCGAACTGCTGATCACCCGCGAAATGCCCTTCGGCAAATACAAGGGCCGGATCATTGCCGACCTGCCAGGGCCTTACCTTAACTGGTTTGCCCGAGAGGGGTTTCCCCACGGCGAGCTCGGTGGCTTGCTGGCATTGATGCAGGAGATCGACCACAACGGCCTCTCGGACTTGCTCGAACCACTGCGCGCCAAACACGGCAAACCTGCCCCGCGCCACTGAAGCGCCCTTCTCTATCAGAGTTAAGCCGACCATGCCTGATAACACCCGCCGCGCCCGTGATGAAGACTTCTGGCAAACGTTCGGCAATCGCTACGACGCTCAATCCGCGCCGATAAACCTGGAGAACGGTTACTTCGGGCGCATGTCGCGCACGGTGATCGAGGAGTATCAGCGCAACATCGAGATGATCAACAACAGCAACTCGGTGTATGTACGCCAACGCTTCGAACAGCACGACAACCTCGAGATCCGGGCACAGTTGGCCGAGCTGATGGGCGTGCGTGCGCAGAGTATCGCGTTCACCCGCAACGCCACCGAAGGCCTGCAATCGCTGATCCGCAACTACAACCGCCTGCAACCGGGCGATGAGGTGTTGATCTGTGATCTGGAGTACGACACGGTCAAGGGGGCCATGCGCTGGCTGGCAAGGCATCGCGGCGTCGAGGTGATCGAGATCGCCCACGCGCATCCGGCCAGTTTCGACAGCCTGCTGGAGACGTATCGCGAGACGTTCATTCGCCACCCGAAACTCAAGTTGATGGCGCTGACCCATGTTACCCACCGCACCGGCCTGGTAATGCCGGTACAGGCGATTGCCGCGCTGGCCAAGGAACATGGCGTCGATATCATCCTCGACGGCGCTCATGCGCTGGGGCAGATGGAATTCGATCTCGAAGCCATGGGTATCGCGTTCGCCGGCTATAACCTGCACAAATGGATCGGCGCGCCGCTGACCCTCGGCTTTCTCTATATTGCCCCGCAACGCCTGGCTGATATCGATCCGGACATGGGCGAGATGCATTACCCACGCAACGATATCCGCGCACGCACGTCGTACAGCACGCCGAACATACCGGCGCTGATGACTTTGCCGCTGGTGTTCGAGGAACACCGTTCACTGGGAGGCGCTGCGGCCAAAGGTGCACGGCTCAACTACCTGCGCAATCTTTGGGTCAGCGCTGTGCGCCACTTGCCCGGTATCGAAGTCATGACCCCGGATGATCCGCGACTGTATTGCGGGATCACGGCGATGCGCTTCACCCGCCATGACGATCAACAGTTGATGGCCGAGCGACTGCTCAATGAATACAAGTTGTTCACCGTGGTGCGCACCGGCGCCGCGTGCGGGCCATGCATCCGTATTACGCCGGGGGTGACCACCACCGCCATCGACATGCAGTTACTGACCCGCGCGCTCAACGAGCTGCGTTGACTGGCTCAAACCGTGTACTTGTCGAAGTCCTCGGGTTTGATCTGCGACGACACCGCGAAGGTGTCGATGCCGATGGTCAGGTGGCCGAAGAAGCCGTCCTCGTGCGACTCTCGACCGATCGGCCAGACCGCCAGCGTCGAGGCTTCACCGTTCTGGCTGGCATAGAGAACGTCCTCGGCGTTGTTCAGCGGTAACGACGCTCGCCCGCGGTAGGCCTGGGCATTGAGCACTGACCGGGAAACCACCTCGGGAAAATACAGCTGGCCGACCCAGGCGACATTGCGCTCCTCCAGGTATTCGTTACCGGCAACGATGCGCACCGCCACATGGATGTGCAGCGCGCGCCCGGCATAGAACCCGGGATAGACGGTGGTAAATCGGGCGCGGCCCATGTGATCACAGAACTGGCTGCCGCGCAGGTAAGTGTCATCGTCCGTGCGCGGGATAGAGCCGATGGCCGCGACATCGACTTCCGCGTCCGGATTGAGGCGGCTCCAGCCCGAGTACGCACCCCTTGCGTTGCAATGCCAGATATCCACCAGCGCACCGTTGACGGGCTCGCCGGTCATGGCATCAACGATGGTCAGACGCAGGATCAGCGGCACCCCTTCAGCCCCCTCGCTGATGTTGCGCCGCAAGAGTTTGGGGTTGCGAAAGAATGGCCCGGCGATTTGCTCGGGGGCCAGTTGATACAGCGACTGCTGCGCGGTTGATGCGAGATCTCGCTCCATGAGTACGTCCTCTCTTCCATAAGATGAACGCAAGGTTAGCGCCACGAAAAATTTGCGGTGCGGTAACTATGTATCGCTGAGTAACCGATGACCTGGTTCATTAGAAGCAAGATCAAAAGATCGCAGCCTCGTTTCACTCGACAGCTCCTACAGAAAAACTGTCACGCCTCCTGTAGGAGCTGTCGCAGGCTGCGATCTTTTGATGTGGTTTTTAAACAAGGGAGCGCCCGTTTTCTACAGGCAAAAAAAAACGGTGCACCGACCAAGCGCACCGTAAAGCCGTAGAACACACAACGAAGTGTCAGGTATTGATCAGTCCAGCAGCGCCAACGCTTCGGCGGTGCATTCCTGAATGCGGGCCCAGTCGCCGTTCTTGATCCACTCAGGATCAAGCATCCAGCTACCGCCCACGCACATGACGTTTTTCAGCGCCATGTAGCTCTTGATATTGGCCGGGCCGACGCCGCCAGTCGGGCAGAATTTCACTTCGCCGAACGGGCCGCCGAGGGCTTTGATCGCGGCCACGCCGCCGCTGACTTCCGCCGGGAACAGCTTGAAGCGGCGATAACCCAGACCGTAGCCTTCCATGATCCCGGAGGCATTGCTGATGCCTGGCAACAGCGGAATCGGGCTGTCGACACTGGCTTCGAGCAGGTCACGGGTAATGCCTGGGGTGACGATGAATTGCGAGCCGGCCGCTTCAGCTGCCGCGAGCATGTTGCGATCCAGCACAGTGCCGGCGCCGGTCATGAGCTCCGGGCGCTGGTCACGCAGGATCTGGATGGCCTTGAGCCCGAACTGTGAGCGCAGGGTGACTTCCAGCGCGGTCAGACCACCGGCAGCGAGGGCGTCGGCCAGCGGCAGCACGTCCTGTTCGCGGGCGATGGTGATCACCGGCAGGATCCGTGCCTTGGCGCAGATGCTGTCGATCAGGGCAACTTTGTCCGCCATGGAAACGGTCGGGGATGGGGTTGTCATAGCGGCTGTTCCTTGGCTCATGGGCACCAGTAAATCTCTAACGTAGGTTGCAGAAACGCGCGCACCGGCATGGCCGCGACGTCATCGGATGCCAGCGCGGCATTCAGGGTGGTCAGTTTCGACTGACCGGAAATCGACAGAATCTTGTGTTTGGCCGAAGCCAGCAGCGCACGACTCATGGTCAGGCGCTGACGCGGCACACTTGGCGCCAGCATCGGCCAGCAACGACGCGTGCCGTCGGTTTGCAGCGCCTGGGCCAGGTTCGGGCTGTCGGGAAACAGCGACGCGGTGTGGCCGTCATCGCCCATGCCCAGCACCAGCACATCAATCGGCGGCAATTCGGCGAGCAAACGGTCAGCCTGTTCGGCAGCCTGCTCGACATTCGCCGCAGCGCTGTAGAGGCTGAGGAATTGCGCCTTGGCGGCCGGGCCCTTGAGCAAATATTGCTTGAGCAGACCGGCGTTGCTGTCGGCATGTTCAACCGGCACCCAGCGCTCGTCGGCGAGAGTCACGACGACCTTCGACCAGTCCAGCTCCTGCTTGGCCAGATGCTGGAAAAACGCCACCGGGCTGCGACCGCCGGACACCACCAGCACCGCGTTGCCGCGTGCGGCGATGGCATCGCTCAGTTGCTTGGCCACATTCAGCGCCAGACCTTCGGCCAACAGCACCGGGCTCTTGAATGCGTGGGCATTCACGCCCGCAGGCAGTTTCACATCAGATATCGCCATACCACGACCTCCCGTCCCGCGTGATCAATGCAATGGAGCTCATCGGCCCCCACGACCCGGCCGCGTACGGCTTGGGCGCGTCACCGGATTTTTTCCACCCGGCGATCAACTGGTCACACCACTTCCACGCGGCTTCGATTTCATCTTTACGGACAAACAGGTTCTGATTGCCGTTCATCACTTCCAGCAACAACCGCTCGTAGGCATCGGGGATCCGCGCGCTACGCCAGGTGTCGGAGAAATTCAGTTGCAGCGGACCGCTGCGCAATTGCATGCCTTTGTCCAGGCCCTGCTCTTTGGTCATCACGCGCAAGGAAATACCTTCGTCCGGTTGCAGGCGGATGATCAGTTTGTTGCTGATCTGCAGGCGCTGCTCGGGGGCGAAGATGTAGTGCGACGGTTCCTTGAAGTGGATGACGATCTGCGAGAGTTTCTGCGGCATGCGTTTGCCGGTACGCAGGTAAAACGGCACGCCGGCCCAGCGCCAGTTGCGGATGTCGGCACGCAGGGCGACGAAGGTTTCGGTGTCGCTCTGGGTGTTGGAATTCGGTTCTTCGAGGTAGCCCGGTACGGATTTGCCTTCGCTGTGACCGGCGATGTACTGGCCGCGCACGACCTGAGTGGTCAGGCCTTCCGGGCTGATCGGCGCCAGCGCCTTGAGCACTTTGACTTTCTCGTCACGGATGCTGTCGGCGGACAGGTCGGCCGGCGGGTCCATGGCGATCAGGCAGAGCAGCTGCAACAGGTGATTCTGGATCATGTCGCGCAGTTGGCCAGCCTTGTCGAAATAGCCCCAGCGGCCTTCGATACCGACCTTCTCGGCCACGGTGATTTCCACGTGGGAGATGTAATTCTGGTTCCACTGGGTTTCGAACAGGCTGTTGGCGAAACGCAGGGCGATCAGGTTCTGAACGGTTTCTTTGCCCAGATAGTGGTCGATACGGTAGGTGCGGTTCTCCGGAAAGAACTGCGCCACGGCGTCGTTGACCTTGCGCGAGGATTCCAGATCGGAGCCGATCGGTTTTTCCAGGACCACGCGGGTGTTTTCTGCCAGCCCGACATTCGCCAGGTTCTCGCAGATCGCGCCGTACACCGCCGCCGGAGTGGCGAAGTAGGCAATCATGCGTTGCGTGCTGCCGGCCATTTCGGCCAGCGCGACGTAATCTTCAGCCTTGAGGAAGTCGACGTGCAGGTAGGTCAGGCGCGCCAGAAAACGTTCGGCGACAGCCTCGTTCAACTCGTTGCCGACGTAGCGGCGCAATTCGGCGGAGATGAATGCCAGGTGCTGCTGCTCGGTGCCGTCTTCACGGGCCAGCGCGATGATGCGCGTGTCCTCGTGCAACAAGTCAGCGCCATCGAGGTGATAAAGGGCAGGAAACAACTTGCGCAGGGCCAGATCGCCAAGAGCGCCGAACAAGGCAAAGGTGCACGGTTCAACCGTAATCGAAGGCATGATGTTTGTTCTTTTATCAAGTTAAGCTACAAATACCTTTTTTCAAGGCATCACTCAAGGGAAAATGTAGTAATAAACACAACATTTTCGCAAAATATAGATTCCGAGTGGTGGTCGGTCGGAGCCATCAGTAGGATAGGCCACCGTTACGGGCGATATCAAAGGCCCAATTTGCATAGCCCGGCGCACCTTTGCGCAGGTGAATTAGGAATTCCATATGGATCGCGTGCGAAATTTACTGGAACAGATCCAGAGTCGCCTTGAAGACCTGAACAAGGCCGAACGCAAAGTCGCCGAAGTGATCCTGCTCAACCCGCAGCAGGCCACCCGCTTCAGCATCGCCGCCCTCGCCCAGGCTGCGTCGGTGAGTGAGCCGACGGTCAACCGTTTTTGCCGGTCGTTCGGCGTCAGCGGCTACCCCGAGCTCAAGCTGCAACTGGCGCAGAGCCTGGCCAGCGGCGCGGCGTATGTCAGCCGGGCGGTCGAGGCCGATGACAATCCCGAAGCGTACACGCAGAAGATTTTCGGCAGCGCCATTGCCTCACTGGACAGCGCTTGTCAGGCGCTTGATCCGAACCTGATCAGCCGTGCCGTCGACCTGTTGATTCAGGCGCGGCAGATTCACTTCTTCGGCCTCGGGGCTTCGGCGCCGGTGGCCCTGGATGCGCAGCACAAGTTTTTCCGTTTCAACCTGGCGGTGACAGCGCATGCCGATGTATTGATGCAGCGGATGATTGCTTCGGTTGCGCACACCGGCGAGCTGTTCGTGATCATCTCCTACACCGGCCGCACCCGTGAACTGGTGGAAGTGGCGCGCATTGCTCGCGAGAACGGTGCTTCGGTGCTGGGTTTGACCGCCGAGAATTCGCCGCTGGCCAAGGCCAGTACCTTGAGCCTGAACATTCCATTGCCTGAAGACACCGACATCTATATGCCGATGACTTCGCGGATCATTCAGTTGACCGTACTGGATGTGTTGGCGACCGGGATGACGCTGCGTCGCGGGGTGGATTTCCAGCCGCATCTGCGCAAGATCAAAGAGAGCTTGAATGCGAGCCGGTATCCGGTTGGCGACGAGTTCAATTGATCCGAAATCTCGGCTAACAGATACACCCTCTTCGCGAGCAGGCTCGCTCCCACATTTGAAATGGATTTCCCTGTGGGAGCGAGCCTGCTCGCGAAGAGGCCAGCCGATTCACTGCATGGCTTTGAATCAGGCAGCCGCCCACGCCTGCAAACTCAAATGCGCCTTCTCCCCCGGCGCCAGATGCAGACTGTCGGTGCCCCCCGCCGCCGCTTCAACACACACAAACTCCAACACCTCATCCCAGCTAACGCCCAGCAACGGCCGCGAGCCCGGATGCCACACCACCGTGTCTGCACTGTCACCCGTATCGATGCACAACTCGCGCTGCCAGGCGTGATCCTTGAGCTGTAATTCGCCGTCGTGCTGGAAAACCCGCTGACAGCCGCCGTCGACCCGCAACTCGCCTTCCTGCTGGCAAGCCTGGCGGTTCAACTGGTCATAACCTTGTGCGCCTTCGAGCCCAGACAGCGCTATCTCACCGACATCGCCAATACGCCAGTAAGCGTGCAAAGCCTGGCTCAACTGGCATGGCATGTCGTCCTGGTGCTCGGTGCTCAAGCGCAACTCCATGCGTTCCCCAAGGTGAGCGTGGAGGTCAACCTGCCAGTCGCACAATTGCAATTGCCAGTGCAGGCGCACGCCATCTTCAGCGCTGCTGCTGTCTAGCAACTTCCAGTCGAGCAGGCGCGCCCAACCATGGGATGGCCACGCGTTTTCGCTTGGATGGCGGCCATACCACGGCCAGCACACCGGCACACCACCACGGATCGCACCCACATGCGGCCACTTCGCCGCACACCACAACCACGGCTTTTGCCCGCGCGGCTGAAAGTGCAGCAACTGCGCGCCCTGACGACTGAACACCGCCTGACACAGCGGATGATCGATCACCAATACGTCGCGCATCTGATAGCGCTCCCAAGCGAAAACAGGTTGCTCGCGCAGGGATTTGAAGAAGCGTTGCAGCGGATGCTCATGCATGGGACCACAGTCCTGAAATCGTCTTTCACAGGGCGGCGCCTGCCCCAAAAAAAAGCGGACAGCCTAAGGGGCGTTCTCAATTGGTTTCCCCACCGCGGCGGGTACAAACAATTGAGAACGCCCCTCGCTGTCCGCAAATATGCGCACATAGAGAGGAGCTTATCGCAGACGCGTTAGAACACCGACTGAATTTTCAGGCCGGCGACCAGAGCGTTGTCCACTTCATCAACACCGCCCGGGTGCGTGATGTATTGCAGGTTAGGACGCACGGTCAGCCAGTTGGTGACGTGGAAGCCGTAGTTGATCTCGTAGTTGTATTCGGTTTCACGAATTGGCGAGAACGCGGCATTGTCGTAGTCGGACACACCGTTGGAAGCGTTCAGCAGTTCAGCGTTGCGCTTCACGTCCTTGTTGACGTGGATACGCGCCGCGCCGATACCGACGTCATCCTTGGGACGTGCGTCGAACGGGCCTTTGTAGACAAACATCACCGACTGATAGTTGTCGATGAAGTTGGTGTCCTTGTCGTGGAACGTGGCGTTGGCCGCGATGTTCAGGCCGCGGGTCGCATCGCCGTTATGGCTGGTGAGTTGCTGTTGCGCCACGAACCAGTAACCGCTTTTGCTGCTGTGGGTCTTGTAGGCGTCGCCAGTAGTGGCAGCGTCGAAACCATTGATATCTTCACGAACATCATCAGCGTCCGCCGTGCTCTTGTAGTAACCGACGCGGTATTCGCCCGGCAGGCTGTTAACCTTCGGCGACCAGACCAGTTCGACCGGCAAAACGGTGCCTTTGGTGCCGCTGCCGCTGAGTTTGAAGCCGTTGCCGTGCTCCAGTTGCGACGGGTTCTGGTTGTACGCACCGATCTGAGCGTAGAGCTCATCATTGATGTTGTACTTCACACGGATCGCGGCCTGGCTGACGGGCCAGTTGTACCAGATGTTGGTCGCCCAGTTACCCACTTGCGAACCGCAGAACGCCAGGTTCTGGAAGTCGCACGGGAAGGTGTTGAAGTCTTCGCCTTCACCGAAGTAACCGGCCTTGACGTCGAGTTTGTTGTCGAAGAACTGGTGCTGAATCCACAACTGGGTCAGACGCACCATGTGGCCACGGCCGTAGACTTCCTGCGACGAACTCAAGGTGCCGGCACGCGGATCACCAACACGGTCGTTGGAGATGTTGTAGCCGTTACGGTTGGTCAGTTGGATCTTGGCCTGAGTGTTGTCCCAGCCCCACAGCTTTTGCAGATCGAGTGCCACGCCCAGACCGAACTGGTCAGCGTAACGCGCAGTCTTGTCGTCGTTGAAGCCACCGTTCAGGTTGCCACCGACTTCCCCAACGTAGTCGGCCTTGATGTCGATACCCTGCTCGATCAGCTTGGTCCGCTCGCCACCCCAGTCACCGGTCATCCATTTGGAGTCGGAGCTGAAAGCATCCGCCGCCATCGCATTGCCGGCCAGCACCAGTGCTGCCGCAGCTGACACTTGGCAGATCAACCGGGCATTGACGTGTTTCATTTTCATCCCTACATCCTCGTCTTTATTGTTATTAACTGTTTTTATCTAACGCGGTTTACATAAAGTGCGATGGATTACAGGCAATCCACCGCGTGCTCCTTTGTGGGAGCGAGCCTGCTCGCGAATGCGGTGTATCAGGCGACATCAGTGCTGGATGTCAGACCGCTTTCGCGAGCAGGCTCGCTCCCACATTTGTTCTTCACCGGCCTTTGAATTGGGCCACGTTCGCAGACCGCGCATCGGTCTGTGCTTGACCGGCAACGCCCAACCGCTCGCCAGTCTTGGCATCAAACAACAACACTTTCGACGGATCGAATTGCAGCGTAAGGCTCTCGCCCACTTGCGGCGCCACGTCTGGCGCCAGACGGCAGCAGACCTTGGTGTCGTTCAGATTGACGAACACCAGCGTGTCCGGACCGGTCGGCTCGGTAACCTGCACTTCAGCGCGAATGCTCGGCAGGCCGTTGCCCTCGCCGTTCGCCAGAACGATCTGTTCCGGGCGCAGGCCGAGGATCACTTCGCGGTCTTCAAGACCGGCGTCCTGCATGCCCATCGGCAGTTCGCAACGGGCCTGGCCGCTGTCGAGCAGCGCCAACAGACGACCGTCCTTGCGTTGCAGACGCAGCGGGATGAAGTTCATTGGCGGCGAACCGATGAAGCTCGCCACGAACAGGTTGGCAGGGTCGTTGTAGATCTCTTTTGGCGTGCCGAACTGCTGAATGATGCCGTCCTTCATCACCGCCACTTTATCGCCCAGGGTCATCGCTTCGATCTGGTCGTGGGTCACGTACACCGTGGTGGTTTTCAGGCGCTGGTGCATCAGTTTCATTTCGGTGCGCATCTCGACGCGCAGCTTGGCGTCGAGGTTGGACAGCGGTTCGTCGAACAGATAAATCTTCGGCCGACGCGCCAACGCACGGCCCATCGCCACACGCTGTTGCTGACCACCGGAGAGCTGGCCCGGCTTGCGGTTGAGCAAGTGTTCGATCTGCAACAGCTTGGCCACGCGAGCGACTTCTTCGTCGATCGCCGACTGCGGCATCTTGCGAATCTTGAGACCGAACTCGATGTTCTCGCGCACGCTCATGGTCGGGTACAAGGCGTAGGACTGGAACACCATGGCGATGTCGCGATCCTTGGGGCTCATGCCGCTGACGTCTTGATCGCCAATCATGATCGCGCCGCCGGTGATGGTTTCCAGCCCGGCGATGCAGTTCATCAGCGTCGACTTGCCGCAGCCCGACGGGCCGACGAGGATCAGGAACTCACCTTCCTTGATCGACAGTTCGATGTTCTTCAGGGTGTCCGGCAGGCCGGGGCCATAAGTCTTGTTTACGTTGCGAAGTTCGAGCGTTGCCATGATTACCCCTTGACCGCGCCGGCCGTCAGCCCGCGCACGAAATACTTGCCTGCGACCACATAGACCAGCAGGGTCGGCAGGCCGGCGATCATCGCCGCTGCCATATCAACGTTGTATTCCTTGGCGCCGGTGCTGGTATTGACCAGGTTGTTCAGCGCCACCGTGATCGGTTGCGAATCACCGCTGGAGAACACCACACCGAACAGGAAGTCGTTCCAGATCTGGGTGAACTGCCATATCAGGCAAACCATGATGATCGGCGTCGACATCGGCAGAATGATCCGCCGAAAAATGGTGAAGAACCCTGCGCCATCAAGGCGTGCGGCTTTCACCAATGCATCGGGAATGCTCACGTAGTAGTTACGGAAAAACAGCGTGGTAAACGCCAGGCCGTAAACCACATGAATGAACACCAGGCCGGTGGTGGTGCTCGCCAGGCCCATCTTGCCGAGGGTGAACGAGGCCGGCAGCAGCACGGTCTGGAACGGCAGGAAGCAGCCGAACAGCAGCAGGCCGAAGAACAGTTGCGAACCGCGGAAGCGCCAGAACGACAGCACATAGCCGTTCAACGCACCGATGGCGGTGGAGATGATCACGGCCGGGACGGTGATCTTGATCGAGTTCCAGAAGTAGCCGTCGACGGTGGCCCAGGCTTTCACCCAGCCGATGCCGGTGACCACGGTCGGCCAGCTCAGCAGGTTGCCGGTGCCGATGTCTTCCGGGGTCTTGAAGCTGGTCAGCAGCATGACCACCAGCGGCACCAGATACAGGAGCACCGCGAGGATCAGCACCGCGTAGATCGCGATGCGACTCAGGCTGATGGGGGATTTGGCAGCGAGACTAGTCATTACGCTTGGTCCTCAGCTCGGAGTACAGGTAAGGCACGATGATCGCGAGAATCGCACCGAGCATCAGAATCGCACTGGCCGAGCCCATGCCCATCTGGCCGCGACTGAAGGTGAAGGAGTACATGAACATCGCTGGCAGGTCGGAGGAGTAACCCGGACCACCGGCGGTCATCGCCGCGACCAGGTCAAAGCTCTTGATCGCGATGTGCGCCAGAATCATCACGGCACTGAAGAACACCGGACGCAGGCTTGGCAGCACGACTTTCCAGTAGATGCGCGGCATGCTCGCGCCATCGATCTGCGCGGCACGGATGATCGATTGGTCAACCCCGCGCAGGCCGGCGAGGAACATCGCCATGATGAAGCCCGAGGCTTGCCATACAGCCGCGATCACCAGGCAATACACCACGCGATCCGGGTCGATCAGCCAGTCGAGACGGAAGCCTTCCCAGCCCCAGTCACGCAACAATTTGTCCAGGCCCATGCCCGGGTTGAGCAGCCACTTCCACGCGGTACCGGTGACGATCATCGAGAGCGCCATCGGGTACAGGTAAATGGTGCGGATAAAGCCTTCACGACGGATACGCTGGTCGAGGAACACCGCCAGCAACACGCCGATCACCAAGGTGATGCCGATGAACATGCCGCCGAACATCGCGAGATTCTTGCTCGCAACCCACCAGCGATCGTTGTCGAACAACCGCGCGTATTGCGCCAGACCGGCCCACTTGTAGTTGGGCAGGAATGTCGAGGTGGTGAACGACAGCACGAACGTCCACAGGATGTAGCCATAGAAGCCCACCAGCACGATGAACATGCTCGGCGCCAGCACCAGTTTAGGTAGCCAGCGCTGCAATGCATCGAACGGCGAGGCTTTGCTGAACACAGCAACAGAACTCATGGGGAAATCCATAAAAAAGAGAAGAGCAGCTACAAGCTGCAAGTTTCAAGCTGCGAGATAAGCAGGGCAGTGCTCTTACTTGCAGCTTTCAACTTGCCGCTTGCCACTAAGGCTTATTTGGCCGACTTGATTGCCGCGCCGAGTTTCTTGGCGGTGTCGGCCGGGTCGGCTTTCGGGTCGTTGATGTAGTTGGTGACTACGTCAAAAAACGCGCCTTGTACGGCCAGCGTGGTCGCCATGTTGTGCGCCATGCTCGGCTGCAGGCCGCCGGACTTGGAGTCCGCCAGGAAGTCCTTGGCAGCAGTTTGTGCGCAGGAGTCGAAACCGAGTTTCTCCATGTCGTTCAACATGTCGATTCGTACCGGGATCGAGCCTTTGTTGATGCTGAAGACTTTCTGGAAGTTTTCACCCAGCACGACTTTGGCGATGTCCTGCTGACCAGCCGCGGTGCCCGCGTCTTTCTGCTTGAACACGGCCAGCGAGTCGATGTTGTAGGTGAACGCCTTATCGGTGCCCGGGAACGCTACGCACTGGTAATCCTTGCCGGCAATTTTCTTCGCGGCGGTCCATTCGGACTTGGCCCAGTCACCCATGATCTGCATGCCGGCCTTGCCGTTGATGACCTTGGCCGCTTCCAGGTTCCAGTCCTGACCTTTGCCGTCGGCGTCCATGTAGGTCGCGACTTTCTTCAGCTCGGTCAGCGCCTTGACCATTTCCGGGCCAGTCAGCGCAGCGTTGTCCAGATCGACCAGGGCTTTCTTGTAGCCATCAACGCCCATGACCGAAAGCACAACGGCTTCGAACACGGTGCTGTCCTGCCAAGGCTGACCGCCGTGCGCCAGCGGGATGAAGCCCGCAGCCTTGAGCTTGTCGCCAGCGGCGTAGAATTCTTCGAGGGTGGTCGGGGCTTTTTCGATGCCGGCTTTCTTGAAGACTTCCGGATTGATCCACAGCCAGTTCACACGGTGAATGTTCACCGGCACGGCCACGTAATCACCGTCGTACTTCACGGTATCGGAGACTTTCTTGTCGAGCAGGCTGTCCCACTTTTCCGACTTGGCAACGTCCTTCAGAACGTCGGTGTCGAGCAGGCCGGTCGACGCCCATTCCTGGATGTCCGGGCCTTTGATCTGGGCAACGCCTGGCGGGTTGCCGGCCACTGCACGGCTTTTCAGCACAGTCATGGCAGTCGCACCGCCACCACCGGCGACAGCGCCGTCTTTCCAGGTGAAACCGTCTTTTTCGACTTGGGCCTTGAGCACATCAACGGCAGCTTTTTCGCCACCTGAGGTCCACCAGTGCACGACTTCCACCGAACCTTTGGATTCGGCAGCGGAAACACTGAGAGGCAGAATTGCGAGCGGGAACAGGGAGGCGACAGAAATGACAGTAGCGAGGCGAGAAATCGCATTCATCTGAGATGTACCTTTCTTGTTGTTATGCATTGCAAGTCTGGTGCTTGCGCTGCACAGGAGTTTAAACAGGGCGATTCCCCTCGCAGGTAACGAAGGGACGCGCGAATGTCACCACATGGTTACACAGGAATGCTCTGGGACAAGCGCGCCAGCGCAGTGGCCATGCTAGGTGCCAAGGGTAGACGCGGGATCAGCACCGCCTGCCAGGCGTGGTACAGATCGGGTTTGCCCGGCCAGATATCGGCACTTGGAATGTTTTGCGGATTGAGTTCGTGGTGCCAACTGCCGTCGCAACGGTCGATGAAATTCACATCGCAAAAATCCCAGAACAGGCGGTACCAGGTTTCATATTGCTCATCGCCGGTGCGCTTGAGCAAAGCGCTGGCCGCAGCGCTGGCCTCGGCATGCGTCCAGTGCAAGCGATGGCGGACCACGGCTTTGTTGTTCCAGTCGAGGGTGTAGACGATGCCCGGCGCGCCATCGACATCCCAACCGTAACGGCAGTTTTGCTCGAAGAGTTTCTGCGCGTCGGTGGCGAGCCAACCGGGGGTAAGCATGCCGGCCTGCACTCGCGCCGCTTCGAGGTGCAGCAACAGCCGCGCCCACTCGAAACCGTGTCCCGGCGTGGTGCCATAAGGGCGGAAACCGTCGGCGGGATTGTCATGGTTGTATTCGCGCAGCGGTTGCCAGTCGCGGTCGAAGTGCTCAATGACCATGTAATCGTTGGCAGCAGCATGACCATGAATTACCCGCTCGACGATGCGTTGGGCGCGCACCAGCCAGCGTGGGTCTTCAGTGACATCGGCCAGGGCGAGGAACGCTTCGGTCGCGTGCATGTTGCTGTTGGCGCCGCGATAGGCTTCCTCTTCGCTCCAGTCACGATTGAAGAATTCGCGCATGGCGCCCTCTTCTTCGCTCCAGAAATAGGTGTCGATGATGTCGATCGCATCATCCAGCAGCGCCTGCGCACCGGGACGTCGTGCGACCACCGCCGAGCTCGCCGCCAGTGCCACGAAGGCGTGCAGGTAGGCGTTCTTGCCGGTGTTGTCATCGCGATGCTCGGCCACCGCAAACCAGCCACCGTGCAGCGCATCACGCAGCGGCCCGCGCAGGGCGGCAATGCCGTGATCGACCAGTTCGGCAAACCCCGGCAACCCCTGAATGTGGGCCATGGCGAAGCTGTGGGTCATGCGCGCAGTGTTCATGGTTTCGGCTCGTGCGTTCGCAGGCAAACGGCCGCGTTCGTCGAGGTTGCCGAAGCCTTCGGGCAGGCGTGACGCCCTGGCGAAATCCAGCAGGCGCTGGCCTTCGGCGGCAAGCCATCGCTGGTGCGCGGGGGCATTGAGCCAGCTGCTGAAGCCGGGTTCGAAGTGGTCCATGGGTGGCCTTTTTTGTTGTTATGACTGCGGGGAGTCTAAACAACGGGCCGGGGTGGGCTTGTAACGAAGGGGACGGGTTTTGTCACTGATTCGTGACATGAAAAGCAAAGTCAAAAGATCGCAGCCTTCGGCAGCTCCTACAGGGATCGGTGTAGGAGCTGCCGAAGGCTGCGATCTTTTGATTTTCAATCCATCGACCGCGGCAACTGCAACGTCACCCGCAACCCACCCTCACGCAGGTTCTGCAGCGTCACCTCACCGCCATGGCTATGAGCGATATTGCGCGCAATCCCGAGGCCGAGCCCATACCCCTGCTGCTGCCCCGCCAACCTGAAGTGCGGCTCAAACACCTGCTCCAGCCGCTGCTCCGGCACGCCCGGCCCTTCATCATCGACGTGCAGGACGAATGCACTTTCATCGTCATCAATGTGCAGATGCGCGTTCTGTCCGTACTTCAACGCATTGTCGATCAGGTTGCCGATGCAGCGCTTCAACGCCAAAGGTTTGCCCGAATACGCTGCCAGCGCCCGCCCATGCTGGGTCACGCGACCATTGCCGTTAGGCGCCAGATACGGCTCCACCAGACAATCGAGCACATGGTTGAGATCGACCGGTTCGATGTTTTCGTGGATGTCAGTGTCTTTCACGCATTGCAACGCGCCTTTGACCAGCAGTTCCAACTCATCCAGATCACGACCAAACTTGATTTGCAGTTGTTCGTCTTCGAGCAGTTCGACGCGCAAACGCAGACGGGTGATCGGCGTGCGCAAGTCATGGGAAATCGCACTGAACAATTGGCTGCGTTCGGTCAGGTAACGGCTGATGCGCTCGCGCATGGTGTTGAACGCACGGCCGACCTCGACCACTTCACTGCCGCCGCCCTCCGCCACCGGTTCGACGTCGGCGCCAAGCGACAGATCCCGCGCGGCTCGGGCCAGGCGCTTGAGCGGCCGGCTCTGCCAGTGCACCAGCACACCGATGAACAGCAGCAGAAAGCCGCTGGTGAGGACGATGAACCACACTTGCTGCGACGGCAGGCCTTGCTCTTCAAGGCTGGTGTAGGGCTCGGGCAACAGCGAGGCGATGTACAGCCATTCGCCCGGCGCCATCTGAATCTGCGTGACCAGCACTGGCGGATTCACCGGCTCAAGGGTCAGGGCGTAGTGCGCCCAGGAGCGCGGCAATTCATCGAGTTTCAGCCCGGCGTTGAAGATGCGCAGATCCTCGGGACTGACGAAAGACACCGAGATGTCGGTGTCTTGCCCGAGAGACTGACGCAGCACTTCGTCGACCGCTTTCATTACCGCGGCTTTACGCGCAGTGACCGGCAGCACGTCCATGCCCAGCGGCTTGTCGTTGAGCGTTACGACAAATCGCGTGCCGCCCATGCTGCGCAACTGATCGAGCACAAGCGGCCGATAGGCCACCGGCAACGAACGAAAATAACTGACGCTGGCGGTCATCGAATGAGCAAGGCTGCGGGCGCTGGTGACCAGGCCTTCGAGCTGGGTGGCGCGCAATTGCGAAACCCAGATCACACTCGACAAGGTCTGCGCAAACAGCACCGCGAGCAAGGTCAGCAGCAACATCCGCCCCAGCAGCGAACGCGGCACCGGCACTTTGCTGGCGAGCCGGCGTAGCGACTCAGTGACCATTGCCGGCAACCACGTTGGCTGCCAGTTGATAGCCGCTGCCGCGTACCGTGCGAATCAGCCGTGGCGGCTTTTCCGTGTCACGCAGACGTTGGCGCAAGCGGCTGACGGCCATGTCGACAATGCGATCGAGCGGCATCAGGTCACGGCCGCGGGTGGCATTGCCGATGGTGTCGCGGTCGAGAATTTCCTGTGGGTGATCGAGGAACAGTTTCAGCAGAGCGAAATCGGCACCGGACAGAATCACTTCCTCGCCGTCGGTGTGAAACAGCCGATGACTGACCATGTCCAGCCGCCAATCGTCAAACGCCAGCACTTCACTGCCGCTGCGTTCCTGCCCGAATTGTGCACGGCGCAGCAGCGCTTTGATGCGCGCCTGCAGTTCGCGGGGGCTGAAAGGTTTGCCGAGGTAATCGTCGGCGCCAAGCTCCAGACCGATGACCCGGTCGGCCTCGTCGGAACTGGCGGTGAGCATGATGATCGGCACCTGCGCCTGACGCGGATGCTGACGCACCCAGCGGCACAGACTGAAACCGTCCTCGTCGGGCAGCATGACATCGAGGATCACCAGATCGCTCGGCGCCTCGTTGAGGGCCTGACGGAAACTGGCGCCATCGGCTGTGGCCCGTACCTGAAACCCGGCGCGGGTCAGATAGGTTTCCAGCAACTCGCGTATTTCCTGGTCGTCATCGACCAACAATATCGACTTGTTGACTGAGCTCACTTCGAAGGCATCCTTGTTGTTGGAATTGGGGCGGATTATGCCTTAAGCATCGAACTTGCAAACACCACAGAACCATTGTGGGAGCGAGCCTGCTCGCGAATCGGTTTTAACATTCAACACATCTGTTGACTGACACACCGCTTTCGCGAGCAGGCTCGCTCCCACAATTGGATTGCATTTCAGGCGGGGATTGCCTGATCCAGCGCCACGCCGGCGCCAACCAGCCCGGAATACGGTGCCGTCACCAGCCACACCGGAATGCCTTTGAAGTAATCGCTCATGCAGCCCTTGTCGGCAAAACTGCGGGCAAAACCACTTTCAAGGAAGAAGTCGGCAAAGCGCGGAATCACCCCACCGACGATATACACCCCACCCCGTGCGCCCGTGGTCAGCACATTGTTACCGGCCACGCGGCCGAGCCAGCAGCAGAACTGCTCCAGCACTTCCAGGGCAATCGGATCGCCTGCAAGGCCAGCGGCGGTAATGGCTTCTGGCGTTTCGAGCGTCGGTTCATGGCCATCCACCGCACAAATCGCCCGATAGACACGCGGCAAACCACCACCACTCAACGCAGTCTCCGCGCTGACATGGCCGATCTCGTTGTGGATGTGCTGCCAGAGCTGTGTTTCACGCGGGCTGCTCAACGGCAGATCAACGTGACCACCCTCGCCCGGCAGCGCCGCAAATCGACCCTCGCCCAGATCGAGCAAAGTACCCACGCCAAGGCCAGTGCCCGGACCAATCACCACCGAAGGACGCAACGGTTCTGGGGTGCCTTCGCAAACCACACGGAATTCACCCGGCTGCAAACGAGTCATGCCCAGCGCCATCGCCGAGAAGTCGTTGACCAGCAACAACTGCTCGACCTGCAAAATTTTGCAGAACGCTTCGCGGCTCAGCCGCCAGTGGTTGTTGGTGAACTTGAATTCATCGCCACTGACCGGGCCGGCCACCGACAGGCATACCGAACCGATAGCGCCCGGCGCCAGACCGAGCCCGCTCAGGTAGAGGCTGATGGCCTCTTCCGGGCTGGCATGGTCGGCCGTGGCCAGCACCTGAATCGATTCCAGTTGCTGGTTTTTCCACAACGCGAATCGTGCGTTGGTGCCTCCGATGTCACCGACCAAAGCCAGTTTCAATTAAGCGTCTCCAGGGCAGAAGTGAAGGCGCTGGCGCCCTGCTCCGCCGAGCTGAAGGCCACGCGCATGAAACCGAACAGTTCGCGACCGCTGCCGATGTTGTTGCCCAACAGGCCTTTGGCGGGTTCGCGCGCTGCAAATTCGTCGGCGTCCACTTTAATTTCCAAAGTGCCTTTGACGCCATCGACGCGGATGATATCGCCCTCTTGCACGCGAGCCAAAGCACCACCGACATAAGCTTCCGGGCTGACGTGGATCGCCGCCGGGATTTTCCCCGAGGCGCCCGACATGCGCCCGTCAGTCACCAGCGCCACTTTGAAGCCGCGATCCTGCAGCACGCCAAGGAACGGCGTCATCTTGTGCAACTCGGGCATGCCGTTGGAGCGAGGGCCCTGGAAGCGCATCACGGCGACGAAATCTTTCTCCAGCAAACCGGCCTTGAACGCATCGGCCAGATCTTGTTGATCCTGGAACACCATGGCCGGCGCTTCGACAATCTGGTTTTCCAAGGCCACGGCAGACACCTTCATCACACCGCGACCGAGGTTGCCCTCCATCACCCGCAGACCACCCTCCGGCGAGAACGCGCGTGCCACCGGGCGCAAAATGTTTTCGTCGAGGCTGTCGACCGGGCCTTCACGCCATACCAGTTCGCCGTTATCGAGGAACGGCTCTTTGGTGTACTTGCTCAAGCCGTGGCCGAGCACGGTGTTGACGTCTTCGTGCAGCAGGCCGGCACCCAGCAGTTCACGGATCAGGAACGACATGCCGCCCGCTGCCTGGAAGTGGTTGATGTCGGCTTTGCCGTTCGGATAAACGTGGCTCAGGGTCGGCACGACTTCGGAGAGGTCGGCCATGTCTTGCCAGGTCAGTTGAATACCCGCTGCCATGGCGATGGCCGGCATGTGCAGGGTGTGGTTGGTCGAGCCACCAGTGGCGTGCAGCGCGACGATCGAGTTGACCAGCGACTTCTCGTCGACGATTTCGCCGATCGGCATGAAGTTGCCGTTCTGCTTGGTCAGACGCGTGACTTGATGCGCCGCTTCGCGGGTCAGCGCATCACGCAATGGCGTGTTCGGGTTGACGAAAGAGGCGCCCGGCAAGTGCAGGCCCATGACTTCCATCAGCAACTGGTTGGTGTTGGCGGTGCCGTAGAACGTGCAGGTGCCCGGGCTGTGGTAGGACTTCATCTCCGATTCCAGCAGCTCTTCGCGGGTCGCCTTGCCTTCGGCGTACTTCTGCCGAACGTCGGCTTTTTCCTTGTTGGATATGCCCGAGACCATCGGCCCGCCCGGCACAAAGATTGTCGGCAGATGGCCGAAACGCAGCGAGCCCATCATCAGCCCCGGCACGATCTTGTCGCAGATGCCGAGCATCAGCGCGCCGTCGAACATGTTGTGGGACAACGCCACCGCCGTGGACATTGCGATCACTTCACGGCTCGGCAGACTCAGCTCCATGCCGGGCTCGCCCTGGGTCACGCCATCACACATCGCCGGAGTGCCGCCAGCGAACTGGCCGACCGAACCGATCTCACGCAAGGCGTTTTTGATCTGCTCAGGGAAGACCTCGTACGGCTGGTGCGCCGAAAGCATGTCGTTATACGAAGAAACAATGGCGATGTTCGCCGAGTTCATCATCCGCAAGCTGTGCTTGTCTTCAGTGCCACACCCGGCCACACCGTGGGCGAAGTTGGCGCATTGCAGCTTGCCGCGCATCGGGCCGTCAGTTGCAGCGCCGCGAATCAGCGCAAGGTAAGCCTGACGCGTGGCGCGGCTGCGGGCGATAAGCCGTTCGGTGACCTCAAGGACGCGGGGATGCATGTGTAGAACTCCAGGCTAACGGATATGGCGACCTGATTGTCTATGCTGATCAAGGGCCCGCACATTCGGGATGACGGACGGTTTTCTTGATCATTCGGACCAGTTGATTCAGGTCACTCGTTGTAGATAAAACAAAATATTGCCACTAAAAAGGCTTGTTTTCTATTTTTATGCGAATAATCTTGTAATTCCAACAACAAAACGACGGCGGCGCTGTTCCATGACTCTTCGAATTGCAATCAATGGTTTTGGCCGCATCGGCCGTAATGTCCTGCGCGCACTGTATACCCAAGGCTATCGACAGGATCTGCAGATTGTCGCCATCAACGATCTGGGCGACAGCTCGATCAATGCGCATCTGCTCAAATACGACACCGTTCATGGCACGTTCGACGCCGAAGTGGCGCATGACAACGAAAGCCTGACCGTCAACGGCGACCGCATTGCGGTGAGCGCCATTCGCAACCCGGCCGAGCTGCCATGGGCTGCGGAAAAAATCGATGTAGTCTTCGAATGCACCGGTCTGTTTACCGACCGTGCCAAAGCCGCTGCGCATATTACTGCCGGCGCGCGCAAAGTGATCATCTCGGCCCCGGCCAAAGGTGCCGATGCCACCGTCGTTTACGGTGTGAACCACGATATTCTGCGCCAGTCGCACCAGATCATCTCCAACGCTTCGTGCACCACCAACTGCCTCGCACCGGTGGCGCAAGTGCTACACCGCGAACTTGGCATCGAAAGCGGTCTGATGACCACGATCCACGCTTACACCAACGATCAGAACCTGACCGACGTCTACCACACCGACCCGTACCGCGCGCGTTCGGCCACGCAGAACATGATCCCGAGCAAGACCGGCGCCGCTGAAGCAGTGGGCTTGGTGCTGCCGGAACTGGCGGGCAAACTGACCGGCATGGCCGTGCGGGTGCCGGTCATCAATGTGTCGCTGGTGGATTTAACCGTGCAGCTGAAGAAAGAGGCCACTGCCGAAGAAGTCAACGCTTTGCTGAAAGCGGCGAGTCAGCACTCGAAAATTCTTGGTTACAACACGTTGCCGCTGGTTTCCAGCGACTTCAACCACAACCCGCTGTCGTCGATCTTCGACGCCAACCACACCAAATCCAGCGGCAAACTGCTGAAAGTGCTGGCCTGGTACGACAACGAGTGGGGCTTCTCCAACCGCATGCTGGATAACTGCCTGGCGCTGTGTAACGCCGAGTAATTACCCGCCCCGCCCCTGATCCCTGTGGGAGCTGGCTTGCCAGCGATGAGGCAGGCACATCCAACATGGATATTGCCTGGCCCATCGCCATCGCTGGCAAGCCAGCTCCCACAAGGTCGGTTATTCCAATTCAAAATCAATACTTGACCATTCAGCTAGATGATAAGCATTATCATTCGCTTGAAATGGATCAGGTCCTCCCGTGAGTCAATCGCGCTTCAACCACGTCTTCCTCACCCAGCGCATGTCTTTGCTGCGTACGCTGGAACGGATGGTCAACAATCACAGCACCGCTGAAGACCTGCTGCAGGAGACCTATCTGCGCGTGGCACGGGCGCTGAACGAGCGGGCCATCGATCACCTCGAACCCTTTGTCTTCCAGACCGCGCGCAATCTTGCGCTCGATCATCTGCGTGCGCGCAAGATCCATTCGCGAACCATGGTCGATGACGTGCCGCAAGAAATTGTGCACAGCATCGCCGCCCCGGCCAGTAGCGCCGAAGACGCCGCCCACGCCGAACAAATGCTGGAGCGCTTGAACGTGAGTCTCAGTCAACTCAGCCCGCGCCAGCAGCAGATCTTCATCCTCAGCCGCCTGCACGGGCACAGTTATCAGGAAATCGCGCAAGAACTGAGCGTGTCCCTCAGCACCGTGCAGAAAGAACTCAAACTGATCATGAGCATTTGCATCGGCGTCGCCGAACGACACGACAGCAGCGGCAAGCTGTAAGCTTCACGCCCCAAGTAAAAACGAAAAGCAGTTCACGCGTCTGGCTTGCAGCTTGCAGCTTGAAACTTGAAACTGCTTCGCCAGAAGCCCGAGGAAACACCGTGACGGACACCCATCGCTCGCCTTCGCCCTCATCGGCGCAGGATGCCGCACTGGCAATGGACCAGGCCCTGGACTGGCTCATCGTGCTCGGCAGCCCGGATGAGGAGCAGACCCGGCAGTTCCATGCCTGGCTGGCAGCGGATCCGTTGAATGCCGAGGCGTTCGCCAAGGCTCAGGCGATCTGGGACGGTCCGCAAATCGCCCAGTGCGCGCAAAACCTGGCGTTGAACCCCGCGAAAGTCACCTTCCTCCAGCGCCTGCGTCCACACTGGAAACCGCTGGCCACCGCCGCCGTTCTGGTGCTTGGTCTGTTCAGTTTCAGCAACCTGCCGATGCGGTTGCAGGCCGATCACCTGACCGTGGTCGGCGAACGTCAGCGCTTGCAACTGGAGGACGGTTCGCAGGTCCTGCTCAACACCAACTCGGCGTTCTCCAGCACCATCGATGATCAGCAGCGCGTCGCGCGGTTGTATCAGGGCGAAGCGTTTTTCGAGGTCGCAGCCAATCGCACTCAACCGCTGGAAATTGATGCCGGCCCGGTCAAGGCCAGCGTGCGCGACACCGCGTTCGCCGTGCGCTATCTGGACGGGATCGCGCAGGTCAATGTGCAGCGTGGCGATGTCGATTTGCGCGCCACCCACAACGATGCGCGGATGCGCCTGTCTGCCGGGGAAAGTATCCGCATCGGCCCCAACGGTTTCGATCGCCCGGCCAAACTCGACGCGGCCACCGAACTGGCGTGGGTGCAAGGTCGACTGGTGTTCGAGAATTGCCCGCTGAATCAGGTGCTGGCCGAATTGCGCCGTTACTATCCAGGCTGGATCATCAACAACAATGAGCAGTTGGCCGACGTTGCCGTGACCGGCAATTACCGCCTCGATCAGCCGCTCGACGTGGTGCGTTCTCTCGCGCACATCACCTCGGCGCGTTTGCAGGAATTCCCGGCGCTGGTCATCTTGAACTAAATGAGAATTATTTTTACTCGATAGCGTGAGCGCGTTCGTCTAGTTATAGCCAATGCAATTGATTCGCATCCTCGGATGAGAATCAGCAACTATAAAGATTCGTGCGACACGGAGCGCTATCGATGTCCCTTCGCCTTACCCGCCAGACTTCTTCCCCTTCCCGCGTATTGTCGCTGCTGACCGCGGCCATCCTCATGGCCGGCACCGCGCCACTGATGGCTGCGACCGAGCAACCGGCGCGCAACATGGGTGATTACTCTTTCTCCATCAGTCAGCAGCCGCTGGTGTCGGCGCTCAACGCTTTCACCACCGTGACGGGTTGGCAGATCGGCTTGCCGGCAGAACTGGGTCAGGGCATATCGTCGCCGGGTGTGCGCGGGTCACTGCCACCGGAAAAAGCTCTGGAGCGTCTGTTGGTGGGGACCAACCTGAGCTTCCGCAAGCTGAGCAACAACAACGTCGTGCTGGAGAAGCGCAGCAGCAGCGGCGCACTGAATCTGGATCAGGTGACCATCAGCGCCACCCGCCAGGAACAGTCGGTGAACAGCGTGCCAAGCACCGTCACCGTGCACACACGTGAAGAGCTCGATCGCAACAACGTCAACTCCATCAAGGATCTGGTGCGCTATGAGCCAGGCGTGTCTGTCGGCGGCGCCGGTCAGCGTGGCGGCATCAGCGGCTACAACATCCGCGGCATCGACGGCGACCGCATCCTGACTCAGGTTGACGGCGTCGAAGTCCCGGACGGTTTCTTCAACGGTCCGTACGCCAAGACTCAGCGCAATTACGTCGACCCGGAAATCGTCAAACGCGTCGAGATTCTCCGTGGCCCGGCGTCGGTGCTGTACGGCAGCAACGCTATTGGCGGCGCCGTCAGCTATTACACGCTCGATCCGGACGACATCATCAAGCCTGGCAACGATGTTGGCGCGCGCCTGAAAACCGGTTACAGCTCGGCCGATGAGAGCTGGCTGAAATCCGCCACCGTCGCCGGCCGTGCCGACCAATTCGACGGTTTGCTGCACTACAGCCAGCGCGACGGTCACGAAACCGACTCATACGGTAGCCACAACGGCACCGGCCTTGAGCGCACCGCCGCTAACCCGGAAGACGTCAAGACGAGCAACGTGCTGGCCAAGATCGGCTGGAACTACAGCGAAGATTCGCGCCTGGGCCTGACTTACGAAAAGTACAAGGATGATCGCGACACCGATCAGAAAAGCGCGTACGGCGGCCCGTACTTCAATGGCGCGCCAACCATCCCCAACAGCGTATTGCCCGGCGGCATGTACCAGTGGCGCACCGGCAACGACACCATTACCCGTGAGCGTTTCGGCCTTGAACACCGCTTCGCGCTCGACAGCTTGCTGGTGGACAACGTCAAGTGGAGCCTCAACCACCAGATCGCCAAGACAGACCAGAGCACCGAAGAGTATTACTACCCCATCACCCGAAAAGTACTGCGCACCCGCGATACCGTTTACGAAGAAAAACAGTGGGTATTCGACGCGCAACTGGACAAGGCCTTTGCCATCGGTGACACCGATCACGTCCTGACCTACGGCACCACCATCAAGCAACAGAAAGTCACCGGTTCGCGCAGCGGCGACGGCAAGTGCCTGGCGGTTGGCCGTGGCTGCACCGCGATCGGCGCAACCAGTACCGCTGACGTGTTGGTGAAGGCCACCGACTTCCCGGATCCGACCATCAACACCTACAGCCTGTTCGCCCAGGATCAGATCAGCTGGAATGACTGGACCTTCCTGCCAGGCCTGCGCTACGACTACACCCAGCTCAAGCCGAAGATCACTCAGGAGTTTCTCAATACCGTGGCGGCCGATGGCCAAGGCACGGTCAGCGACAAGAACAAGACCTGGCACAAAGTCTCGCCAAAATTCGGCCTGACCTACGCCCTGAGCGAAAACTACACCTGGTACGGTCAATACGCCGAAGGTTTCCGCACGCCCACCGCGAAAGCCCTGTACGGCCGCTTCGAGAACGGCACCACCGGTTACCACGTGGCGCCGAACCCGGACCTGGAACCGGAAAAAAGCAAAAGCTACGAAACCGGCCTGCGCGGTAACTTCGAGCATGGCTCATTCGATGTGGCGGTGTTCTATAACAAGTACCGCGACTTCATCAACGAAGACGCGGTGTCGCCGGGTTACAACGAGCTGACTTTCCAGTCGAGCAACATCAAGCACGCGACCATCAAGGGTGCTGAAGTCAAAGGTCGTCTGAACCTTGACGCGTTCGGCGCACCGCAGGGCCTCTACACCCAAGGCTCGATTGCCTATGCCTACGGTCGCAACAACGACAGCGGCGAGCCGCTCAACAGCGTTAACCCGCTGACCGGTGTGTTCGGTTTGGGCTACGACCAGGACAACTACGGCGGCCTGCTGAGCTGGACCGTGGTGAAGAAGAAAGATCGCGTCGACGACAGCAACTTCAAGTCGCCGGACGGCGTCAGCAGCCAGTTCAAGTCGCCGGGTTTCGGCATTCTTGATATGACCGGGTTCTACAAAGTCACCAACGACGTCACCGTCAGCGGCGGCATTTACAACCTGACCGACAAGAAATACTGGCTGTGGGATGACGTGCGCGGTTACGACAGCGTCGGCGAAGCTTCGGTGACGCAACCGGCCAACCTTGATCGCCTGACCCAACCGGGTCGCAACTTCGCGATCAATCTGATCTGGGACATCTGACCCCATCCACCTCACTGCGCGTGTTCAAGCACCGCGCCGTGAGGCTTTTTTTACTGTCCGGCACTTGCCCGTTCGTCTTGTTATCAAGCGCCTCATTTATCAAGGACACGTCATGACCTCTTCGGAAAAAGCCCTGCGTTCACAACGCCTGAACCAGATCACCCACGAGCCGCACAGCAAACTCGACACCTTGGTCAAAGCCCATGCGCCGTTTGAAACCCGCGCCAACTTTGCCCGTTTCGTGGTCGCGCAATACCTGTTCCAGTCGGAACTGGTTGAGCTCTACAACGATGCCGAACTGATCGGGATCGTCCCTGACCTGCCCGCCCGTTGCCGCGCCGACGCGGCCAAGGCCGACCTGGCAGATCTCGACACCGAAGTGCCGGGCCCGGTCGCCGGTGCGGTGAAGAACCCGAGCAAGGCGCGTGCGCTGGGTTGGATCTTTGTTTCTGAAGGTTCGAAGCTCGGTGCTGCGTTCCTGATCAAACGCGCCGTGGCGCTGGAACTGAGTGAAACCTTTGGCGCCCGTCATCTGGGCGAGCCTGAAGGTGGCCGTGCTGAAGGCTGGAAGCGCTTTGTGCGTACTCTCGACTCGCTGCAGTTCAGCGCTGAAGAAGAGGCTGAAGTCGAGCAAGGCGCGCTCGATGCGTTCAACCGCTTCACCGTGCTGCTGGAACAGGCTTACGCCACAGAAGCCGAAATGGCCTGATACCCGACACGCCACAAAATCCTGTGGGAGCTGGCTTGCCAGCGATGAGGGCTGGTCAGTCTCCATTTATGTTGCCTGACCCACCGCTATCGCTGGCAAGCCAGCTCCCACAGGGAACAACGCAAGTCTGTAAGATCCCCATCTCGCCTCACAGCAATCCCGAGCCCATGCCGCAACCAGCCTCCTCCAAACTCGCCCGCCTGCTGTTCGGTCTGTTGGCCTATGTCAGCCTCGGCATCGGCCTGATCGCTATTGTCGTACCCGGATTGCCGACCACCGAGTTCATCCTTCTCGCCGCCTGGGCGGCCACCCGCAGTTCGCCGCGCCTGAGTGCCTGGCTGGAAAATCATCGGCTGTTCGGGCCAATCCTGAGTAACTGGCGCAACGGCAAGATCATCGCGCGCAAGGCCAAAGTCAGCGCCACGGTGAGCATGTTGCTGTGTGCGACGTTGATGCTGGTGATGCTCGATCACGGCTGGCCGATCTATCTGGCAATGGCCGGGATGGGGTTGGGCAATCTGTGGATCTGGTCGCGGCCCGAGTCCCGCACAAATCCTTCCTGATACAACGCACTGCGTCTCACAGCTGAAACATCCCTGTAATTAATCCCCTTTTCAGCACATTCCCCTGCGCAAACGTTTAGCGCTGACCGTCCGTCGGCAAACACCTCATGCGCTCTCGTTCCACGCCGATGAGCATTGAATGGCGCTGAATGGATTTGGCGATTCGGGTACCTCGTACCCACAGCCCCCCGTTTATTCATTCGCGAGATCGCCCTATGTTCGACTCTCTTTCCATTCGCCTGAAAATCGTTCTGCTCTCCGGCCTGTGCCTGCTCGGTGTGGTTGCGCTGATCGTCGGCATGAACATTTACCAGACCAACCAGAACGACGAACTGGTCAGCCATTCCAGCAGCAAGATGCTCACCGCCAGTGTGCAAGACTTGCTGCAGGCCAAAGCCGCCGAACAGGCGGTGCGGGTGCAGAAAACCTTCGGCGAAAGCCTGTCGGTAATCACCGCCCTCGCTGACCAGATCAGGGACATGCGCGTGATGGCCGCCAAGCGTTCGCTGGACGCCGGTGCCCTGCGTGAAGAGTTGAACCTGAGCCTGAAAACCGCCTTCGAACGCAACGATAAAGTGCTCGGCATCTGGCTCGCTTTCGAACCCGATGGCCTCGATGGCAAGGACAGCGAGTTCGTCAACGACGCCGCGCGTCAGTCCAACGAAGCCGGGCGTTTCGCCACCTACTGGAGCCGCGCCGGTGGCGCATCACTGAACACGATCATGGTCGAAGAGGACCTGACCAAAACTACCCTAAGCCTCAGCGGTACGCCCTATAACAGCTGGTATACCTGCCCTCGCGACAACAAGCGCACCTGTTTGCTCGACCCCTATTCCGACACCGTGGGCACCAAGGAAATGCTCATGACGACCATTTCCGTGCCATTGATCGTCGACGGTAAAACCATCGGTGTCGCTGGCATCGATATCGCCCTCGATGCCTTGCAAGGAGCGGCCATCGAGTCGCAGCGCGACCTGTTCAACCACGCCGGACACATGCTGATCGTTTCAGGCAGCGGCGTGTTGGCAGCCGACAGTTCCGACGCGGCCAAGGTCGGCAAAAAGATCAGCGACACCCTCGGTGCCGATGGCAATGAAGTGCTGCAACTGCTTAGCAGCGCAACGCCGAAAATCCTTGAACAGGGCGACCTGATCCGGGCGGTGTATCCGGTCGATCCGATTGGCAACTCGCGCGCATGGGGCGTGGTCATCGACCTGCCCAAACAAGTGCTGCTGGCCGACTCGGTCAAGCTGCAAGCGGTGCTCGACGAAGCACAGCAAACCGGTGTGATCACTGCGCTGGCAGTGGCTGTGGTCGCGGGTCTGATTGGCCTGCTGCTGATATGGCTCACCGCTTCCGGCGTCACTCGTCCCATCAACAGCGTCGCCGAGATGCTGAAAAACATCGCCAGCGGTGAAGGTGATCTGACCCAACGCCTGAACTACAGCAAGAAGGATGAACTGGGCGAACTGGTGAACTGGTTCAACCGCTTCCTCGACAAGCTGCAACCGACCATCGCCCAGATCAAACAGAGCATCACCGAGGCTCGCGGCACTGCCGACCAGTCTTCGGAAATCGCCCGTCAGACCAGCGAAGGCATGCAGGTGCAGTTCCGCGAAATCGACCAGGTCGCCACCGCGTCCAACGAAATGAGCGCCACCGCCCACGATGTCGCCAACAGCGCATCGAACGCGGCCAACGCCGCGAAAGGTGCCGACCAGTCAGCCAAGGACGGCATGTCGATCATCGAGCGCAGCACCCGCGACATCAATCAACTGGCCGATGAAGTCAGCAAAGCGGTGACCGAAGTCGAGGCACTGGCGGTCAATAGCGAGCAGATTGGCTCGGTACTGGAAGTGATCCGCAGCATCGCCGAACAGACCAATCTGCTGGCGCTCAACGCCGCCATCGAAGCCGCTCGCGCCGGTGAAAGCGGTCGCGGTTTTGCTGTGGTCGCAGATGAAGTGCGCAACCTGGCCAAGCGTACGCAGGATTCGGTGGAAGAAATTCGCATCGTCATCGAGAAGATTCAGACCGGCACTCGCGGCGTGGTTGCGACCATGCATTCGAGCCAGACCCAGGCGCACAACAACGCCGGGCAGATCCGCCAGGCCGTGGATGCGCTGGGCAAGATCAGTGATGCGGTAACCGTGATCAGTGACATGAACCTGCAAATCGCCAGCGCCGCCGAACAGCAGAGCGCAGTGGCTGAAGAGGTTAACCGCAACGTCTCGGCGATTCGTACGGTGACTGAAACCTTGACCGGGCAAGCCACGGAGTCGGCGGCGATCAGCAGCCAGCTCAATGCGCTGGCCAGTCAGCAGATGAAGTTGATGGATCAGTTCCGCGTCTAGTGCATCACCTCAATTCCCTGTGAGAGCTGGCTTGCCAGCGATGACGGCGGGTCAGTTGATACAGGGGTCGACTGACGCACCGCTATCGCTGGCAAGCCAGCTCCCACAGGGTCAAAGGTTCCCTCTCCCTCCGGGAGAGAGCTGGGGTGAGGGAAGCGTTCTCACAACGACAACACACCACTGTACAACCCATAAGCCGCCAACCCCGCACCGATCACCACGCAGGTAAAAATCCCCTTCTCGACCGTGGTGAACAGCGGCTCGCCCTGCTCATGTTTGGCTTTGGCAAACAGGATCACCCCCGGCGCATACAGCAACGCCGACAGCAGCAGATATTTCATCCCGCCGGCATACAACAGCCACACCGCATAACTCAGGGCGATGCCGCCGATCAGCAGATCCTTGGTGCGCTCGGCCGAGGCATGTTCGTAGGTTTCGCCGCGCCCGCTCAATAACACCGCGTAGGCCGCCGACCACAGGTACGGCACCAGAATCATTGATGACGCCAGATAAATCAGGCTGGTGTAAGTGCCGGCGGAATACAGCGTGATCAGCAGGAATATCTGAATCATCACGTTGGTCAGCCACAACGCGTTGACCGGCACATGGTTGGCGTTTTCCTTTTTCAGGAACGCCGGCATGGTTTTGTCACGGGCCGTGGCGAAAAGGATTTCGGCACAGAGCAACGCCCACGACAGCAACGCCCCGAGCAGCGAGATCGCCAAACCGATGCTGATCGCCAGCGCCCCCCACGGCCCGACGATGTGCTCAAGCACCGCCGCCAGCGACGGGTTTTGCAGGTTGGCCAGTTCCGGCTGGCTCATGATCCCCAGTGACAACACGTTGACCAGCACCAGTAGCGCCAGTACGCCGATGAATCCAATCACCGTGGCACGCCCGACATCGCTGCGTTTTTCCGCTCGCGCCGAGTACACGCTGGCGCCCTCGATGCCGATAAAGACGAACACCGTCACCAGCATCATGTTGCGCACCTGATCCATCACCCCGCCGAAACTCGGGTTGCTGCGGCCCCAGATGTCGCGGGTAAAGATGTCAGCCTTGAACGCCAGCGCGGCGATGACGATAAACATGATCAGCGGCACGATCTTGGCCACGGTGGTCACCTGGTTGATGAACGCCGCCTCCTTGATCCCGCGCATCACCAGAAAGTGCACAGCCCACAGCAGCACCGACGCGCAGCCAATGGCGATCGGCGTATTGCCTTGGCCGAATACCGGAAAGAAATAACCGAGGGTGCTGAACAGCAGAACGAAGTAACCGACGTTGCCCAGCCATGCGCTGATCCAGTAACCCCAGGCCGACGAGAAGCCCATGTAGTCGCCAAACCCTGCCTTGGCGTAGGCATAGACGCCGGAATCCAGCTCGGGCTTGCGATTGGCCAGGGTTTGAAACACGAAGGCCAGGGTCAGCATACCGATGGCAGTA
The DNA here is from genome assembly GCF_016613125.1 of Pseudomonas sp. MF6776. Lineage (NCBI taxonomy): Bacteria > Pseudomonadati > Pseudomonadota > Gammaproteobacteria > Pseudomonadales > Pseudomonadaceae > Pseudomonas > Pseudomonas sp. MF6776. The sequence goes on from NZ_JAENSQ010000004.1 coordinate 150,215, forward strand.
ATCCCCCAACCGATCAGGATCGCCCCCGCATCGGCGCGTGCCGCCATGTTCTGCGGCAGCGAGAAAATTCCGCCGCCAATCATCGACCCCACCACCAGGGCGATCAACGCACCAAGGCGCAGCTTTTGCGTCGGTTGCGACATTCCAGTCTCCCTCTGATGTGGTGAGCGATTATTTATAAGAACAATTAATTAGATGAATAAAACAGGATGACGCCTATCAGTTAAAGCCAGTAAATATATAGCGGATAAAGCTAATGCCTACCACGTTAAGACAGTTTTGTGCGCTGATCCTGATAAATCAATTCTGTACTGAAAACAGAAGGGGAAAATTTGCCAAACCCGGAAAAAGAACTAGCGTCATAACTCGAAAGTAATAATAGCCATTCCCAACCACATTGCGAAAACCCTTCTAGAACGGGCCTTGCAGACGGTCGCTTTATGCCTGAAGCGATTCCCTAAGTCATTCATTAACAATGGAATGTGACCATGAACTGATCTATGTCAGCTATTTGAACAGACAACAGAACTACGCTGTGATCTCTTCCTGCAATGGAGTCATGCAATGTCTGAAGCTCCCGGAAAACTAAGACTCGGCGCACTGGTTGCATTAGTCGTCGGCTCAATGATCGGTGGCGGGATATTCTCCTTGCCACAAAACATGGCCGCCAGTGCCGACGTCGGCGCGGTATTGATCGGTTGGGCGATCACCGCTGTCGGCATGCTCACCCTCGCTTTTGTCTTCCAAACCCTCGCCAATCGCAAGCCTGACCTGGACGGCGGTGTCTACGCCTACGCCAAGGCAGGATTCGGCGATTACATGGGTTTCTCTTCCGCCTGGGGCTACTGGATCAGTGCATGGCTGGGCAACGTCGGTTACTTCGTTCTGCTGTTCAGCACCCTGGGGTATTTCTTCCCGATTTTCGGTGAAGGCAACACGGTTGCTGCGGTCATTGGTGCTTCGATTCTGTTGTGGGCGGTGCATTTCCTGGTACTTCGCGGGATCAAGGAAGCGGCGTTCATCAACCTCGTGACCACCGTCGCCAAAGTCGTGCCGCTGGTGCTGTTTGTATTGATCGCCGTCTTCGCCTTCAAACTGGACATCTTCACCGCCGACATCTGGGGCCTGAAAAACCCGGATCTGGGCAGCGTGATGAACCAGGTACGCAACATGATGCTGGTCACTGTGTGGGTGTTCATCGGCATCGAGGGCGCGAGCATTTTCTCGGCCCGCGCTGAAAAACGCTCCGACGTGGGTAAAGCCACCGTGATCGGCTTCATCACCGTGCTGCTGTTTTTGATGCTGGTGAACGTGCTGTCGCTGGGCATCATGACTCAGCCAGAACTGGCCAAATTGCAGAACCCGTCGATGGCTGCCGTGCTTGAGCACGTGGTCGGTCCGTGGGGCGCAGCGCTGATCAGCGTCGGTCTGATCATCTCGCTGCTGGGGGCGCTGCTGTCGTGGGTGCTGCTGTGTGCGGAGATCATGTTCGCCGCCGCCAAAGACCACACCATGCCGGAGTTTCTGCGCAAGGAAAACGCCAACCACGTACCGGTCAACGCCCTGTGGCTGACCAACGCGATGGTGCAGATTTTCCTGATCATCACCCTGTTCTCGGCCAGCACTTACCTGTCGCTGATCTACCTCGCCACGTCGATGATTCTGGTGCCCTATCTGTGGTCGGCCGCCTACGCCCTGCTGCTGGCTGTGCGCGGTGAAAGCTATGAAGGTTTTGCGGCCGAGCGGCGCAAGGATCTGATCATCGGCGGCATTGCCCTGATCTATGCGGTGTGGCTGCTGTACGCCGGTGGCGTGAAGTACCTGCTGCTCTCGGCCCTGCTCTATGCGCCCGGCGCGATCCTGTTCGCCAAGGCCAAGCTCGAACTCAAACAACCGGTTTTCACCAACGTCGAGAAGCTGATTTTCGCCGCAGTGGTCGTAGGCGCCCTGGTGGCTGCCTACGGACTGTATGACGGCTTCCTGACTCTGTAATTGCCAAACGTTTTATCTCTGGAGGATCACTGCAATGACCACGGAAAAAGTTAAGTACGGCGTCCATTCCGAAGCCGGCAAACTGCGCAAAGTCATGGTTTGCTCCCCAGGTCTGGCCCATCAGCGGCTGACCCCGAACAACTGCGATGAATTACTGTTCGACGATGTGCTGTGGGTTGCCCAGGCCAAGCGCGACCACTTCGATTTCGTCACCAAGATGCGTGAGCGCGGGATCGACGTGCTGGAAATGCACAACCTGCTGACCGACATCGTCGCCATTCCCGAAGCGCTGGACTGGATTCTCGATCGCAAGGTCACCGCCGATTCGGTCGGCCTGGGCCTGATCAGCGAAGTGAAGTCCTGGCTGAAAAGCCTTGAGCCACGGCACATCGCCGAATTCCTGATTGGCGGCGTGTCCGCCGATGATCTGCCGGACAGCTTCGGCGGCAAGATCATTCAGATGTATCGCGATTTCCTCGGCCACTCCAGCTTCATTTTGCCGCCGCTGCCGAACACTCAGTTCACCCGCGACACCACGTGCTGGATCTACGGCGGCGTGACGCTGAACCCGATGTACTGGCCGGCGCGTCGCCAGGAAACCCTGCTGACCACCGCCATCTACAAATTCCATCCGCAGTTCACCAGCGCCGAATTCGAGATCTGGTACGGCGACCCGGACAAGGACCACGGCAACTCCACCCTTGAGGGCGGCGACGTCATGCCAATCGGCAACGGCGTGGTGTTGATCGGCATGGGCGAGCGCTCATCCCGTCAGGCCATCGGTCAATTGGCGCTGAATCTGTTCAAGAACAAAGCCGTGGAGAAAGTCATCGTTGCCGGCCTGCCGAAGTCTCGCGCCGCGATGCACCTGGACACCGTGTTCAGCTTCTGCGACCGCGACCTCGTGACGATTTTCCCGGAAGTGGTCAACCAGATCGTCGCGTTCACCCTGCGACCTGATGAAAGCAAACAGGGCGGCATCGACATTCGCCGCGAAGAAACCAGCTTCCTCGACACCGTCGCGGCCGCGCTCAATCTCAAAGCGCTGCGCGTGGTGGAAACCGGCGGCAACAGCTTCGCCGCCGAACGCGAGCAATGGGACGACGGCAACAACGTGGTGGCCGTGGAACCGGGCGTGGTCATCGGCTACGACCGCAACACCTACACCAACACTCTGCTGCGCAAGGCAGGCGTGGAGGTCATCACCATCAGCGCCGGTGAATTGGGCCGTGGCCGTGGCGGCGGCCACTGCATGACCTGCCCGATCATCCGCGACCCAATCGATTACTAAACCTCTGAGCCCTGGCCGGCACTTACAACGTGCGGCCAGGGGGATAACCGATACCGAAGGAGATCCATCATGGCTTTTAATATGCGCAACCGCAGTTTGCTGAGCTTGATGCACCACACCACTCGCGAACTGAATTACCTGATCGACCTGTCCCGCGACCTCAAACGCGCCAAGTACACCGGCACCGAGCGTCCACACCTGCAAGGCAAGAACATCGCGCTGATCTTCGAAAAAACCTCGACCCGCACCCGTTGCGCGTTCGAAGTCGCGGCCCACGATCAGGGTGCTCACGTCACCTACATCGACCCGGTGTCGTCCCAGATCGGCCACAAAGAAAGCATGAAAGACACCGCCCGCGTCCTCGGCCGGATGTTCGACGCCATCGAGTACCGTGGCTTTGAACAGGAAATCGTCGAAGAGCTGGCCAAGTACGCCGGCGTCCCGGTGTTCAACGGCCTGACCGCTGAATTCCACCCGACGCAAATGATCGCTGACGTGCTGACCATGCGCGAACACAGCGACAAGCCGATGCATGACATCAGCTACGCCTACCTCGGCGACGCCCGCTACAACATGGGCAACTCGCTGCTGATGATCGGCGCCAAACTCGGCATGGACGTGCGTATCGCTGCGCCGAAAGCCCTGTGGCCACACGCTGACTTCATCGCTCAATGCAAAGAGTTCGCCGAAGAAAGCGGCGCGCGCATCACCATCACCGAAGACCCGAAAGAAGCGGTCAAGGGTGTCGACTTCATCCACACCGACATCTGGGTGTCGATGGGTGAACCGGTAGAAGCGTGGGACGAGCGCATCGAGCAACTGCTGCCGTACCAGGTCAACACGCAGATGATGAAAGCCTCCGGTAATCCACGGGTGAAATTCATGCACTGCCTGCCGGCGTTCCACAACAGCGAAACCAAGGTGGGCAAAGACATCGCCGCGCGCTATCCGCACCTGGCCAATGGCGTCGAAGTAACGGAAGAAGTCTTCGAATCCCCGGCCAACATCGCCTTCGAGCAAGCGGAAAACCGCATGCACACGATCAAGGCGATTATCGTGTCGGCGTTGGCGGATATCTAACTGAAATAGCTCCCACTGAAGGAACCGGTTCCAAATGTGGGAGCGAGCCTGCTCGCGAAAGCGGTGGGTCATTCAACAGAGATGTCGACTGATCTGACGCCTTCGCGAGCAGGCTCGCTCCCACAGTGAATCGCGGTTGCGACAGTGTGACCGAGTCGTTTGCCATTCCTCCGTTTTAGAAGGACATGCACCATGCGTATCGTCGTAGCGTTGGGCGGTAACGCCCTGCTCCGCCGTGGTGAGCCGATGACCGCTGACAACCAGCGCGCCAACATCCGCATCGCCACCGAGCAAATCGCCAAGATCCATCCCGGCAACCAACTGGTCATCGCCCACGGCAATGGCCCGCAAGTCGGCCTGCTATCGCTGCAAGCAGCGGCCTATACCTCCGTCACCCCTTACCCGCTGGACGTGCTCGGTGCCGAAACCGAAGGCATGATCGGCTACATCATCGAACAGGAACTGGGCAACCTGCTGGACTTCGAAGTACCGTTCGCCACCCTGCTCACCCAGGTCGAAGTCGACGCCAATGACCCGGCCTTCAAGAACCCGACCAAACCGATCGGCCCGGTCTACGAGAAAGCCGAGGCAGAAAAACTTGCCGCCGAAAAAGGCTGGGCCATCGCTGCGGACGGCGACAAGTTCCGCCGTGTGGTCGCCAGTCCACGACCAAAACGCATCTTCGAAATCCGTCCGATCAAGTGGCTGCTGGACAAGGGCAGCATCGTCATCTGCGCCGGTGGCGGCGGGATTCCGACCATGTACGACGAAAACCGCAACCTCAAGGGCATCGAGGCGGTGATCGACAAGGACTTGTGCTCGTCGCTGCTGGCAGAACAGCTGGAGGCGGATTTGCTGGTGATTGCCACTGACGTCAACGCCGCGTTCATCGATTACGGCAAGCCGACGCAGAAAGCCATCGCCGAGGCCCACCCGGACGAACTCGAACGCCTGGGCTTCGCCGCGGGCTCCATGGGACCAAAGGTTCAGGCAGCCTGCGAATTCGCGCGCCATACTGGCAAGGTCGCGGTGATCGGTTCGCTGGCGGACATCGAAGCGATTGTCCAGGGCACCGCCGGTACGCGGATCACCACGGCGAAACCCGGTATCACCTATCGATAATCAGAAACGCCGGGGGCAGGCCCAGGGTCTGCCCTTCTCCCATGCCTTGAAAGGAGAAATCCATGGCCCAGTTTGAACCTGGTCACTTGCACATTGAGCGGCACGCGTTGACCCCGGACGACGTCAGTTACAACGTGCACCTCGACTACGAGGTGTTCACCGATCCTCAAAAAGGCAGAGGCATCCAGTTCACGATGCATGGCAACCTTCAGGGCAAGGACATGAAAGAGACCTTCTTCCTGCCCAAAGAAGAGGCCTACAACTTTGCCAACAATGTGACGAAAATCGCCGAGAAGTACGGCATTCCCAAGACGCACAGCCAGATCGGCTCGGTTCACAAGCATTACGACATGATGTTTGAAGACATCCGCAAGCAGCTGGATATGAAATCCGGCGATCCGGTCAATCTTGAGCATTTTGAATAACCCGCACCCGCCACATTCCCCCTGTGGGAGCGAGCCTGCTCGCGAACGCCATCTGTCAGTCAACTTCTTCATTTCTGACACACCGCATTCGCGAGCAGGCTCGCTCCCACAAGGGAACTACGTAGCTCTGAAAATCGCCGTAAATTTCACCATTAGCCCGCCTCAAGGCATACTTGCCACCCTCCGCACTGCAGAACACTGAACCGCCCCCATGCGTATCCACGTCAGTTTCATCGACCGCGTCGGCATCACCCAGGAAGTACTGGCCATTCTCGGTGGGCGCAACCTTAATCTGGATGCCGTGGAGATGATCCCGCCGAACGTTTACATCGACGCCCCGACCCTGAGCCCGCAAGTGCTCGAAGAACTCAAAGATGCGCTGTTTCGCGTGCTCGGCGTGGAAGCGGTAACGGTGGTCGACATCCTCCCCGGCCAGCGTCGGCATCTGCAACTCGATGCGTTGCTCGCGGCGATGACCGACCCGGTGCTTGCCCTCGACAGTGCGGGCAAAGTGCTGCTGGCCAACCCGGCATTGATCGCGTTGTACGGGCGTGAGCCGGCGGGCGAAGGCGTCTCTGAGCTGTTCAACGATCCCGGTCTGCTGGAGACCCTGCTCGAGCACGGTTTTCGCCTGCCGCTGCGCGAGATCACCGTCAACGGCCAGACGCTGTTGCTCGACGCTACGCCGATCACCGACGCTGGCGCCCTGCTCACGCTGTATCAACCGAACCGCATCGGCGAGCAGCTCTCGGCGTTGCACCACGACCACGCTGAAGGTTTCGACGCGCTGCTCGGCGAATCCCCGGCAATCCGCACCCTCAAGGCTCGTGCGCAGCGCGTTGCCGCCCTTGATGCGCCGTTGCTGATTCAAGGCGAAACCGGTACCGGTAAAGAACTGGTCGCCCGTGCCTGCCACGCGATCAGTGCGCGGCACAGTGCGCCATTCCTGGCACTGAACTGCGCAGCGCTGCCGGAGAACCTCGCCGAGAGCGAGCTGTTCGGCTACGCCCCCGGCGCCTTCACTGGCGCGGCGCGTGGCGGCAAACCGGGGCTGATGGAACTGGCCAACCAAGGCACGGTATTTCTCGACGAGATCGGCGAGATGTCACCGTACTTGCAGGCCAAATTGCTGCGTTTTCTCAACGATGGCAGCTTCCGTCGGGTCGGCGGTGACCGTGAGGTGAAGGTCAACGTGCGAATTCTCAGCGCGACCCACCGCGACCTGGAAAAAATGGTCAGCGAAGGTTCGTTTCGCGAAGACCTGTTCTACCGCCTTAACGTGCTCAATGTTGAGGTGCCGCCGCTGCGCGAACGCGGTCAGGACATTCTGTTGCTGGCGCGTTATTTCATGCAGCAGGCGTGTGCGCAGATTCAGCGCCCGGTTTGCCGCCTCGCACCCGGCACTTACCCGGCACTGCTCGGCAATCGCTGGCCGGGCAACGTGCGGCAGCTGCAGAACGTGATCTTCCGCGCTGCCGCGATCTGCGAGAGCAGCCTGGTCGACATCGGCGACCTCGACATCGCCGGCACGTCCGTTGCGCGCCAGGCCGACAGTGACGTCGACAGCCTTGAACAAGCGGTCGAAGGCTTCGAGAAATCGCTGCTGGAAAAACTCTACGCCAGCTACCCCTCGACCCGCCAACTGGCCAGCCGCTTGCAAACGTCGCACACGGCCATCGCCCATCGTTTGCGCAAGTACGGCATCCCCAACAAATCCTGAAGCCCAAACACTTCCCTGTGGGAGCGAGCCTGCTCGCGAAAGCGGTGTATCAGCGACATCGTTAGTGACTGACACTCCCTCTTCGCGAGCAGGCTCGCTCCCACATGGTTTTGCAGTGCATTCGGAATTCGAGCTAAAAACGACCTACATCTGTACTGAAAGCGCTACAGCGGAACGATATCGCTACACCCTCCTTCCGTCACCGCTGTGCAAGGCTTTGATCCCGTTCAGCTTTTTTCCTCGCCTCATGCTGTAGCGATTTCGCTACACGCGCATCTTCAGCTCTGCCGCCAAAAATCAATAAGCCATTGTTTTATATAGATAAATTTACATTGGCCGCGATCTTGCTAATTAATTCCTCATAAATAAGGGCTTCCCGGCCCAAGCCTTCCACCGCGTCCACCAGACGAGTCTGGTCCCTGAGGAGTTTCCATGAGCGAGTTGCGTTTTACTGAAGATCACGAATGGCTGCGCGCCGAAGCTGACGGTAGCGTTACTGTCGGCATCACCGCTTTCGCGCAGAACGCCTTGGGCGACGTGGTATTCGTGCAACTGCCTGAACTGCAGGCTTACGAAAAAGGCGCCGAAGCCGCCACCGTCGAATCGGTGAAAGCTGCCAGCGGCGTGTACATGCCCCTCGACGGCGACGTGCTGGAAGTGAACCCGGCGCTGGAAGACAGCCCTGAACTGGTCAACGAAGATCCACTGGGCCAAGGCTGGTTCTTCCGCTTCAAACCAAGCGACGCCGCCGCTGTCGGCAAACTGCTTGATCAAGACGCTTACGACCGTCTGATCAAAGCCCAAGCCGAAGCCTGAGGAGAGCCGACATGACACAAGTAAACCTGGGCACCGCCAACGAATTCATCGCCCGTCACATCGGCCCGCGCGCCGGTGACGAGCAAGCCATGCTCAACAGCCTCGGCTTCGACTCGCTCGAAGCCCTGAGCGCCAGCGTCATCCCGGAAAGCATCAAGGGCACCAGCGTGCTCGGCATGGACGATGGCCTGAGCGAGGCCGATGCACTGGCCATGATCAAGGGCATCGCCGGCAAGAACCAGCTGTTCAAGACCTACATCGGCCAGGGCTATTACAACTGCCACACGCCGTCGCCGATTCTGCGTAACCTTTTGGAAAACCCGGCCTGGTACACCGCTTACACCCCGTACCAGCCAGAAATTTCCCAGGGCCGTCTCGAAGCGCTGCTGAACTTCCAGACCCTGATCAGCGACCTCACCGGCCTGCCGATCGCCAACGCCTCCCTGCTCGACGAAGCGACTGCCGCTGCCGAAGCGATGACCTTCTGCAAACGCCTGAGCAAGAACAAGGGCAGCCACCAATTCTTCGCCTCGATCCATAGCCACCCGCAAACCCTCGACGTGCTGCGCACCCGTGCAGAGCCGCTGGGCATTGAAGTGGTCGTGGGCGATGAGCACGCATTGACCGATGTAACGCCATTCTTCGGCGCATTGCTGCAATACCCGGCCAGCAACGGTGATGTGTTCGACTACCGCGAACTGACCGAGCGCTTCCACGCCGCCAACGCCTTGGTTGCCGTAGCCGCCGACCTGCTCGCCCTGACCCTGCTGACCGCCCCGGGCGAGTTCGGCGCTGACGTTGCCATCGGTTCCGCACAACGCTTCGGCGTGCCGCTGGGCTTTGGTGGCCCGCACGCGGCTTACTTCTCCACCAAAGATGCGTTCAAGCGCGACATGCCGGGCCGTCTGGTCGGCGTTTCGGTTGACCGTTTCGGCAAGCCTGCCCTGCGCCTGGCGATGCAGACCCGCGAGCAACACATCCGCCGCGAGAAAGCCACGTCGAACATCTGCACCGCGCAAGTGCTGCTGGCCAACATCGCCAGCATGTACGCCGTGTATCACGGCCCGAAAGGCCTGACGCAGATCGCCAACCGCATCCATCACCTGACCGCGATTCTGGCCAAGGGCCTGACTGCGCTGGGTCTGAATGTCGAGCAGGAAAGCTTTTTCGACACCCTGACAGTGGCTACCGGCGCGCAAACCGCTGCGCTGCACGACAAGGCTCACGCCCAGCAGATCAACCTGCGCGTCATTGACGCCCAGCGTCTGGGTCTGTCGGTTGACGAAACCACCGCTCAGGCTGATATCGAAACCCTGTGGAGCGTCTTCGCCGACGGCAAAACCCTGCCGGACTTCGCCGCCCTCGCCGCCACCGTGCAGAGCACCATTCCTGCTGCGCTGGTACGCCAGTCGCCGATCCTCAGCCACCCGGTGTTCAACCGTTATCACTCCGAAACCGAGCTGATGCGCTACCTGCGCAAACTGGCGGACAAGGACCTGGCACTGGATCGCACCATGATCCCGCTGGGCTCGTGCACCATGAAACTCAACGCCGCCAGCGAAATGATCCCGGTGACCTGGGCCGAGTTCGGCGCCCTGCACCCGTTCGCACCAGCCGCACAAAGTGCCGGTTATCAGCAACTGACCGATGAACTGGAAGCGATGCTCTGCGCCGCCACCGGTTATGACTCGATCTCGCTGCAACCGAACGCCGGTTCGCAAGGTGAATACGCAGGTCTGCTGGCGATCCGCGCCTATCACCAGAGCCGTGGCGATGACCGTCGCGACATCTGCCTGATCCCGTCATCCGCCCACGGCACCAACCCGGCTACTGCCAACATGGCCGGCATGCGCGTGGTCGTGACCGCGTGCGATGCTCGTGGCAACGTCGACATCGAAGACCTGCGCGCCAAAGCCATCGAGCACCGCGATCATCTCGCCGCGCTGATGATCACTTACCCGTCGACCCACGGCGTGTTCGAAGAAGGCATCCGCGAAATCTGCGGGATCATTCATGACAACGGCGGCCAGGTGTACATCGACGGCGCCAACATGAACGCGATGGTCGGCCTCTGCGCGCCAGGCAAGTTCGGCGGCGACGTGTCGCACCTGAACCTGCACAAAACCTTCTGCATTCCCCACGGCGGTGGCGGCCCGGGCGTCGGCCCGATCGGCGTCAAATCGCACCTGACGCCATTCCTGCCAGGCCACGGCCAGATGGAACGCAAGGAAGGCGCGGTCTGCGCGGCACCGTTCGGTAGCGCAAGCATTTTGCCGATCACCTGGATGTACATCCGCATGATGGGCGGCGCCGGTCTGAAGCGCGCTTCGCAACTGGCGATCCTCAATGCCAACTACATTTCCCGTCGCCTCGAAGAGCACTACCCAGTGCTGTACACCGGCAGCAACGGTCTGGTGGCGCACGAATGCATCCTCGACCTGCGTCCGCTGAAAGACAGCAGCGGCATCAGCGTTGATGACGTCGCCAAGCGTCTGATCGACTTCGGCTTCCACGCCCCGACCATGTCGTTCCCGGTGGCCGGCACGCTGATGATCGAACCGACCGAAAGCGAATCCAGGGAAGAACTCGACCGCTTCTGCGACGCCATGATCCGCATCCGCGAAGAAATCCGCGCTGTGGAAAACGGCACACTGGACAAGGAAGACAACCCGCTGAAAAACGCTCCGCACACCGCAGCGGAACTGGTCGGCGAGTGGACTCACCCGTACAGCCGCGAGCAAGCCGTTTACCCGGTTGCCTCGTTGATCGAAGGCAAATACTGGCCACCGGTCGGTCGCGTCGACAACGTGTTCGGCGACCGCAACCTGGTCTGCGCCTGCCCGTCGATCGAAAGCTACGCTTAAGGAAAGCAGCTGCGAGCTTTGAGCTACAAGCTGCAAGTAAGGGCTGATCTGCTTTTTACTTGCGGCTTGTGTCTAGTTGCTTGCACCGCGCCTTGAACATGAGCTGCAAGGAAAATCCGATCCGCTTTTACTTGCAGCTTGCAGCTCGCAGCTAGCAACTGCTCCGCAGGAGCCCCTATGTCGTTAAGCGTGTTCGACCTGTTCAAGATTGGCATCGGCCCCTCCAGCTCCCACACCGTCGGCCCGATGCGCGCAGCTGCGCGCTTCGCGGAGGGTTTGCGTCGTGAAAACCTGCTGACTGCTACCGCCAGCGTTCGCGTCGAGTTGTACGGTTCTCTCGGCGCCACCGGCAAAGGTCACGGCAGCGACAAAGCCGTGCTGCTAGGCCTCGAAGGTGAACACCCCGACACCGTTGATACCGAAACCGTCGCCGCGCGTTTACAGGAAATTCGCAGCAACGCACGCCTGAATCTGCTCGGCGAACACAGCATTGCGTTCAACGAGAAAGAACAGCTGGCGATGATCCGCAAGCCGCTGGCCTATCACCCCAACGGCATGATCTTCCGTGCGTTCGACGCGGCGGGGATTCAGATCCGCAGCCGCGAGTACTACTCGGTCGGCGGAGGTTTTGTTGTCGACGAGGACGCGGCCGGCGCTGACCGCATTGTCGAAGATGTCACCCCACTGACGTTCCCCTTCAAAAGCGCCAAGGACTTGCTCACTCATTGCAGCACGTATGGCCTGTCGATCAGCCAGGTGATGCTGACCAACGAAAGCGCCTGGCGTCCGGAGGCGGAAACCCGCGCCGGTCTGCTGAAAATCTGGCAAGTAATGCAGGATTGCGTGGACGCCGGCTGCCGCAACGAGGGCATTTTACCGGGAGGGTTGAAGGTCAAACGCCGTGCGGCGGCGCTGCATCGGCAACTGTGCAAAAACCCGGAATCCGCGCTGCGTGATCCGCTGTCGGTACTCGACTGGGTCAACCTCTACGCGCTGGCCGTCAACGAAGAAAACGCCAATGGCGGGCGCGTAGTGACCGCGCCTACCAACGGCGCAGCGGGAATCATTCCGGCGGTGCTGCACTACTACATTCGCTTTATTCCCGGTGCAAATGACGACGGCGTTGTGCGTTTTCTGCTCACGGCGGCGGCAATCGGCATTCTGTACAAGGAAAACGCCTCGATCTCCGGCGCCGAAGTCGGTTGTCAGGGCGAGGTCGGCGTGGCTTGTTCGATGGCGGCGGGTGCGTTGCGTGAAGTCCTCGGCGGCAGCGTGCAGCAAGTCGAAAACGCGGCGGAAATCGGCATGGAACACAACCTCGGCCTGACCTGTGACCCGATTGGCGGGCTGGTTCAAGTGCCGTGCATCGAGCGCAACGCGATGGGCTCGGTGAAAGCGATCAATGCGGTGCGCATGGCACTGCGGGGTGACGGACAACACTTCGTCTCTCTCGACAAGGTCATCCGCACCATGCGCCAGACCGGCGCTGACATGAAAAGCAAATACAAAGAGACCGCCCGCGGTGGTCTGGCGGTCAACATTATCGAATGCTGATTGACGTCGTCTCCGTCAGCAGAAAGTGAATTTGATGTCCTCTTCCTTTGGAAGAGGATCGTACTTAGCCCCCTCTCCCTCCGGGAGAGGGCTGGGGTGAGGGGCTTTTGATCCTGACCCGTTATTCAAGGAGCCACGCATGTCCACCGAACAACTGTCGAAAACCCCGCTGCACGCCCTGCACATCGAACTCGGCGCCCGTATGGTGCCGTTCGCCGGCTACGACATGCCGGTGCAATACCCCCTCGGCGTGATGAAAGAGCACCAGCACACCCGCGAGCAGGCTGGGCTGTTCGATGTCTCGCACATGGGCCAGATCCACCTGACCGGCGCGAATGCCGCCAAAGCCCTGGAAACCCTGGTGCCGGTAGACATCATCGATCTGCCGGTGGGCATGCAGCGTTACGCGATGTTCACCAACGAGCACGGCGGCATTCTTGATGACCTGATGGTTGCCAACCTCGGCAATGATGAACTGTTCCTGGTGGTTAACGCCGCGTGCAAGGATCAGGACCTGGCACATCTGCAGAAACACATTGGCGATCAGTGCACCATTACGGCGCTGTTCGAGGAGCGCGCACTGCTCGCGCTGCAAGGTCCTGCGGCGGTAACAGCACTGGCGCGTCTTGCTCCGGAAGTGGCGAAGATGACCTTCATGCAATTCAACCGCGTGCAGCTACTCGGCGTGGATTGCTTCGTCAGCCGTTCCGGTTACACCGGTGAAGACGGTTTCGAAATCTCGGTGCCGGCCGCCGACGCAGAAAAACTCGCCCGTGCCCTGCTCGCCGAACCTGAAGTAGCGGCCATCGGCCTCGGCGCTCGCGATTCGTTGCGCCTGGAGGCCGGTCTGTGCCTGTACGGCCACGACATGAACACCGAAACCACGCCCATCGAAGCCAGCCTGCTGTGGGCGATGTCCAAGCCACGCCGCGCCGATGGCGCACGGGCCGGCGGTTTCCCGGGGGCTGAACCTATCTTCGCCCAACAACAAAATGGCGTCGCACGCAAACGCGTCGGCCTGCTGCCGCAGGAACGCACGCCAGTGCGCGAAGGCGCGGAAATCGTCAACGAAGCCGGCGACATCATCGGTAGCGTGTGCAGTGGCGGCTTCGGTCCGACGCTGGGCGGGCCATTGGCAATGGGTTACCTCGACAGTGCTTATGTCTCGCTAGATACGCCCGTGTGGGCAATCGTTCGTGGGAAAAAGGTGCAAATGCTTGTAAGCAAAATGCCATTTGTTCCACAACGCTACTACCGTGGTTGATTGACTGTTTCTATAAGTAACGCGATTGCGTTATGCGTGCACTAATGTGTAACGCAATCGCCATAAAACAGTGCAGTTCCTAACAACCGATTCGAATATGAACTTTACTTATAACCTTCGAAAACATTTGAACAAGCTAATCGTCTAAGCCCGCACTAGTGGATTGACTAAGTGCCATCAAGCGCAGCAAAACCGGGCCTGCAAGGGGCTTGTTTTTTCTCCGGTAGTTGGCGTAGAGTTTCCCCACTGTGTTTGCATGGGTCAGCTTGGAATCGTGACCTGGGCAGTAGCCTACAAGTTAGCTACATCCCGTTCGACGTCTTCTTACTCTCCTGCAACCAGCCCCAGTACTCTTTCATGAGAAAGAGGCTGTCATTAATTTATTGCGTCAAAGGAAATAAGAAATGTCCACACGTCAGAGCGGTACCGTCAAGTGGTTTAACGACGAGAAAGGTTTTGGTTTTATCACTCCAGAAAGCGGTCCGGATCTGTTTGTGCATTTCCGCGCCATTCAGGGCAACGGCTTCAAGAGCCTGAAAGAAGGCCAGAAAGTGACCTTCGTTGCGGTGCAAGGCCAAAAAGGCATGCAGGCTGACGAAGTACAAGCAGAAGCCTGATCTGTCTAACAAAAAAGCCCCTGATATTGATATCAGGGGCTTTTTTGTGCGCGCGAATCCGTAAAATGGCAATTCCTTAAAGCGTCCAGAGGCTGCCATGTCGAAAAACCTGCTCACTCCCCAGGGCGATTTTCCTGCCGTTGGCCTCGGCCGTCGTCTGGCCGCGATGTTCTACGACTTTCTGTTGTGCACCGCCCTGCTGATCGTGACCGGCTTCGTTTACAAGTTCATCCAGGGTTTGATCATCGGTGAAGAACGCCTGCGGGTGATGACCGACGCCGGACAGCTCGACGGTGATCCGTTGTACTCGACCGTGCTGCTGTTGGTGTTGTTTGGATTCTTCGCCAAGTTCTGGACCCATGGTGGGCAGACGCTGGGCATGCAGGTGTGGGGCATTCGCGTGCAGAACGCCAATGGCACCGCAATCAGCCTGTGGCAGGCGTTGCTGCGGTTTATGGTGTCGATTGCGTCGTGGTTGTGCGTGGGGCTGGGTTTCTTCTGGTCGCTGTACGACAAGCAGAAGCGCACGTGGCATGACATCTACTCGGACACCTGCGTGGTGCGGGTTCCGAAGAAGACCAAGTAACTCTTCACACCACAAACCAATGTGGGAGCGAGCCTGCTCGCGAAGGCGGTGTATCAGTCAATGTTCAAGTCGACTGATACACCGCTTTCGCGAGCAGGCTCGCTCCCACAGGTTTTGTGTTTTGCTTATAGATCTCAGGCGTTACCGGCCAGCTTCATCCGCGCCGCCTGGGTGAAATCCAGCATCCGCTTCAAAGGTCGAATCGCCTGCGGAATCAACGCCGGATCAACAAAGATCTCGTTCGTCCCTTCCTTCAAGCTCTTGAGCGTACGCTCAAGGGTATTCATGGCCATCCACGGACAATGTGCGCAACTGCGGCACGCAGCGCCGTTACCGGCGGTTGGCGCCTCGATGAAGACCTTGTCCGGGCACAGCTGCTGCATCTTGTAGAAGATGCCGCGGTCGGTGGCAACGATCAGGGTCTTGTTCGGCAGGGACTGCGCCGCGGCGATCAATTGACTGGTGGAGCCCACGGCGTCTGCCAGTTCGATCACGGCAGTCGGCGATTCGGGGTGCACCAGAATGGCGGCGTCCGGGTACAAGGCTTTCATGTCTTCAAGCTGCTTGGACTTGAACTCCTCGTGGACGATGCAGGCTCCGTCCCACAGCAACATATCCGCGCCGGTCTTGCGCTGAATGTAGGTGCCCAGATGCTTGTCAGGCCCCCAGATGATGGTCTCGCCGTTGTCCATCAGGCTTTCGACGATTTCCAGTGCACAACTCGACGTCACCACCCAGTCGGCCCGGGCTTTGACGGCAGCGGAGGTGTTGGCGTAGACCACCACCGTGCGCTCCGGGTGCTGATCGCAGAACGCCGAGAATTCGTCAACCGGGCAACCCAGGTCCAGCGAGCACGTCGCTTCCAGGGTTGGCATCAGCACGCGTTTTTCCGGGTTGAGAATTTTGGCGGTCTCACCCATGAACTTTACGCCGGCGACTACCACGGTCTTGGCCGGATGGGCATTGCCGAAGCGGGCCATTTCCAGAGAGTCGGATACACAGCCACCGGTTTCTTCGGCCAAGGCCTGAATCACCGGATCGCAATAGAAGTGGGCAACCAGCACCGCGTCCTGAGCCTTGAGCTCGGCGGCGATGGCAGAACGGTAATAAGCCTCTTCCTCGGCAGTCAGCGGTTTGGGCTGTTTGGCGTCGAGGTGGGCTTGAACCAGAAGGCGTTCGGAAATCTGCGTCATGTTCGCAAGACCTGCAGGCGCTTTCGCGCGAAAGTCGAGTATACACCCGGCTCCGGACCGCTTGAGGGTACCGCCGGGAGAGTGAGTTTTATCAGGCACGGACAGCGTTGAAGCTGCGCAAGGCTACAGAATATCCCGGGGATACAAAAGATGATTCTGACCTGCGTCAGCGCAACTTGCACTGGAACAACGCACGCCCAAATCACAGGCAAAAAAAAACCCGGAAATCCTCACTTACGTGGGCCTTCCGGATTTTCTAAACCGCCAAAAATGGTGGGTCGTGTGGGATTCGAACCTACGACCAATTGGTTAAAAGCCAACTGCTCTACCAACTGAGCTAACGACCCGCTGTGTGGTGGCGCGTATAATACTGATTTTTAAGGACTATTCAACACCTTTTTGAAAATAATCAAAAATAAGGTGTTGGATCGCTCACGCCGGCCGCTGCGAAGCCTTCTGCGCGCAGGCGGCAGCTATCGCATTTACCGCAGGCACGGCCTTCATCATCGGCCTGATAGCAGGAAACAGTCAGCCCGTAATCAACGCCCAGCTTCACGCCCGCCTGGACGATCTGCGCCTTGCTCAGGTTCTGCAGCGGCGCCTGAATGCGGAAACCATCGCCCTCGACGCCGGCCTTGGTCGCCAGATTGGCCATGCGCTCGAACGACTCGATGAACTCGGGACGGCAATCCGGATAGCCGGAGTAGTCCACCGCGTTCACACCGATGAAGATGTCGCGAGCGCCAAGCACCTCTGCCCAACCCAACGCCAGAGACAGGAACACCGTGTTGCGTGCCGGCACGTAGGTGACGGGGATGCCCTCACCCAGCTCTTCAGGGATATCAATGCTGGTGTCGGTCAGTGCCGAGCCGCCCATGCCATTCAGGTTGATGCCGATCACCTTGTGCTCGACCACACCCAGGTCGCGAGCGACGCGCGCAGCGGCATGCAATTCAGCATGGGAGCGCTGGCCGTAATCGAAACTCATGGTGTAGCAGGCGTAGCCTTCAGCGCGGGCCATGGCCACGACCGTTGCCGAGTCCAGACCACCGGACAGCAGGATCACCGCACGTTTTTCGGTTGTGTTCAGTTGTTCAGTCATTTCAGCGCCCCGGCTCATCATTCCATAGATATTTATGCAGCTGCAGTTGCAACCGCACTGGCAGGTTGTCCGCCACCACCCAATCCGCCAGATCCCTTGCGTTGAGGTCATGGTGACTTGGAGAAAACAGAACTTCGCCGGCACGCCGGTCGAGCCCGTACTGGATCAGTTTGGACACCGCCCAGTCGTAGTCTTCCCGCGAGCAGATGACAAACTTCACCTGATCGTTGGGCGTCAGCATTTCGATATTTTCGTAAAGGTTGCGATGGGCTTCTTTCGAACCCGGTGTCTTCAGGTCAACCACGCGACTGACGCGCGGATCGACCGCCGAAATATCGAGAGCACCGCTGGTTTCCAGCGAGACCTCATAACCGGCATCACACAGCTGTTTGAGCAAGGGAATGGCGTTCGGCTGCGCCAACGGCTCACCGCCGGTGACACAGACGTAACGCGGACGAAATCCGGCCACTTGCTCGAGGATATCGTCGAGCGTGCGGACGGTGCCGCCGCTGAACGCGTAGGCACTGTCGCAGTATTGGCAACGCAATGGGCAACCGGTCAGGCGCACAAAAACAGTGGGCAGCCCGGCAGTCCGCGTTTCCCCCTGCAAAGAGTAGAAAACTTCGGTAATTCTCAATGTGTCTTGCATAGTCGCCACGGGCGTAACAGCTAAACAGGCTGTCCGCCTCCGTCAGGCACTTCAGGCAATCGCGCCAACGCGCGGACCACAAGAAGCGTGTTTCAGAAAAAGGGCGTGAATTCTAACGAAAAAACCCGCGACAGGCGCGGGTTTCTTCTAAACGGGTGCAGCACCTGAAAAGCTCAGGCTTACATGCGCTGCAAATCGCGTTGCGCCAACTGAGCGGCGGATGTACCCGGATATTGGGCCACCACCTGTTGCAGAATGCCTTTCACCTTGTCGGTGTGACCGAGGCGGCGCTCTACATCAGCCAGCTTGTACAGCGAATCCGGCACCTTGTTGTGCTTGGGATACAGCTGCGAAACCTTGGCGAAAGCCTGACCTGCACCTTGCAGATCACCCTTGGCCAGGTTCACTTCGCCCAACCAGTACTGGGCGTTGCCCGCGTACTGGCTGTTCGGGTATTTGCGCAGGAATGCCGAGAAAGCCTGGCTGGCCTTGTCGAAATCCTTGGCTTTGATCAGGTCGAAAGCGGCATCGTAATACAGCTTTTCCTTGGCCGGATCAGCCGGTTCGCTACCCGCAGCAGGTGCCTGGGCGGCAGCAGCCCCGGCGCCAGCGGCAGCACTTGCATCGCCACCGGCAGAAGAATTCTCAGGAGTCGCGGCAGGTGCAACACCGGATCCTATGCGTCGATCAAGATCTTGGTATCGCTCCAGGGATTCTTGCTTCATACGCGCAACCTGGTTCTGCAGTTCTTCAATCACACCTTGCTGGCGGGATATCTGATCCTGCATCTGTTGCAGTTGGTTAAACAGCATGCCTTGTGCCGAGGCAGGGGCCGAAGCCGCTCCCCCGGCATAGGCGCCGTTCGTACCGTAACCCGCAGGCGGATAACTGCTCCCGCTATTGTTATAACCGGAGTTGTCATCGACCACAGGAACCGCAGCCCACACCGCAAGCGGTGCGAGACTGAGAGCCAGAACAGTTACAGCACGACGGCACGTTCGCATATCGAATTACTTACGCAGTTCGACGCGACGGTTTTGAGCCCAGGACTGCTCGTCGTTGCCGGTAGCAACTGGACGCTCTTCGCCGTAGGAAACCAGTTCCAGCTGAGCTGGGGAAACACCTTGCAGTACCAGGTAGCGTTGAACGGCTTTCGCACGACGCTCGCCCAGTGCCATGTTGTACTCACGAGTACCACGTTCGTCGGTGTTGCCTTCCAGAACAACGCGAGCGCCGTTTGCTTTCAGGTCTTTGGCGTGAACGTCCAGAGCGCGCATGGCTTCTGGCTTCAGGTCCGAGCTGTCGTATTCGAAGTAGAAGGTGGTGATTGCGCGCAGAGCAGCTTCTTCGCTCAGGGAACCGTCAACGGCACCAGTGTTTGCGCCGTAACCAGCGTTTGGATCAACAGCGCCTTCACCGGCGTTGTCGCCGCCTTTGGACGAGCAACCTACAGCTACAGCCATGGCCAGAGCCAGCGCAGCAAATTTACCAAACTTCAGCATTTCCATCGTGAAACTCCTAATGAACCCCAGTGTGTTAAGTAAAACGTGTAGCGCCCGCTCACTTCAGGTAAGGGGACCAGGACGGTTCTCTGACTTCGCCTTGAGCGGTAGGAAGCGGGAGCCTAACGCGTCCATTAATGGACACGAGCATCAAGACTCCCCGGCCCTGCTGGCGGGTGGCGTAGATTACCATGGTGCCGTTGGGTGCAACAGTGGGTGACTCGTCCAGAGTGCTATCAGTGAGGATCTTTACACTACCTCGCTGCAAATCCTGGGCTGCCACCTTGAAATTGGTGAAACCATCCTGGCGATGGATCATCACCAGCGTCTTTTCATCTGCCGAAAGTTTCGGGTTGGCGTTGTAGTTACCTACGAACGTCACACGCTCGGCACCACCGCCACTGGCGCTGGTTTTGTAGATTTGTGGCTTGCCGCCGCGGTCCGAGGTGAAGTAGATGGTCGAACCATCCTTGCCCCAGTACGGTTCGGTGTTGATGCCTGGGCCCGCCGTTACACGATTGATCTGACGCGTAGCCAGGTTCATCACGTAGATATCCGGGTTACCGTCTTTAGACAACACGAACGCCAGACGATCACCATTCGGCGACCAGGCCGGTGCGCCGTTCAGGCCTTCGAAGTTGGTGATCTGCTCACGACGACCCGTGTCGATGTTCTGCATGAAGATACGTGGACGCTTCTGCTCGAACGACACGTAAGCGATGCGCTTGCCATCCGGTGCGAAACGCGGCGACAGGATCGGCTCGCGCGATTGCAACAGAGTCACGGCCCGAGCACCGTCATAGTCCGAACGCTGCAAGGTGTAACGGGTGTTTTTCTCGGAGAAGCGTTCAGCCGTCACGTACAGCAGGCGGGTCGAAAACGCGCCCTGGATACCGGTGAGTTTCTCGAACGACTGGTCAGAGATGTAGTGCGCCATATCGCGCAACTGCTCCGTGGTACCGGAAACACTGCCGTCAGCCACTTTCTGCTCGGTGGCTACGTTGAACAGTGCCCATTGCACCTGCAGACGACCGCCCGCTGGGGCGATGCTGCCGACCATCATGTATTGAGCACCTACCGCCTTCCAGTCACGGAAGATGATTTCGCTCGCCTGACTTGGCTGGCTGATCATGTTTTGCTTTGGAATCGGCGAGTAGTAGCCCGAGTTACGCAAATCGTTACCAATGATTTCAGCCATGTCGTCCGGCAGGACGGCGCCGCCCTGCAAACCGAACGGTACGACGGCGATCGGAGTAGCCCGATCGCTGCCGCTGGTGACCAGAATGTTCTTTTCATCAGCCATCGCGATCCCTGCCATGCAGCAGATCACGACCAGCATTCCTCGAAGAAGGTTTCTCACAAGGCTAGATCCTCAGGTGTGAATGTCATCTTGAATGAACGATACGGAGCGAAATCGCTCGGCTTCATTCCCTGCATTTCTGTCAAACGTCCAATATTCTTGACCGCCGCTACTGCCGAAGCATCGAACGGACCATCGCCACTGGATTTGGACACGCTGACCGAAGTCACCGTACCGTCCGGCAACATGCCGATTTGCAACACGACCGTCATGCCTTTGCGTGCCGAAGGTGGACGAGCCCAGCCTTCCGCTGCCCGCGCACGAATCAGGTCATCGAAACTGCCCGCGACTTCGTCACCCTGTTCATCGGCCAAGGCCTGCTGACGCTGCGGCGTGTCGGAAAGCAAATCTGCCAAGGCCTGAGCCTTTTTGTCTTCGGCAGATTTACGTGCCGCTTCCTGCGCTTTCTTCTTCGCAGCATCGGCAGCAGCTTTCTTCTTCGCTTCGTCGGCGATTTTCTTCTTCGCCTCTTCAGCTTCAGACTTCTTCTTGGCGTCTTCGGCGACTTTCTTCTTCGCGTCTTCGACGATCTTTTTCTTCGCTTCTTCAGCGGCCGCTTTCTTGGCCTCTTCTTCAGCAGCCTTTTTGGCTTCTTCTTCAGATTTCTTCTTGGCTATATCAGCCAATTGTTTCTCTTCTGCCTTCTTGGCTTCGGCGGTCTTCTTCGCGTCATCGGCTTTTTTGGCTTCATCAGCCTTTTTCGCCTCGTCCGCTTTTTTCGACTCGTCGGCCTTCTTGGCTTCCTCGGCCTTTTGAGCCGCTTCTTCTTTCTTTTGTTCCGCAGCTTTCACCGCTTCCTGCTCGACCTTTTTCTGTTCCATCTGCTCGACTTCAGTCTGGCGCGCGGCGGATTTCTTCGCCTCACCCGCAATCTTCTGATTGGTCTGGGTGGTTGCCTGACTTTTCGATTTCAGCTGGTACAGGGTCGCCTGGACAATCGGCTTGGCCGGCGGCAGCTCTGGTGTAAAGGCGAAACTGACGAACAGCATGCCGAACACCAGCACGTGCAGGACAATCGCCAGAACACTAGGCCAGAAGTAGCTTTCCGAGGCAGACGGCTCTCGCAGTGGCTGCATCAGGGGGCCTCGGTAATCAAACCAACGTTACCGACCCCGGCTTTCTGCAATCCGCCCATGGCGCCCATGACGGAACCATAGTCGACGGTTTTGTCGCCGCGGATGAAGACCTGGGTACGCTTGCCGCCTTCGGTACCGGCGCGAATGATCTTGGTCACCGCGTCGGTCATCTGCGGCAGGGTCATGGCCCTGTCCTGTTGCTTCTCGGTGTCGACTTCGCTGCCAAGGTTCCAGTAATAGGTCTTGTCAGCCTTGATCGAAATGGTCAGGACCTGGGTGTTGTTGTCCTGCGGCAAGGCTTCGCTGGAAACCTTGGGCAGATCAACTTTCACGCCCTGATTGAGCATCGGCGCGGTCACCATGAAAATGACCAGCAGTACCAGCATCACGTCGATGTAAGGCACCACGTTCATCTCGGCGACCGGCTTGCGCTTTTTGCGAGCTCGAGCGATTAAAGCCATTGGAAATTACCTGCTTATTCTTCGCTGGTGTGCACTTTGCGGTGCAGGATCGCCTGGAATTCATCGGCGAAGGTGTAGTAACGGCCCAGCAGGGTTTCGCTGCGAGCAGCAAAACGGTTGTAAGCGATTACTGCAGGGATTGCCGCAAACAGGCCGATCGCCGTGGCGATCAGTGCTTCGGCGATACCCGGAGCCACGGTGGCCAGGGTCGCTTGCTGGGCGCTGGCCAGACCGCGGAAGGAGTTCATGATGCCCCATACGGTACCGAACAGACCAATGTACGGGCTGACCGAACCCACAGTGGCGAGGAACGGCAAGCTTTGCTCCAGTTTCTCTTCTTCGCGGGAGATGGCCACACGCATGGCGCGAGCCACGCCTTCCATTACCGCTTCAGGATCGACACCTGGCTGCTGGCGCAGACGGGAGAACTCTTTGAAACCGGCGCGGAAGATTTGCTCGACGCCCGAATCCGGATCAGGGTTGCTGCCGGCCTGACGGTACAGTTTGGACAAATCGATACCCGACCAGAAGCGCTCTTCGAAGCTCTCCAGGGCGCGTCGACCGGCACGCAGCAGGTTGCTGCGCTGAAAGATCATGATCCATGAGGTCACCGATGCGGCCACCAGAGTCAACATTACCAACTGCACCACGATGCTGGCATTGCTGACCAGGCTCCACATGGAGGAATGGTCGACGACGTTAGCTTCCACGCTTTATCTCCTGCTTTGAGTGTTTACCCGGGCCGACCGCGTCGGCGAAGGCCGCCCGCAAGTCTTCGGGAAGGGCCCGGGGTTTCAAACTGTTAGTGCGCACACAGGCCACCAAAAACTGCCCTTCACAGAGCAGCACATTATCCGTTGCCCGCCTGACCTGCTGTTTGAAACGCAGGCTGGCACGGTTCAATTCGATTACTTCAGCACTTACCAGAAGCTCGTCGTCCAGTCGCGCCGGCGCGTGGTAACGCGCTTCGCTGGAGTGCACGACAAACAACAGGTCCTCCCCGGCAAGCTGCGATTGGGCAAAGCCCAGTTCGCGGAGCCGCTCGGTTCGAGCCCGTTCCATAAACTTGAGGTAATTAACGTAATACACGATGCCGCCCGCATCGGTGTCCTCGTAATAAACGCGACAACGATGTGCGAACGGCTCAAGCCCGTTTTGCGCGCGCATACTCTAGTGCTTACTCCTCATGTTGCCAATCCGGCCAGACAACTGTTTTTCGTTGTTTCAGGGCTTTATCGCAAAAGTACCGTCCTCTGACAGTACAAACCCTGAATAAATCGACAACAAATGTGTATTAATCGTCCACGGCATCGAGAAACTCGTCTACCACGGGCGTCTCACCCATTCGTGACGGAATGTTTAAACCGAAATGCAGATACGCATGCCGTGTCACTACCCTGCCCCGTGGCGTGCGCATGATGTAACCCTGCTGGATCAGATACGGCTCCAGCACGTCTTCAATCGTGTGGCGTTCTTCACTGATGGCCGCTGCAAGGCTGTCGATACCGACGGGCCCACCATCGAACTTCTCGATCATGGTCAACAGCAGGCGCCGATCCTGATGATCGAAACCATGCTCGTCGACATCCAGCAGGTTCAACGCCAGATCCGCCACCGCTTTGGTGATGTGGCCCTTGGCGCGCACTTCAGCGAAATCGCGCACACGGCGCAGCAATCGATTGGCAATTCGCGGTGTGCCACGGGCACGTCGAGCGATTTCGAAGGCGCCCTCCGGGTCCAGGGGCAAACCAAGAATATTCGCCGAACGACTGACAATCGTCGACAGATCCGCGGTGCTATAGAACTCAAGACGCTGGACGATACCGAAGCGGTCACGCAACGGGTTGGTCAGCATGCCTGCACGAGTCGTCGCACCGACCAGAGTGAACGGCGGCAGGTCGAGTTTGATCGAGCGTGCTGCCGGCCCTTCACCGATCATGATGTCGAGCTGGAAATCTTCCATCGCCGGGTACAAGACTTCTTCGACGATCGGCGACAGACGATGGATTTCATCGATGAACAGCACGTCATGCGGCTCAAGATTGGTCAGCAATGCCGCCAGATCACCCGGACGCTCCAGGACCGGCCCCGAGGTGCTCTT
Source organism: Pseudomonas sp. MF6776 (assembly GCF_016613125.1). Lineage (NCBI taxonomy): Bacteria > Pseudomonadati > Pseudomonadota > Gammaproteobacteria > Pseudomonadales > Pseudomonadaceae > Pseudomonas > Pseudomonas sp. MF6776. The sequence continues at coordinate 174,990 of NZ_JAENSQ010000004.1, forward strand.
GATCGACACGCCCATTTCCTGGGCGATGATGTTGGCCAGCGTGGTTTTACCCAGCCCCGGCGGGCCGAAGATCAACGTGTGATCAAGCGATTCGCTACGGCCACGAGCAGCCTGGATGAACAGTTCCATCTGCTCGCGCACGGTCGGCTGGCCAATGTAGTCAGCCAGACTGACCGGACGAATGGCGCGATCCTGGATTTCTTCGCGCTCGCGCGGAATGTGCGCAGCGGCGATCAGACGATCAGCTTCAATCACTTAAATCATTCCCTTCAGGGCGCGGCGGATCATGTCTTCACTGCTCAAATTCTTGTCCTTGATGGCCGAAATTGCCTTGCTCGCTTCCTGCGGCTTGTAACCCAGGGAAATCAACGCGCTGACTGCATCGTTCTCGGCGGTATTGACCGGCGCCGGGCCGTCCGGCTGGTTTGGCACCAACGCGAACATGGCCGGCGAGGTTTCCCAGGCCTTGAAGCGATCCTTCAGCTCGACGAGCAAACGCTCGGCGGTTTTCTTGCCGACGCCCGGCACCTTAGTCAGCGCCGACGTGTCCTGCGACTGCACACAGCGGACCAGTTCATCGACTTCCAGACTCGACATCAATGCCAGGGCCAATTTCGGCCCGACACCATTGAGACGGATCAACTCGCGAAAAAAGTCTCGCTCACGCTTGCCGGCGAAACCATAGAGTAACTGCGCGTCTTCGCGTACGACCAAGTGCGTGTGCAGGGTCAGCGGTTCACCGACCGGCGGCAGGCGATAGAGGGTGGTCATGGGCACTTCCAGCTCATACCCGAGGCCATTTACATCGAGAATCAGGTGCGGCGGCTGTTTCTCAGCCAGGGTGCCGCGCAAGCGTCCAATCACGTTTCAGATCCTTGAGCGTTGGCCAGCCGTGGGCTGGCGACTGACGGAAAGCGTGCTTCAGGCCGACAACCCAGGCGCGAAACCCGCATTCCGGAAAATTTGATTGCTGATGCTATCAGAGACGCAGGCGCCCGCCACGACTGCGTGCCGCTCCCAGGCCATGCGGCAGCAGACTGGAACGAGTGTGAGCGTGGCAAATGGCAATGGCCAGGGCGTCCGAAGCATCGATTTGCGGTTTGCTGGTCAACTTCAGCATGTGCATGACCATCATTTGCACCTGCTCTTTATTGGCCGCGCCCGTGCCGACTACGGCTTGTTTGACCTGGGTGGCCGTGTACTCGGCAATTTCCAGACTTTCTTCGGCACCGGCAACAATCGCCGCGCCACGGGCCTGCCCGAGTTTGAGCGCGGAGTCGGCGTTTTTCGCCATGAACACTTTTTCGATGCCCATGGTGACCGGGCCGTAGGTCTGAATGATTTCACGCACGCCGCGATAGACGATTTGCAGTCGTTCATGCAGCTCGCCAGCGCCGGTGCGGATGCAGCCAGAGGCGACGTAGATGCAGCCGCCACGTCCGGTATCGCGAACAATGCCGTAACCGGTGATGCGCGAACCGGGGTCGATACCAAGAATTAAAGTCATAACGCCTGCGGGTTCGGAAAAAGCACGAAATTCGGTACAACAAATAACAAATGTGGGAGCTGGCTTGCCAGCGATGACGGAGTGTCAGACCACATCATTTTCTGATGTGCCGACGCCATCGCTGGCAAGCCAGCTCCCACATGAAAGCCTAGTCGCTCTTAACCGAGCTGAGCAGCGACGTCTTCTGGAATATCCGCGTTGGAATAAACGTTCTGCACATCGTCCAGGTCTTCAAGCATGTCGATCAGCTTGAGCACCTTCTCCGCGCCGTCCAGGTCCAGTTCGGCGCTGGTGGTCGGCAGCATGACGATTTCCGCGTCATCACCCTTGAAACCGGCGGCTTCCAACGCGTTACGCACGGAATAGAAACCGGCGAACGAAGTGAACACGTCAATCGAACCATCTTCGTTCGTAACCACGTCATCGGCGTCGGCTTCCATCGCCGCTTCGATCAGTGCGTCTTCATCAACGCCCGGGGCGAACGAGATCTGGCCCTTGCGCTCGAACAGGTACGCTACCGAACCGTCGGTGCCCAGGTTACCGCCGCACTTGCTGAACGCATGGCGCACAGCCGCTGCGGTGCGATTGCGGTTGTCGGTCATGCACTCGACCATCACCGCCACGCCGCCCGGACCGTAACCTTCGTAACTCAGCTCGACCATGTCGTCGGTGTCGGCGGCACCGGCACCACGAGCAACCGCGCGATCGATGATATCGCGGCTCATGTTCGCACCAAGGGCCTTGTCCAGAGCCAGGCGCAAACGCGGGTTGGAACCCGGATCACCGCCACCCTGACGGGCAGCAACGGTCAGCTCACGAATCCACTTGGTAAAGATTTTGCCTTTCTTGGCATCCTGACGTTCTTTGCGGTGCTTGATGTTCGCCCACTTGGAATGACCCGCCATAACTCGCTCCGAATTCTCTTTGAAACGTTGCCCGCCCTGCTCTTGCAGCGGCCGGCAAACAAAAAATCTTGAACAGCTTTCAATCTATAAGAAAGAAAAAAGGCGCATCCGAAGATGCGCCTTCAGGCCCGTCTTACTCAGCCTTTGGCGTTTCGCGCAAACGAATGTGCAATTCGCGCAATGCCTTGGCATCCACCACACCCGGTGCTTGCGTCATGACGTCGGCAGCGCTCTGGGTTTTCGGGAAGGCGATCACTTCACGGATCGACTGGGCGCCGGTCATCAGCATCACCAGACGGTCCAGACCGAAGGCCAGGCCACCGTGCGGCGGTGCACCGTACTTCAGGGCGTCGAGCAGGAAGCCGAATTTCTCTTCCTGTTCCGCTTCGTTGATGCCCAACAGACGGAACACCGACTGCTGCATTTCCTTGCGGTGGATACGGATCGAACCGCCACCCAGCTCAGTACCGTTCAGCACCATGTCGTACGCGCGGGACAGAGCGCCGGCCGGGTTGGCTTCGAGCTCTTGCGGCGTGCATTTCGGCGCGGTGAACGGGTGGTGCAGCGCGGAGAAGCTGCCGTCGTCGTTTTCTTCGAACATCGGGAAATCGACGACCCACATTGGCGCCCACTCGCAGGTCAGCAGCTTCAAGTCGTGACCGAGCTTGATGCGCAGTGCGCCCAGTGCTTCGCTGACGATCTTGGCCTTGTCGGCGCCGAAGAACACGATGTCGCCATCGACTGCGCCAACGCGATCAAGGATCACGTTCAGCTTGTCTTCCGGGATGTTTTTCACGATCGGCGATTGCAGACCTTCAACACCGGCAGCGCGCTCGTTGACCTTGATGTACGCCAGGCCCTTGGCACCGTAGATGCCGACGAACTTGGTGTAGTCGTCGATCTGCTTGCGCGGCATGCTCGCCCCGCCTGGAACGCGCAGTGCGGCAATACGGCATTTCGGATCGTTGGCCGGGCCGCTGAAGACCTTGAAATCGACTTCTTTGAGTTGATCGGCAACATCGACCAGCTCCAGCGGGTTACGCAGGTCTGGCTTGTCGGAACCGTAGCGGCGCATGGCTTCTTCGAAAGTCATGTGCGGGAATTCGCCGAATTCCAGACCCAGCACTTCCTTGAACAGGTTGCGGATCATTTGCTCGGTGAGGCCCATGATCTCTTTTTCATCGAGGAAGCTGGTCTCGATGTCGATCTGGGTGAATTCCGGCTGACGGTCGGCACGCAGGTCTTCGTCGCGGAAGCACTTGGCGATCTGGTAGTAACGGTCGAAGCCGGCCACCATCAGCAGTTGCTTGAACAGCTGCGGCGATTGCGGCAGCGCGAAGAACGAACCGGCGTGAGTACGGCTTGGCACGAGGTAGTCGCGTGCGCCTTCCGGAGTTGCACGGGTCAGGATCGGCGTTTCAACGTCGAGGAAGCCGTTTTCGTCGAGGAAGCGACGGATGCTGGTGGTCATGCGCGAACGCAGACGCAGCTTCTCGGCCATTTCCGGACGACGCAGGTCGAGGAAGCGATAGCGCAGGCGGGTTTCTTCGCCAACGTCGGAGTATTCGTTGAGCGGGAACGGCGGGGTTTCCGACTCGTTCAGCACTTCCAGTTCGTAACCCAGCACTTCGATCATGCCCGACGCCATGTTGGCGTTGGTTGCACCGGCCGGACGCAGACGCACCTTACCGGTGATCTTCACGACGTACTCGCTGCGCACGCGATCGGCGGCGGCGAAGCTCTCGGCGCGATCCGGATCGAACACCACCTGGGCCAGACCGTCACGATCACGGATATCGAGGAAAATCACCCCGCCGTGGTCGCGGCGACGGTGAACCCATCCGCAAAGGGTAATTTCCTGACCTTCCAGGCTTTCGTTCAGTTGGCCGCAATAGTGGCTGCGCATCATGGTAGTGGTTCGCTTCTCGTAATTCGAAATTCGGTGGAGATCCCGTCGCGCTCAAGCTTGTGCGACGTGGGGAAACTCACGCGTGTCGTTCGACCTGGGCCTGAACCCTAGTCAGATTTGTCGCTACCGGCCAGGTTCTTCTTGGTTCCGGTCTTGAAATCGGTTTCGTACCAACCGCTGCCGCTGAGGCGAAAGCCGGGCATCGACAGCTGTTTCTTGAGCTCTGGCGCCTGGCAGGCAGGGCAGTCGACCAGCGGTGCATCGCTGATCTTTTGAATGGCTTCCAACTGATGACCACAGGAAGCACATTGATAATCGTACATCGGCATGGAGGTGTCTCGGCGATCAGATTGCCACCGCGCGCAGGGCTTTGCGGCGAAAGAGCGGGATTATATCCATTAAATGCGGCCTGTGCAGCCGTAAGACTGCACAGGCCGCAACCTCCTTTGCAACCGCTGTTTCAGAGCGATTTCGCTGACTCAGCGACTTTGATCCCGTTCATGACACACACCACTCGTACCAGCGCACTGAAATTTTTCACCCCGCCGTGACGCAGATGTACCTCACGGTCAACGTGGGATAAAAGTGAGCTGATCGAACAGCAGTTGTCTTTGGCCATGGCGCCGAGGATGTTCCAGTACACCTGCTCCAGCCGCAGGCACGTCGCGTATCCGTTCAAACGCACGGATCGGGACAGCGGCTGTACCAATGACATGTCGAATTCGTTGACGAACGGATCGAACTTCAATTCATGTTGCAAGCCGACATTCCTGTCGCCTCGCCTGTCTCCCTCTATCATATCGGTGACACTCCTTTGCCATCTCTGCGGGTTTTTCAAAGTCACATCCTGTGACTTCATAAAAGCGCAGACGCAAAGTTATATCCAGATGACTAATTGACCATCCCCGTAGGATAAGCCAACGATAGAAGTAAGACTGTGGACAGCGCGGGCATCCCCAAGGCCTGCCCGCGCACTTGGGTCAGGCTTCGAGCAATGCGCGCAACATCCACGCGGTTTTTTCATGAACCTGCATGCGCTGGGTCAGCAGGTCGGCCGTCGGCTCGTCACTGACCTTGTCGAGCAGCGGGAAAATGCCGCGCGCGGTGCGGGTCACGGCTTCCTGACCGGCGACCAGTTGCTTGATCATGTCCTCGGCGCTGGGCACACCCTCCTCCTCCTTGATAGAAGAGAGCCGCGCGTAGGTTGCGTAGGCGCCCGGCGCCGGAAAACCCAGCGCGCGAATGCGCTCGGCGATTGAATCGACGGCCAGTGCCAGCTCGTTGTATTGCTCTTCAAACATCAAGTGCAGCGTGCGGAACATCGGGCCTGTGACGTTCCAGTGGAAGTTATGGGTTTTCAGATACAGCACGTAGGTGTCCGACAGCAGACGCGACAGCCCCTCGACGATGGACTTGCGGTCTTCTTCACTGATACCGATATCGATTGCCATGTTTACCCCCTAACGGCGATTTGAATTCATCCAAGGTACCGCCCCACTCTAGCAAGGCTGTCGATCCCTCGCAGCCCCGAATCGACACTCGCACTGCGACAAATCGACCACTTTGCTGCCGCTGGCCGGCCTGATTTGAGTAGCTGCAGGCTTTGCTGTTAAATAGGCAGTGTGTCGCTATGCCCCATTTTCCGGGGATTTGCGCATAGGCTGATGCTGCGTCCGTGTCCACCGCCTCTTATTTTGTCCCGAAGCGAACCGTGCGCCTCCAGCTCTTCCTTGTGAGCCGTTAATAACGTGAGCCAATCAAAATGTTGAAAATCGTCCACCTGCTAATGGGCGCAGCGGCATTGCTGCTGTCGTTCATACCTAGCTTGAAATCCGAAGCCGTTCCCTACCTGCAACAACCCGATGCACTTTACCTGGCCTTTTTCGGCCTGCTGAACCTGGTCATTGCCCCGGTGATTCCTTACTGGAACAAAGGCCCGCGCCAGCATCTGCAAAATCTGGTCAGCGCTCTTCTGGTGCTGACTGTCGTCCTCCAAACCTTGACCCTGATCGCGCCGATGCCTGTCATCGCCGGCCAGCCAGCCGTGTTGTTCAGCCTGGTGATTGCCCTGGTTGCCGTGGTCCTGCACCTGGCCGTCAGCTTTTATCGATCTTCACCGGCAGCCACGCCAACCACCTACGACATGACCAACCGCGATACCGGCACCGTCAAGTGGTTCAACACTTCCAAAGGCTTCGGCTTTATCTCCCGGGATTCCGGTGATGACATTTTCGTGCACTTTCGCGCGATCCGTGGCGAAGGCCACCGCGTTCTGGTCGAAGGCCAGCGCGTGGAGTTCTCGGTGATGAACCGGGACAAAGGCCTGCAAGCCGAGGACGTGATCGCCGCGCTGCCGCGCCGCTGATCCAAGGCATAAAAAAACCGCGAGCAGCGTGCTGTTCGCGGTTTTTTTACGCCTGATGAAAAGACCGCGCCTTAGTAGTGTGGCGGAGGTGCTTCTTCCTCGAAGGATTCGAACTGTCCGACCATTTCTTCCTGACGCTTGAGCAACGCAGCCATTTGCAATTGCAGGCGCTCGACCACCCGCTGCTGCGCCACCAGGATGTCGTTCAACGTCTGGATAGTGTCGTCCTGAAACGCCAGACGGCTTTCCAGATCGTTAACGCGTTCTTCCAGGGTCATGACTCAGCCCTCCAAAAAGGTGAAATCTTCGGTCAGCACCACACGCAACTGCGCGCGAATGGCGGCCACCTGTTCGCTGTCATAAGGCTTTGCCGGATGCTTGCCCCAGACCGGCGCAGGCCACGCCGCGTCGTCACGTTTGCGCACGATCACATGCATGTGCATCTGGCTGACCACGTTACCCAGCGTAGCGACGTTCATTTTGTCGGCATCGAACAAGTCTTTGAGCAACTCGGCCAGCGCGGTGGTTTCCAGCCAGAGCTGTTGCTGATCGGCGACATCCAACTGAAACAACTCGCTGATATCGTTGCGGCGTGGCACCAGGATGAACCACAGGTAGTTGGCGTCGTTGGACAGCAACAGACGGCAGAGCGGAAAGTCGCCGATGGCCAGTGTGTCCTGTTGTAGTCGTGAATCTAAAGCAAACACTGCGCGCACTCCCGGCTGATCTACATAATTCAGCTTGGCGGGCCACCCGACAGGCAGCGCACCAAGCGACAGAACCGCAGCATACCTGCGAATGCGCTCGCCTTCACGAGGACTGTGCCCCGGCCATTTCTCCGGACGCCCCGACATGTGACATTTTTTGATTTGATGCACCAGCTCGGAACCCGACCAGATGACCAGTGCGCTGAAATGACCGTAAAACCGTGAGGTGCTCACGATCGCTCGCAGACAGGTCTGTATGAATACGGTACAGCGCGTAAATTTTTTGCACCAAAACCGCACAGTGGGTCTACGCTCAGTGCGTCGGGCATCCGCCGAATACTCACTGGCGGGGTGAACCGGTAACGTTTTTGGTTGTCGCGCGCCAATTACGGCGTGGCAACACCATACGAACAATCGCGTCAAGCCCTTACAAAAAGCGGCTTGGCGCCCCGTATTTATGAGGCTTTTACAGGTAAAGACAAGCGTGTTGAAAAATAACCGCACCGAAATTGCAGTTTGTGCACGCTTGTTGCAAGCGTACTCATATGGACTATAAGCGCACCACGGGATGTGGGAGCCTTAAGCCCGATAAAAACAGTGGCAGGGTTGCCCGATGGAGATTCAAGTGTTTTGCCAGGGACTCTTTTTTAGCGATGCAAAAGGCTAGAAAAACAGCGAAAAAGTTGTCGGTCCGATTGCATCGGTACTGTGAATTTGCGACATCTACCAAGCCATCTGCGACAGCGTCGTAAAGAAGGCGAAAGGTTCGATTAGCAAGTATCGCCAACAATGTCGGCGTGATATAAGTTTGCGCCGACACAAAAAGAAAGAGCCGCCCAGATAATAAAACAGGTGGGACGGCAGTACTCTTCTAAAAACCAAAGGAGCAAATCACGATGCGCGTGATGAAGTGGAGCATGATCGCACTGGCTGTTTCAGCAGGCACCTCGCAGTTCGCAATGGCGTCCGCCCAGGATGATTCCCAAGGCTTCATTGAAGACAGTACCTTCAATGTAAAGACCCGCATGCTGTATATGAATCGTGATTTCAAGAATGAAAACTTGAAAACTAGCCCATCGGGTGAGCGCCAAGGCTACCGCGAAGAAACCGGTATTGGCATGCACGCCATCTTCGAATCCGGCTTCACTCAAGGCACCATCGGTGTTGGTGTTGACGCTTTCGGTCTGGGCTCGATCAAGCTCGACAGCGGCCGCGGTCGTACCGGCAACGGCCTGTTCGCCTTCGATAGCGATGGCACACCTGAAGACACCCAGTCCAAAGCAGGTGGCGCAGTTAAATTCCGTCTGTCCAATACTGTCTTGAAGTATGGCGACCAATTCGTCGCCAGCCCGGTATTCTCCACTGACGACAGCCGTTTGCTGCCTGAAGCCACCACCGGCACCTTGCTCGTATCCAAGGAAATCCCTGGCCTTGAGCTGAGCGCTGGTCGCTTCACCGCGATGAGCTCCCAGACCGGCATGGGCCATGACACCATCGTTGACGGCGGCCTGCCGTCTGCCAATATCGGTGGTGCCACCTACCAGTTCACCGACAACTTCGTCGCCGGTGTTGCGGCTTCCGACGTGGATGACCACTTCAAGAAGCAGTACCTCAACGCCAACTACACCCTGCCGATCAACGATGAACAGTCGTTGAACTTCGACTTCAACGGGTACAAGAGCAAGAGCCAAGGTCAGGAACTGTCGGGCGATATCGACAACCGCATCTGGTCCCTGGCTGCCGCTTACAGCATCGGCGCCCACAAATTCACCCTCGCTCACCAGCGTTCGACCGGTGATACCGGTTACGTATACGGCGTAGACGGCGGCGGCACCATTTTCCTCGCCAACTCCGTGCAGTACTCCGACTTCAACGGTGCAGACGAGCGTTCGTGGCAGGGTCGCTACGACCTGAACATGAAAACCTACGGCGTACCGGGCCTGAGCTTCATGACCCGTTACATCAAAGGCGACAACATCTCTACCGGTGCTGAAGAAGGCAAGGAACACGAGCTGGACTTCGAAACCAAGTACGTAATGCAGAATGGCCCGGCAAAAGACCTGTCCTTCCGCCTGCGTAGCGCCTGGTACCGCTCCAACACCGCTTATAACGGCGGTGACAACAACGATCTGCGTCTGATCGTTGAGTACCCGCTGAGCATCTTGTAATCCGGATGTAGTTCAGCAGTACTGTAGAGCTCTGCTCTAATTAGAACCGCTCACCCTGACAGGTGGGCGGTTTTTTTTGCTTATTCAATAGCGGCCTAAGCATATTTGAATAGCAAGCTAATTATGTCGAGCGAAGCGGGCTTACTGCGAACAATAAAAAACCCAAGAGACTTTGCAGCTCTTGGGTTTAATTGCCTTACTTGACCGTCAGGGCAAATAATCGATCGCTTACTGCGGTGCCCCTTCCTGAACCACACGAATAACTCGCTGCGGAAACGGAATATCAATGCCTGCAGCTTTTAAACGATCGCGGGACAGTTCATTTAACATGAACATCACATCCCAATAGTCTGCAGTTTTAACCCACACACGCAGGGAAACCGTGATCGAACTGTCGCCCAGTGTCGAAACCACTGCCTGCGGCGCCGGGTCCTGCATAACACGTTCATCCTTGGCCAGATCCAGCAGCACCTGACGGGCCTTTTGCAGATCGGCTTCGTAATCCACGCCCACATCGAACACAACCTTGCGGGTTGGCTGACGGTTGGTATTGGTGATGATGCCGTTCGACAGGTTGCCGTTTGGCATGATGACGGTCTTGTTGTCGCCGGTACGCAGGACGGTATGGAAAATCTGGATGCTGTCGACGGTACCCGCCACGCCTTGCGCTTCGATCCAGTCGCCGATGCGGAACGGACGGAACAGCAAAATCAGCACGCCGCCGGCGAAGTTCGCCAGGCTGCCCTGCAACGCCAGACCGATGGCCAGACCCGCAGCACCGATCGCGGCAACGAACGAGGTGGTTTCGACACCGATCATCGAAGCCACGCTGACGATCAGCAGCACCTTGAGAATGATGTTGGCCAGGCTGCTGATAAAGCCTTGCAGTGCCAGGTCAGCGTTACGCAGGGCCAGCAAACCACCGAGTTTTTGCGTGACCTTGTTGATCAGCCACCAGCCGATCCCCAAGGTAATCACTGCCAGCAGCACCCGGCTGCCGTACTCCATGATCATCGGGATCCACGCCTGGGATGCCTTGACCAGGTGGTCTACTTCAGCATTCAAATCCATGTTCTATCTCCTGATTTCCGGCTACCCGGGATGTGCACAAATAAATGTGGGAGCGAGCCTGCTCGCGAAGGCGGTGTGTCATTCAGCAATGAGGTTGACTGACACGCCGCCTTCGCGAGCAGGCTCGCTCCCACAGGTCCGCCGATAACGCTTAGTCGCGGAAGTTGTTGAACTGCAGCGGCATGCCGAATTCCTTGGCACGCAAGGCCGCGATGGCTTCTTGCAGGTCGTCGCGCTTCTTGCCGGTCACACGCACCTGCTCGCCCTGAATGGCAGCCTGCACCTTGAGTTTGGCGTCCTTGATGTGGCCGACGATCTTCTTCGCCAGTTCCTTGTCGATGCCTTCCTTGAGCACGGCATCCTGCTTCATCAGCTTGCCCGAGGCGTACTCATCCTTGACTTCAAGGCACTGCACGTCGATCTTGCGCTTGACCAGGGCCAACTTGAGGATTTCGATCATCGCTTCCAGCTGGAATCCGGCTTCAGCGGTCAGACTGACAGTCAGGTCCTTTTCCTTGAACTCGAAACTGCCTTTACCTTTCAGGTCATAACGACGATCGAGTTCCTTCACGGCGTTCTCGACCGCGTTGGTGAGTTCGTGTTTGTCCAGTTCGGATACCACGTCGAACGACGGCATGTAATTTCTCCAATAAAAAGGCGCGCTCTATGTGGATGGAGCGCGCTTGGCTTGCGGTTAAAATCGGGCTCATTATAACGGGTCTTTTCCTGTCGACACGCGAGCCGCGCATGCCTCTCCCCAATCGAGCAAAAAACTGATGTCTACCCCTTGGCACATTCTCGGCGCCGGCAGTCTCGGCACACTCTGGGCTACGCGGCTGGCTCGGGCCGGCCTGCCGGTGAGGCTGATCGTGCGCGACGTGACGCGTTTGCACAGCTATAACGCAGCCGACGGGTTGACCCTCGTAGAAAACGGACAAGCCAACACTTATGCAGTTCCCGGCGAAACCCCGGACAATCCCGAACCGATCCGTCGCCTGCTGGTGGCCTGCAAGGCCTACGACGCCGAAAACGCAGTGGCCCGCCTCGCCCCACGCTTGACGCCCGATGCGGAAATTATTCTGCTGCAAAACGGCCTCGGCAGTCAGGACGCTGTCGCCGCGCGAGTACCGCATGCACGCTGCATCAGCGCTTCAAGTACCGAAGGTGCGTTCCGCGATGGCGACTGGCGTGTGGTGTTCGCCGGCCACGGTTTTACCTGGCTCGGTGATGCCGCTCATCCGGTGGCGCCGATCTGGCTGGATGATCTTGAGGCGGCGAAAATCCCCCACGAATGGAGCACCGACATCCTCACACGGCTGTGGCGCAAACTGGCGCTCAACTGTGCGATCAATCCGCTGACGGTGTTGCACAACTGCCGCAACGGTGGCTTACAGGCGCATCATTGCGAAGTCGCCACGCTCTGCGCCGAGCTCGCCGAACTGCTGCAGCGCTGTGGCCAACCTGCGGCGGCGGAAAACCTGCAACAGGAAGTCGAACGGGTGATCCAGGCCACCGCGGCCAATTACTCATCGATGTATCAAGATGTCGCCAATCAGCGCCGCACGGAGATCAGCTATCTATTGGGCCACGCCTGCAAAGTCGCCGCACGCCACCAGCTGAATCTGCCGCACCTCAATCAACTGCAGCAACGCCTGATCGCTCATCTGCGCAGCCTCGGATTGCCCAGCGACTGAGCAGCGGCTACGCTGGCGACTTGTTCCTTTGCTGCGAAAAACCCGATGCCATTGCGCCAGCGCCTCGAAAACCTGCCGGTCGGCCAGAAACTCCTGGCCGCCCTGCTGGTGCTGTTGACCACCGTGTTGCTGGTCGCCAACCTGACTTTTATCAGCGCCGCCTATTACATTTCCCAAGAGAGCATGGCCCCGCAGGCCTTGCAGACCATCGGCCGTCTGATCGCCAACCCGAGCCTGGTGAGTGAAGCCCTGCAATCACCGCAAAGCGCCGAACGCCTGCTCAAGGAACTCGACAGTTATTCACCACTGCGCGCCGCCGCCCTGTATGACGGCAAAGGCGAACGGCTGGCGCAATTGCAACACGGCGACAAACTCCACCTGCCGGAACGTTACCGGCACATCGAAGCCTGGCAACTCACCGAATTTCGCACCAACCAGGTGATTACCCTGCCCCGCCCCGGCACCGAGCCGGGTCATCTGCTGCTGGTAGCCAGCAGCGAACTGCCGATGGCGTTCTACACCGGCACGCTCACGGCCAGCCTCGGCATCCTGATTTTCAGCGTGCTGTTGTGGCTGGTGATTGCCCGGCAGATCAAACGGCTGATCACCCGCCCTATCCATCAGCTCGAAGAGCTGTCGCGTCAGGTCACCCGCGAAGAGAATTACGCGTTGCGCGCCTCACGCGGCAACCATGACGAAATCGGCAGTCTCGCCGAGGCGTTCAACACCATGCTGTCGCGTATCGAAGCCCGCGAACAGCAGCTCAAACGCGCCCGCGATGACTCGCAAGCCGCTTACGATCAGGCGCAGGGGCTGGCCGAGGAAACCCGCCACACCAACCGCAAGCTTGAGCTGGAAGTTCAGGTGCGCAGCAAAATCGAAAAGAAACTCACCGGTTTCCAGAATTACCTCAACAGCATCATCGACTCGATGCCTTCGGCGCTGATTGCGCTCGACGAGCAGCTCTACGTCACCCAATGGAACCAGGAAGCCAGCGCCCTCTCCGGCACGCGCCTGGACGAAGCGCTGAACCAGCCGATCTTCCTCGCGTTCGAACCGCTGAAACCGTTTTTGCCGCAGCTCAAGCAGACGGTCGAGCAGCACACCGTGGCGAAGATCGAACGGGTGACATGGTTCAAGGACGATGAGCCCAAACATTACGCGCTGACCTTCTACCCGCTGATGGGCGGTACCGGGCGTGGCGTGGTGATCCGTATCGACGACATCACCCAGCGCCTGTCGCTGGAAGAAATGATGGTGCAGTCAGAAAAAATGCTCTCGGTCGGCGGCCTCGCGGCGGGCATGGCCCATGAAATCAACAACCCGCTCGGTGCGATCCTGCACAACGTGCAAAACATCCGTCGGCGCCTGTCGACAGACCTGCCAAAGAACCTCGAAACCGCCGAGCAACTGGGCATTGAGCTGGACACGGTCAACCGCTATCTGCAAGGCCGGGAAGTCCCGAAACTGCTCGATGGTATTCAACAGGCGGGGGCGCGGGCAGCGAAAATCGTCACCCACATGCTCAGCTTCAGTCGCCGCAGCACTCGTCAGATGGCACCGTGCGATCTGCCAGCCCTGATTGATCAAGCGGTGGAAATCGCCGGTAACGACTTCGACCTGGCGATCGGTTTTGACTTCAAGGGTCAGGCGATCATCCGCCAGTTCGATCCGGCGCTAGGCCCGGTGCCGGGCACCGCCAACGAGCTGGAGCAAGTGCTGCTCAACCTGTTGAAAAACGCCGCGCAAGCCATTCATCAGCGCGAAGAGGACAGCGAGCCAGGACGGATCATCCTGCGCACGCGGCTCAATCCGCCGTGGGCCGAGATTCAGGTCGAGGACAACGGCATCGGCATGAGCGAGAACGTGCGCAAGCGCACCTTCGAACCGTTTTTCACCACCAAGGAAATCGGCCAGGGCACAGGGCTCGGCTTGTCGGTGTCGTACTTCATCATCACCAATAACCACAAAGGGCAGATGGAAGTGCAGTCGGCGCCGGGGCAAGGAACGTGTTTCACTTTGCGTCTGCCGCTGGCCCAACCGCTGCCTATCGCGGCTCAACCAATCAATTAACGAGGTAACCCATGGGCTTTCGCCTGTCGAAAATCTACACCCGCACCGGCGACAAAGGCGAAACCGGCCTGGGCGATGGCCGCCGCGTGCCCAAGGATCACCCACGCATCGAGGCCATTGGCGAGGTCGATACGCTGAACAGTCAGGTCGGCGTGTTACTGGCCGGTTTGATTGCCGAGAGTGAGACGTATCCAGGCTTGAACGAGCTGGTCGAGGTGTTGACACCTTGTCAGCATCGGCTATTCGACCTTGGGGGCGAGTTGGCGATGCCGCAGTATCAGGCGCTGAACGAGGCGGAAATCGAACGGCTGGAAGCGGCGATTGATGTATGGAATGAAGAGTTGGGGCCGCTGGAGAATTTCATCTTGCCGGGCGGTTCGATGCTGATCGCTCAGGCGCATGTGTGCCGGAGTCTGGCAAGGAGTGCCGAGCGGCGGTGTCAGCATTTGAATGCTGAAGAACCCTTGGCCGGGGTTGGGTTGGCTTATATCAATCGGTTGTCGGATTTGTTGTTTGTCGCGGCAAGGGTGATTGCGCGGCGACAGGGGATTGCGGAAATTTTGTGGCAGCCGGCGGCAAAACCGACAAAGGATTAGAGCCTGTCGGTACGCCATCGCTGGCAAGCCAGCTCCCACAGGTTCCATTGGTGTGCACATCATCTGTGAACGACATAAATCTCTGTGGGAGCTGGCCTGCCAGCGATGAGGCCGGTGGCCGCTCTACATAATCAAGCCTCAGGCCAGAACGCCCGAATCCCTGCCACACCCTGCGCGCCAACACCCCAGGCCTTTTCGCGCTCCGCCGGGCCAACTCCGCCCAACAAAAACACGGGTTTGCTGAAGCCCTCGATCAGCGTCGAAGCCTGCTCCCAGCCCAAGGGCTGAGCATCAGGATGCGTCAGGGTCGGCTGCACCGGCGACAAGGTCACAAAATCCACACCCATCTGCTCGGCCAGCGCCAGTTCTTCGGCGTTATGGCAAGACGCCGCGAGCCAGCGCTGCGCCGGTAACGGACGCCCCGCCGCCGCGTATTTACGCAACTGCGCGGACGTGATGTGCCACCCGGCAGACGGAAAATCACCGAGCCATTCGAAGGGCCCCTTGATCATCAACTGCGCCTTGCCTGCACACAGCCCCGCGGCGTCCACCGCCAGATCGCGGTACTTCGGGTCATAGCCATTGGGGGCGCGCAGCTGGATCAATTTGATCCCGCCGGCAATCGCTTTCTGAATCCCGCGCAGCAAAGCCGGGGGTTCCAGATCTTCCGGTGTGATCAGGTATTCGGCAGGCAAGCGTGCCGCTGCGACGATCGGCTGGTTGGCGGCAGGGAACTCGTAGTTCACCAGCTCCTTCGCCGTCACCCAGGCCAATGGCTGGCCTTCGGCGCCGTGCGGCTCGCCGCTGAAACTCGACACTTCCCAGACATCCAGCAACACCTGCTTGTCCGGGTAATCGTGACGCACCTTGATCAACGGCCGAGCGGCACCCACGGTGATGCCCAATTCTTCTTGCAGCTCTCGGTCCAGCGCGGTTTCGACCGATTCGTCGGCCTCGACCTTGCCGCCGGGAAACTCCCACAAACCACCCTGATGCTGGGTGTCGGCACGGCGGGCGATAAGGATTTTGCCACTGCTGTCACGAATGACGGCGGCGGCGACGTGTACGCGTTTCACGGATTCAATTCCTCCAGTCCAGCCTTTTGCCACGCCTTGAAGGCGGGCCATTGGTAGACGGTTTCAACATAGGCTTCGTCGGCGTCCGGCAGTTTCACCTGATAGGTGCGCAGGCGCACGGCGATCGGCGCAAAAAACGCATCAGCCAGGCTCACCCGGCCAAACAGGTACGGCCCGGACTCGGTGGCGACGGCACGGCATTCTGCCCACAACGCGAGCATGCGCTCGATATCGACCTTAACCTCGGGCGGCACCGGATTCAGCGGCGCGTCGTGGCTCAGGTTGAACGGCATGTGGTTGCGCATGGCGAAAAAGCCGCTGTGCATCTGCGCACAGGCTGATCGGGCTTGGGCGCGGGCGGCGATATCGGTTGGCCAGAGTTGCTCGGAAGGAAACTGCTCGGCCAGGTATTCGGCAATCGCCAGCGAATCGGCAACAGTGCCGAGGGCGGTTTTCAGCAGCGGTACCTTGGCGGTCGGCGAATGCTTGAGCAAAAGCGCACGGGTGTCAGGCTTGCCGAGTTTGATCAACTCTTCGGTGTAGGGGGCGCCGGTCAGCTCAAGCGCCAACGCGGCGCGTAACGACCAGGAGGAAAGCAGTTTGTCGCCGATGATCAGGTGCAGGGACATGGTGTGGCGCCTTTTCGTCAGTGGAAAAACCTTGGGATCTGTTGCGTCTGGACCGCCACCTTCGCGAGCCGGCGCGCTCCCACAGAGTTCACCGGTGCACACAACTTTTGTGAGCACCCGAGATCAGTGTCGGAACGCGCCCGCTCGCCAATGGAGCGACTCGGTCTCAGACTGGCTCAGGTCCGGTACTCGGCGTTGATCTTCACATATTCGTGCGACAGGTCGGTGGTCCAGATGGTTTCGCTGCAATCGCCGCGACCCAGTTCGATGCGGATGGTGATCTCTTCCTGCTGCATCACCGCCGAACCCTGCGCTTCAGTGTAGGTCGCGGCGCGGGCGCCACGGCTGGCGATGCACACTTCGCCGAGGAACACGTCGATCTTGCTCACGTCCAGATCCGGGACGCCGGCACGACCGACAGCCGCCAGAATACGGCCCCAGTTCGGGTCGGAGGCGAACAGCGCGGTCTTGATCAGCGGCGAGTGCGCCACAGTGTAGCCAACGTCCAGGCATTCCTGGTGATTGCCGCCGCCGTTCACTTCAACGGTCACGAACTTGGTCGCGCCTTCGCCATCACGCACGATGGCCTGGGCCACGTCCATGCACACTTCAAAGACTGCCTGCTTCAACTTGGCGAACAGTTCGCCTTCGGCACGGGTGATTTGCGGCAGTGCAGCCTTGCCGGTGGCAATCAGCATGCAGCAGTCGTTGGTCGAGGTATCGCCGTCGATGGTGATGCGGTTGAACGACTTGTTGGCACCGTCGAGCATCAGGTTCTGCAAGACGTCACGGGAGACTTTGGCGTCGGTAGCGATGTAGCCCAGCATGGTTGCCATGTTCGGGCGGATCATGCCCGCGCCTTTGCTGATGCCGGTGACGGTGATGGTCACGCCGTCATGCTGGAATTGGCGGCTGGCGCCCTTGGGCAACGTATCGGTGGTCATGATCCCGGTGGCAGCCGCTTCCCAGTTGTTTTCCGACAGATCGTCCAGTGCGGCTTGCAGTGCACCTTCGATCTTCTCGACCGGCAGTGGCTCGCCGATAACACCGGTGGAGTACGGCAGAATCTGGTTTGCATCGACGCCGGTCAGCTCAGCGAGCTTCGCGCAGGTGCGCTCGGCGGCGGCCAGGCCCGGCTCACCGGTACCGGCGTTGGCGTTACCGGTGTTGGTCAGCAAGTAGCGCACATCGTTCTGTACGCGCTTTTTCGCCAGGATCACCGGCGCTGCACAAAAGGCGTTCAACGTGAACACGCCCGCCACCGTCGAACCTTCGGCACAGCGCATCACCACGACATCTTTGCGCCCGGGGCGCTTGATGCCGGCCGAGGCAATACCGAGTTCAAAACCGGCAACCGGGTGCAACGTTGGCAAAGGACCAAGACCAACAGCCATGAATGCGCTCCTTACTCAATGATGTCTGCACCGCCCATTTGCAGGCAGTGGTTTGAATGGCAAAACGCCGCGACGGCAGGAGCCGGTCGCGGCGCGGGGTATTTCAGCGGTTGAAACGGGTTTTACTGGATCTGCCCGTGGCAATGCTTGAATTTCTTGCCCGAACCGCAGTAGCACAGTTCGTTGCGGCCCAGCTTCTGCTCGTTGCGAACCGGGGCGGTGGCGAGGGCCACATCGACCTCTTCACCGAGCAATTCCGGTTGCTCCAGACCTGGCGCTTCGGCGTGTTCGAACTGCATGCGGGCGGCCAGTGCTTCGGCTTCCTGACGCAGACGTTGCTCTTCGGCTTCCGGATCTTCGCGGCGGACCTGAACGTGCGACAGCACACGGATCGAGTCGCGCTTGATCGAATCGAGCAGCTCGGAGAACAGCGTGAACGACTCGCGCTTGTATTCCTGCTTCGGGTTTTTCTGGGCGTAGCCACGCAGGTGAATGCCGTGACGCAGGTGATCCATGGTCGACAGGTGGTCTTTCCACAGATCATCCAGCACGCGCAGAACGATTTGCTTCTCGAAGGAGCGCAGTGCCTCGGCACCGGCCTGATCTTCTTTCTCGTTGTACGCGGCCATCAGCTCGGTCATGAGCTTCTCGCGCAGGGTTTCTTCGTACAGGTGATCGTCTTCGTCGAGCCACTGCTGGATCGGCAGCGCCACACCGAAATCGCTCTGCAGCGAAGCTTCCAGACCGGCGACGTCCCACTGCTCTGGCAGCGATTGCGGCGGAATGTGCGCGCTGACGGTGGCGTTGAGTACGTCCTGACGGAAGTCAGCGATGGTCTCGCCAATGTTGTCAGCGGCCAGCAACGTGTTACGCATGTGATAGATCACTTTACGCTGTTCGTTGTTGACGTCATCGAACTCGAGCAGTTGCTTGCGAATGTCGAAGTTACGGCCTTCAACCTTGCGCTGCGCCTTCTCGATCGCGTTGGTCACCATGCGGTGCTCGATCGCTTCGCCCGGCTGCATGCCCAGGGCTTTCATGAAGTTCTTCACCCGGTCAGAGGCGAAGATGCGCATCAGGCTGTCTTCCAGCGACAGGTAGAAGCGGCTGGAACCGGCATCACCCTGACGACCGGCACGGCCACGCAGCTGGTTGTCGATACGACGGGATTCGTGACGCTCGGACGCGATCACCTGCAAGCCGCCGGATTCCAGCACTTGCTGGTGACGCTTCTGCCAGTCGGCCTTGATCTGGGCGATCTGCTCAGGGGTCGGATCTTCCAGCGACGCCACTTCAACTTCCCAGTTGCCGCCCAACAGGATGTCGGTACCACGACCGGCCATGTTGGTCGCGATGGTCAGTGCGCCCGGACGACCGGCCTGCGCGATGATCTCGGCTTCTTTTTCGTGGAACTTGGCGTTCAGAACCTTGTGTTCGATGCCTTCCTTCACGAGCAATGCGGACATGTGCTCCGAAGTTTCGATGGTGGCAGTACCCACCAGCACCGGACGACCGGCAGCCATGCTTTCCTTGATGTCGGTAACGATTGCCGCGTACTTCTCTTCGGCAGTCAGGAACACCAGGTCGTTGAAGTCCTTACGCGCCAACGGCTTGTTCGGCGGAATGACCATCACTTCCAGACCATAGATCTGGTGGAATTCGAACGCTTCGGTGTCAGCGGTACCGGTCATGCCGGACAGCTTGGTGTAAAGACGGAAGTAGTTCTGGAAAGTGGTCGATGCCAGGGTCTGGCTCTCGGCCTGAATGTTCAAGCCTTCTTTGGCTTCGATGGCCTGGTGCAGACCTTCGGACAAACGACGGCCCGGCATGGTACGACCGGTGTGTTCGTCGACCAGTACGACCTGACCGTCCTGCACGATGTATTCAATGTTGCGATTGAACAGCTTGTGCGCACGCAGACCGGCATAAACGTGGGTCAACAGGCCCAGGTTATGTGCCGAGTACAGGCTCTCGCCTTCAGCCAGCAGGCCGACGCGGGTGAGCATGTCTTCGATGAACTGGTGACCGGCTTCGTTGAGTTCGACCTGACGGGTCTTCTCGTCAACGGTGTAGTGACCAGCCTTGGTGACTTCCCCTTCGACTTCTTCAACGTGCAGTTCCAGCTGCGGGATCAGTTTGTTGATCTCGGTGTACAGCTTGGAGCTGTCCTCGGCCTGACCGGAAATGATCAGCGGAGTACGTGCTTCGTCGATGAGGATGGAGTCGACTTCGTCGATCACGGCAAAATTGAGTTCGCGCTGGAATTTTTCTTCCATGCTGAACGCCATGTTGTCGCGCAGGTAGTCGAAACCGAATTCGTTGTTGGTGCCGTAGGTGATGTCCGCAGCGTAAGCCTGGCGCTTCTCTTCCGGCGGCTGGAACGGCGTCACGACGCCGACAGTCAGGCCGAGGAATTCATACAGCGGGCGCATCCAGTTGGCGTCACGACGCGCCAGGTAGTCGTTCACCGTCACAACGTGCACGCCCTTGCCGGACAGTGCGTTGAGGTAAACACCCAGGGTCGCCACGAGGGTTTTACCCTCACCGGTACGCATTTCGGCAATCTTGCCTTCGTGCAAGGTCATGCCACCGACGAGTTGCACGTCGAAGTGGCGCATACCCATGACGCGCTTGCCGGCTTCACGGGCAACCGCAAAGGCTTCTGGCAACAGCTTGTCGAGGGTTTCCCCTTTGGCGATGCGGGCCTTGAACTCTTCAGTCTTGGCGCGCAATTGATCGTCCGAAAGGGCTACCATTTGCTCTTCGAAGGCATTGACGTTCTGTACCGTCTTGAGCATGCGTTTTACTTCACGCTCGTTCTTGCTTCCAAAAAGTTTCTTTAACAAAGGCGCAAACATATCGGCAGGATCTTCCACACTAAAGGGATGGAGGGCGGCCCCGTGAGTCGCCCGAGCAGCCCTCATGGCCGCATGCGAACGAGCATTCTACCCGGAAACGGTGGTGAGGAAAGTGGCGATGTTCCACGATGCTGGCACTGCGCTTTGACGGGGCTCACTTAAAATAGGGGCGTTTTGCTCAACTTCAACCCACACGGGAAAGAAGTTAGTCGTTGATTTAATGGGTAAAGCAGGGTCAAAAGCAATGGGCGAGTGATTTCGGTGCTTTCTGCTACCATGGCGCTTCTGTTACTTCAGGTGTTCGATCATGGCATTTCGCCCTCTTACGGCCAAAGCACCCGCCGTTTTGCTACGCGAAGCCAAGCCGCTCAAAGCCATCCTCGGCCATGCCCATCGACTGGGTCATCTGCAACGCCTGCTCGAAAGCCAACTGCAACCCGCTGCCCGCGAACATTGCCATGTAGCGTCGTGGCGTGAAGGCAATCTGCTGTTGATCGTGACCGATGGCCACTGGGCCACGCGCCTGCGTTATCAGCAAAAACGCCTGCAACGGCAATTGCAGATGTTCGATGAGTTCGCCAGCCTGACGCGGATTCTGTTCAAGGTGCAGCCGCCGACGGTTCAGCGCGGGGCGACCGGGCACACGATGGATCTGTCGACGAACGCGGCGGCAACCATTCAGGCCACGGCAGACGGGATCAGTGACCCGGGGTTGCGCGCGGCACTGGAGCGGTTGGCGGCACACGCAAAAGACAAAACCTGAAAGCAAGATCAAAAGATCGCAGCCTGCGGCAGCTCCTACAGTTGGAAATGCATTCCTCTCTAGGAGCTGCCGCAGGCTCGGGCCGCGATCGGACGATCTTTGCTTTTTAGCGGCGCTTGCTGCCGCCGAGCAGCGAGCCCATCAGGCCGCGCACCAGTTGTTTGCCCAGATTATTGGCTGCCTGGCGCATGGCTGACTTCAAGGCCTGGCCCGCCGCCGTGCCGAGAAATTCCCCGGCACGATCAGCCAGGCTCGGTTCCTCGGCCGCAGGTTTGCCCACCGGCGCCTCTGCCTCCGGTGCCAGGCCTTTACGCCCCATGAGGATTTCATACGCCGACTCGCGATCGATCGGTTTGTCATAGCGCCCTTTGAACGGTGACCCGGCAATCAGCACCGTGCGCTCGGTTTCCGTCAGCGGCCCGATCCGCGACTGCGGTGGCGCCACCAGCACGCGCTGAACCATTTCCGGCGTGCCTTTTTCCGTCAGTGTGCCGACCAGCGCCTCGCCGATCCCCAGTTCAGTCAGCACCGACAGACTGTCGAATGCCGGATTGGGCCGGAAGCCGTCCGCCACCGCGCGCAGGGATTTCTGCTCTTTGGCGGTGAACGCGCGCAAGCCGTGCTGAACGCGCAGGCCCAACTGCGCCAGCACGTCGTCCGGCAAGTCGGCTGGCGATTGAGTAACGAAATACACACCCACGCCTTTGGAACGGATCAACCGTACCACTTGCTCCAGCCGTTCCTGCAACGCCTTGGGAGTGTCGCCGAACAGCAAATGCGCCTCATCGAAAAACAGCGCCAGCAGCGGTTTGTCGGCATCGCCGCGCTCCGGCAACTGCTCGAACAATTCGGCCAGCAGCCACAACAGGAACGTCGCATACACCTTCGGCGCCTCGTGCACCAGACGACTTGCATCCAGCAGATGAATGCGCCCACGGCCATCGGCGGCCGGTTGCAGGATGTCTTCGAGCTGCAGCGCCGGCTCGCCGAACAAGGCTTCGGCGCCCTGCTGTTCCAGGGTTGCCAGGCGGCGCAACAGCGCCTGACTGGAACCGGTAGTCATCAGCGCCGCATCTTCGCCCAACAACTGCGGGTTGTCCTTGAGGTGGTTGAGCAGCGCTTTCAGATCCTTCAGATCCAGCAGCAACAGCCCTTCGCGATCCGCGACCTTGAATGCGGCATACAACGCCGACTGCTGACTGTCGGTGAGTTCCAACAGACTGCCGATCAACAGCGGGCCCATTTCGCTCAACGTGGTGCGCAATGGATGACCGGACTCGCCGTGAATATCCCACAACGTCACCGGATAAGCCTGCGGCTGGTGATTGAGCCAAGGCATGCCGGCGATGCGTTCGGCGACCTTGCCCTGAGGGTTGCCGGCAGCACCGAGGCCGCACAGGTCGCCCTTGATGTCGGCAGCAAATACAGCGACGCCGGCGTCGCTGAAGGCTTCTGCCAGGCGCTGCAAGGTCACGGTTTTACCGGTACCGGTGGCGCCGGCGATGAGACCGTGACGGTTTGCCAGGCGCAGGGCCTGTGCGATCGGTTGCCCCGCGAGATCGGCGCCGATTACGAGTTGCGATGAGTCAGGCATTTTGTCACCCAATGGTTAATCTTTAATTCGCGATGGCCGATAGATAAAGGCGTAGACCTGACTGAAAAGTCGGTAGGACATTTCCCTAAGGAGAGACGGAAATATCAGCTTTTATTCACCTTTGCCCATATTGCGCGTCTTTATAAAAGCACGCCCAGGACATTAAGACCTTAGCGGAACCCCAAGCCATGAACAAAAATCTGCGCTTCAGCCATAAAATTTTGCTTGCCGCCGCCCTCATCGTCATCGCCGCTTTTGCCTCGTTTACGCTTTACAACGACTGGCTGCAGCGCAACGCGATTCGTGAAGATCTGGATAACTATCTAAACGAGATGGGCGAAGTCACTGCCGGCAGCATCCAGACCTGGCTCAGCGGCCGCATTATGCTGGTCGAGAACGCCGCCCAGAACATCGCCATCAACCCCGAACCCGCCAATGTCGCCAGTCTGCTGGAACAGAAAACCCTGACGTCGACGTTTATGGCCACCTACCTGGGCGATGCCACTGGCCACTTCACCATCCGCCCGGACGTGAAGATGCCCGACGGTTTCGATCCGCGGGTTCGCCCTTGGTATAAAGGTGCCGAGAGCAGCAGCACCTCGACCTTGACTGAACCGTACATCGACGCGGCCACCGGTCAGTTGATCATCTCCGTCGCCACCGCCTCGAAAAAATCCGGCCAGAGCGTCGGCGTGGTCGGCGGCGACCTTAGCCTGCAATCACTGGTCGACACCCTCGCCGCCCGGGATTTTGACGGCATGGGTTATGTGTTCCTGGTCAGCGCCGACGGCAAGATTTTGGTGCACCCGGACAAAGCCCTGGTGATGAAATCACTCAAGGAAGCGTATCCACAGGACACCCCGCGCATCAGCAGCGATTTCAGTGAAGTCACCGTCGATGGCAAAACCCGCATCGTTACCTTCGCGCCGATCAAAGGCTTGCCGTCGGTGAACTGGTACATCGGCCTGTCGGTGGACAAGGACCAGGCCTTCGCGATGCTCAGCGAATTCCGCACCTCTGCCGTCATTGCGACCATCATCGCCGTCGGCATCATCCTCGCCCTGCTCGGCATGTTGATCCGCATCCTGATTCAGCCTTTGCACGTCATGACCCGCGCCATGGAAGACATCGCCGATGGCGAAGGTGACCTGACCAAGCGCCTGACCATCGTCAATAACGATGAATTTGGTGTGCTGGGTACGGCGTTCAACCGCTTCGTCGAGCGGATCCACGGCTCGATTCGCGAAGTGTCGTCGGCCACCGGCCAAGTCAACGAAGTCGCCCTGCGCGTAGTCGCTGCGTCTAATTCGTCGATGTACAACTCCGATCAGCAGGCTTCGCGCACCAGCAGTGTCGCCGCCGCGATCAATCAGCTTGGCGCCGCCGCGCAGGAGATCGCCCGCAATGCCGCCCAGGCCTCGAATCAGGCCAGCGATGCCCGCGGCCTCGCCGAAGACGGCCAGCAAGTGGTGGATCGCAGCATCAAGGCGATGAATCAACTGTCGAGCATGCTTAGTGCGTCGAGCAGCAACATCGAGTCGCTCAACAGCAAAACCGTGAACATCGGGCAGATTCTCGAAGTGATCACCAGCATTTCCCAGCAAACCAACCTGCTGGCGCTCAACGCGGCCATTGAGGCGGCGCGTGCCGGTGAGGCCGGTCGTGGTTTTGCCGTGGTGGCGGACGAAGTGCGTAACCTGGCGCATCGCACGCAGGAATCAGCGCAGCAAGTGCAGACCATGATCGAAGAGCTGCAAGTCGGCGCGCGGGAATCGGTGAGCACCATGAGTGAGAGCCAGCGTCACAGCCAGGACAGCGTCGAGATCGCCAACCTTGCCGGTGAGCGTCTGAACAGCGTGACTCAGCGGATTGGCGAGATCGACGGGATGAACCAGTCGGTGGCGACCGCGACCGAGGAGCAGACGGCGGTGGTTGAGTCGATCAACGTCGACATCACCGAGATCAACACGCTGAACCAGGAAGGCGTGGAGAACCTGCACGCGACGCTGCGCGCGTGTTCGGATCTGGAGCAGCAGGCTTCGCGGTTGACGCAATTGGTGGGGAGTTTCCGCATTTAAGATCAAGAGCTTACCCCCTCCCCCAACCCTCTCCCCCAGAGGGGGCGAGGGGAAAGGGAGCCGATCTTCAAGCTTTTCAAATCTGAGTTCGGCTCAGAAGCTCAGGTCGAAACAGCAACCCCAAACACCCCGATCAGTCCCCTCTCCCCCCGGGAGAGGGGACTCTTCGTTCCAACGCAAAAATCCCGACAGAACATCTATTCTTCATAAAGGTCAACCAAGGGAGAACAACAGCGGAGGGATGATCACCGTGCACATTGCCGACATCACCATGTTCTACGCCCCGGCCAGCGGCGGCGTACGCACTTATCTGGATGCCAAGCACCGTCGGCTGGGCATCAAATCAGGGATTCGCCATAGCTTGCTGATTCCCGGCGCAAAATTCGGCGAACACGATGGTGTGTACACGGTTCCCGCCCCCGCCCTGCCCTTCGGCAAGGGTTATCGCTTTCCGGTACGCCTGGCCCCTTGGCGAAATGTCCTGCAGGATTTGCAGCCGGATCTGATCGAAGTCGGCGATCCGTACCTCACGGCGTGGGCCGCTCTGGATGCACGGCGACAACTGGATGTGCCGGTAATCGGCTTTTATCATTCCGACCTGCCGCTATTGGTCAGTAACCGCATGGGCCATTGGGTCACGCCGAACATCGAGGCTTACGTCACCAAGCTTTACGGCAACTTTGACCGGGTTCTCGCGCCCAGTCAGGTCATGGCTGACAAACTCATCGGCCTCGGAGTGCGCAACGTCTTTGTGCAACCGCTGGGTGTCGATCTGCAAACCTTCAACCCTGCCGCCCGTGACTCAGGCCTGCGGGCCGAACTGGGGATCGAGGAAGACACACGCCTGCTGATCTTCGCCGGGCGTGGTTCGAAAGAGAAAAACCTGCCAGTGCTGCTCAAATGCATGCAACGCCTCGGCCCGCGCTATCACTTGTTATTGGTCGGTTCGTCGATGCCCGCTGTGGTGCCGGATAACGTCAGTGTCATCAATGAATTCTGCACGGCACCAACCGTTGCACGACTGATGGCCAGTGCCGATGCGTTGCTGCACGCCGGTGATCAGGAAACTTTCGGTCTGGTGATCCTTGAGGCGATGGCTTGCGGCATTCCGGTCGTGGCGGTGGCGGCCGGGGCGTTTGAAGAAATCGTCCCCGATTCCTGCGGCCTGCTCTGCGCACCGAATAACCCGCAGGCGATGGCCAATGCCGTGCGCGAATTGTTCAGTCGCGGCGTTAGCAAACTCGGTGCTCAGGCGCGCCAACATGTCGAACACCATTACGCCTGGGACACGGTCGTCGATAGCCTGCTGAGTCACTACCACGCAGTCCTCGGCCACGCGATGCCTCGGGTGGCGAATGGCTGATCTCATGAACCGACCCGCTGTGCTGCTGGTGTTGCACGATGTGGCGCCATCGACCTGGGCGGATTACCAACCGTTTGTCGAGGCGGTCGACGCACTGGGCAACGTGCCGATGACCTGGCTGGTGGTGCCGGACTTTCATCGCCACGACAATCTTGATGCGCACCCGGACTTTCGTCGACTTCTGAGCGAGCGCGTTGCCCGTGGCGATGAATTGGCCCTTCACGGTTTTTTCCATGATGACCAGGAGCCTCGACCGCGCACACCAAGAGACTGGTTCATGCGCCGCGTCTATACCCATGAGGGCGAGTTCTATCGATTGTCCCACGAGGCTGCTCTCGCCCGTCTTCGCGCCGGCATTGAGATGTTCCAGCGCTACGACTGGCCACTGCACGGTTTCGTCGCCCCGGCCTGGTTGATGAGCGAAGGCACACGCCTGGCGCTGAGCGAGTTGCCGTTGCGCTACACCAGTGATCCGCAGCATCTGTATCGTTTGCCGGATTTCACCCCGATCGACGCACCGGGCCTGGTCTGGAGTGCCCGCAGCGCCTGGCGTCGTGGCCTGTCAAAAATTCTCAGCGAGCAACGTGAACAGCGCTGGCGCCAAGCGCCGGTGATTCGGCTAGGATTGCACCCGGTGGACATGCGCCACGGGTTCTCCCGCGAATATTGGCGCAATACCCTCGAACGGTTGCTGACGGATGGACGAGTACCGATGACCAAAATCAACTGGCTGGCCCAACAGCGCGATCAACTGGAGCACGCCGCATGAACCGCGGCATTGTGTTGCTGATCGGACTGCTCGCTGCGGTGCTGATTCCGCTGCTGCTCGGCGGCAGTGAAATCTGGGGGCGCCTGCAAAGTTTTCCCCTGAAGTGGCTGCTGATCATGTTCGGCATGATTCTGCTGTGCTGGGGCATCAACACCTTGCGCCTGCGGTTGTTGCTGGGCGATCAACGCGACCGCGTCACGCCGCTGAAAAGCCTTGGCGTGGTCATGGCGGCCGAGTTCGCCTATTGCGCGACACCTGGCGGCAGCGGCGGACCGCTGACAATCATGGCGCTGTTGGCCCGCTGCGGCGTACGGCCGGCCCGTGGCAGTGCGGTGTTTGCCATGGATCAACTCAGTGATCTGCTGTTTTTTCTCTGCGCCCTGAGCGGAATTCTGATTTACGCCCTGTTTCAACACCTCAGCGACCGTATGGAGTGGCTGCTGATTATCAGCGCCGTGTCGCTGTTCGGCGGGTTGTGCAGTTGCGTACTACTGGCGCGCTACCATCGCCGACTGATCCGCCTCAGCGGCCGGGTGCTGGCACGCATGAACGTGCAACCCAACACCCGGCGCCGCTGGGCACGCAAGCTGCTGCATTTTCTCGCGGCATTTATCGATACGCTGAAATTGCCATGGCAAACCTTGAGCAA
Source organism: Pseudomonas sp. MF6776 (assembly GCF_016613125.1). NCBI lineage: Bacteria > Pseudomonadati > Pseudomonadota > Gammaproteobacteria > Pseudomonadales > Pseudomonadaceae > Pseudomonas > Pseudomonas sp. MF6776. The sequence goes on from NZ_JAENSQ010000004.1 coordinate 203,158, forward strand.
AGTCTTCGCCCTGACCTGTGTGCATTGGCTGCTGCGCTACAGCGTGCTGTATCTGGCATTGCGCGGCCTGGGAGCGGATTTGCAGTGGGCCTGGAGTTTTCTGGTGCAGATGCTTTCGCTGGGCGCCGGGCAGTTCAGTCTGTTGCCCGGTGGCGCGGGCGCTGCGGAGTTGACCTCGGCGGCGCTGCTGGCACCCATGGTCGGCAAATCGACAGCAGCGGCGGCGATTCTGATCTGGCGGGTGGTGACGTTTTACTTCTATCTGGTGGTGGGTGGGCCGGTGTTTCTGCTGATGCTTGGGCGACCGTTGCTGAGGAAACTGATGAAAGTCAGGCAGGCTTCTTAGCCTCATCCTGTTCATCCATGAGTTGTTCCCACAACTCGGCCGCACCGGGAAACTCGGTGCCATCCTCCGGGCTCATGTCATCCGAGTCATAGCGACTCAAACAACCCTCGCCCAACGTAGCGGGTGCTTTGGAAGTGGCTTTGTCCAGTGGATCGCTCATGGCTTTTCCTCGGATCAAAAAACGGCAAAGGGATTTATACAAAAAAGGGCCTGGACGATTGAACGCCCAGGCCCTTCCTTTTTCAAGCATGCGTGAGTTCGATCAGAACACCACAGTCTTGTTGCCGTGCACCAGCACTCGATCTTCGAGGTGATAACGCAGACCGCGCGCCAGAACCATCTTCTCGACGTCACGACCGAAACGCACCATGTCTTCGATGCTGTCGCTGTGGCTGACGCGCACAACGTCCTGCTCGATGATCGGCCCCGCGTCCAGCTCTTCAGTCACGTAATGGCAGGTCGCGCCGATCAGCTTCACGCCACGCAGCGACGCCTGATGATAAGGCTTGGCGCCGACGAACGACGGCAGGAAGCTGTGGTGAATATTGATGACCTGGTGCGCATATTCGCGGCACAGCGCCGGCGGCAGGATTTGCATGTAGCGCGCCAGCACTACAACTTCGGCGTCGTGCTGTTTGACCAGACGCGACACTTCGGCGAAGGCCGGTTCCTTGTCCTGCGGATTGACCGGAACATGGTAATAAGGAATGCCATGCCACTCGACCATGCTTCGCAGGTCGTCGTGATTGGAAATCACGCAGGATATTTCGCAATCCAGCTCATCGCTGTGCCAGCGGTGCAGCAGGTCAGCCAGGCAGTGGGATTCGCGGCTGGCCATCAACACCACGCGTTTTTTCTGCTCGGTATCGGTGATGCGCCAGTCCATCGAGAACTCTTCGGCGATTGGCGCAAACTTCTCGCGCAATACTTCAATACCGAACGGCAGCGAATCGGCACGAATCTCGTGACGCATGAAGAACCAGCCAACCTGATTGTCGGAGTGGTGGCTCGCTTCGGTGATCCAGCCGTTGTGGGATGCCAGAAAATTACTGACTTTGGCAACGATGCCAACGCGGTCCGGGCAAGAAATCACCAGCCGAAAAGTGCGCATGAGGGGGTAACTCCAGAACTTCGCAAAGGCCGCCATTCTAGCGACTGCGCAGGAAAACTGCAGTATTGATGAACGCGCACGCGCGACCGGCCCCGCAGCATGGCGTTTTTTTCACGGGACCACCGTCAACTTTGCCCACCCACCAATGGCCCCTCTTGTGCCGTTCACTGTGAATATCTGTGATGACTGCATCACACTATTTAACTGGACATTCAATTTGCCGCTAATTCTTGTAACTCATTTAAATAAAAAACCCGGTTAAATGTTTACTTGATGAAACAGCCTGACTATTATTGCGCCACTGTCCCCTGCAATTCAGCACTCTACTAAGGTAGTAATCATGTCCTTGATCAACGAATATCGCGCCACCGAAGAAGCAATCAAAGAGCTGCAAGCCCGTTTGAAGAACCTGTCGCAAGACGACAAACTGCAAACCGAGCTGGAATTCGAAGGCAAACTGCGCACCCTGATGGGCGAATACTCCAAATCCCTGCGTGACATCATCGCGCTGCTGGATCCGGAATCGAAAACCAAAGCACCACGCGGCGGCGCAGTAAAAACTACCGGCACCAAGCGTGCTCGCAAAGTTAAACAATACAAAAACCCGCACAACGGCGAAGTCATCGAAACCAAAGGTGGCAACCACAAAACTCTGAAAGAGTGGAAAGCCAAGTGGGGCGGTGACGTGGTTGAAGGCTGGGCTACCCTGCTGGGCTAAGCCGCAACGCCTTCGCAGAGCGATCCGCGAAAAAAGAAACGCCAGCGAATGCTGGCGTTTTTTTATGCCTGGAATTTGCTCCCGGCGATGTTCGATTTCAAAGATTCAAACGTTTGCGTAATGCCTGGACATAATTCTGCCATTCATTGAGCACCTCTTTCTGCATCGGTGTCGCACTTAGCAACCATTGCTCTGCGGCCTCCGTAAAAGATTTCAAGGTATTGGGTGCACCCCATTCAGGCTCGGACAAACGCTGCCGCGAAAATATTTGCCAGCGTTCCTGCTCTTCAGAATTCAACGTCTCTGGAAAGTTGCGTGCTCGATATCGAAAGAGTAATTCAGGCAACCGTTCATCATCGAAAGGCCATTGCTCTTGCGCCAATTGAGCAGGATCGGCCGCTCTGACTTGCTCACATAGACGCCGGTCGCGGTCACCGATAAATCCGTCGTACAACTGTTGTTCCGGATCCTCGCTCGGGGTGAAATCTTCACTGGCATAAATCGCCGCAACTTTATCTTTCCAAACTTGTTGTGCGTCAGTTAGTCGCAGCGTTCGTTCCTGATAAAGCGCCATGTCCAGGCCCAGCCGTTGCTGATCCTGCGCACGCAATACCGTCAGCGGTGCCACCACCGGGCATCGGTTTATATGAATCAACTTGAGCGGCACCGGCAACTCGCCTTCCAGCAAATCGTCACGGCGGGTGTACAAACGCTGGCGCAGGGTTTGCGCATCCAGATCGAGCAAGCCCTGCGGATCGAGGTGCAAGTCGCAGACGATCAAGGCGTTGCGGTTTTTCGGGTGCCAGGCCAGCGGCAGTACAACGCCGACATAACTGCGCGCCGCGGAGAAGCGTCCGCTGATATGCACCATCGGCTGTAACAGGCGAATCTGATCCATGACTTTTTGCTTGCTGCGCAACTGGAACAGCCAGTCGTACAGCTTTGGCTGCTTTTCACGGATCAACCGCGCCAGCGCGATGGTCGCACGCACGTCCGACAAGGCTTCGTGGGCATGCCCGTGATCAATGTTGTTGGCGGCCGTCAGGCGCTCGAGCTTGAGGGTCACCCGCCCCTCGTCATCGGTCGGCCAGACCAGCCCGTCCGGACGCAAGGCATACGCGGCACGCACCACGTCGATCAAGTCCCAGCGACTGTTGCCGCCCTGCCATTCGCGCGCGTACGGGTCGAAGAAATTGCGATACAAACTGTAGCGCGTCATCTCGTCATCGAAACGCAAGGTGTTGTAACCCGCGCCACACGTGCCGGGGGCGGCCAATTGCGCGTGTACCCGGGTCATGAAATCGGCTTCGCTCAAACCCTTTTCGGCGAGCTGGCTCGGGGTAATGCCAGTGATCGCGCACGCGGCCGGGTGCGGCAGGATGTCTTCGCTGGGCTGGCAGTAGAGATTGACCGGCTCGTCGATTTCGTTGAGCTCATGGTCGGTGCGAATCCCGGCAACCTGCAGCGGCCGGTCGCAACGGGGATTGATGCCGGTGGTTTCGTAGTCGTACCAGAAGATGGAAGTCACGGGCGGTTCCTGAACTGAAGATCGGCGAAGTCTAGGCGCTCAACCGCGGTCGCGGCCAGCCTCGCGTCATTCAACCACCGGGCGACACACGATGTGCAATACATAGTTATGTCGTTTTCCCCCGAGAGGCTGCTAGCATCGACCCCACTTGCATCCCGAACAGGCGAACATCAGGTAGCCCATGCTCGAACCCACAGCACCGCCAAGGAAAGCACCGCTGGATACGCGGCATCAGGTCGAAACGCCGGAGGGTATCGACTTGCCGTTGCGTCCTGCCGGGTTGATGGTGCGGGCCATCGCTTTCGCGATTGATCTGGGGATTCGTGGCTTGATCATGGGCGTGCTGTTTATTGTGCTGGCGTTGCTCGGCAGACTCGGCATGGGCCTTGGCTCTCTGCTGTTGTTTGCGATCAGCTGGTGGTACATGGTGCTGTTCGAAGTGCTGCGTCAGGGGCGCTCGCCGGGTAAACAATGGATGGGATTGCGGGTGGTGCACGACGACGGCACCCCCATCGGCTGGTCGGCCTCCTTGCTGCGCAACCTGCTGCGTTTTGTCGACCTGCTGCCGTTCGGCTACTTTCTCGGCGCCATCAGTTGCCTGCAACACCCAACCTTCAAACGTCTGGGCGATATCGCCGCCGGTACGCTGGTGGTGTACAGCGAACGCCCGCTGACCCGCCCGCAATTACCCGACGCCGAACCCCGCCGTGCGCCCGTGCCGCTCACCCTGAGCGAGCAACGTGCTGTGCTCGGGTTTGCGGAACGCCAAGGTGAACTGTCACCCGCACGGGTCAATGAGCTGGCCGGTTTGCTGGCCCAGCCGCTGCATATTTCCGCCCCCAAAGCCGTCGCCGAACTCAACGGGATCGCTCGCGGTTTGTTGGGCCCCACATGAAGCAAAGTCTTTTCGAAAGTCGCCACAAGGCCGAATGGGAGCGTTTTGCGCTGGCCCTTGAACGCCTCGAACGAGGCAAGGAAACCTCGCAAGTGGCGGGTTTCCCCAAGGCCTATCGACGCCTTTGCCAACACCTGGCGCTGGCGCAGGAACGCGGCTACAGCAGTTTTCTCATCGACTCTCTGCAACAACAGGTGTTACGCGGCCATCAACAGCTGTATCGGCATCGCAGTCGACTGGGCGCCAACCTGATCGGCTTCGTCCTCGCCGGTTTCCCCCGGCTGGTGCGCAGCGAATGGCCCTTCGTGCTGGTCGCCGGCCTGCTGTTTTTTGGCAGCCTTATCGGTGTCGCGGTGCTGGTCTACATGTTCCCCGAGTTGGTTTACAACCTCATCCCCGCCGATCAAGTGCGTGAAATGCAAAGCATGTACGACCCGGTGGCCGGCCACCTCGGGCGCCCGGCCGAGCGGGCTGCCAGTGAAGACTGGATGATGTTCGGTTACTACGTGATGCACAACATCGGCATTGCCTTTCAGACGTTCGCCAGCGGTTTGCTGATGGGCGTGGGCAGCGCATTTTTCCTGTTCTACAACGGTCTGGTCATCGGCGCCGTGGCCGGGCACCTGAGCGAAATCGGTTTCGGCCAGACCTTCTGGTCATTCGTCATCGCCCATGGCGCTTTCGAACTGACGGCCATCGCCCTGGCCGGCGCCGCGGGGCTCGAACTTGGCTGGGCATTGATCGCACCGGGGCGCCTGACCCGCACAGAAGCGTTGAAACGCGCCGCCCGCAAGAGCGTGCTGCTGATCTGTGGGGTCATGCTGTTCTTGCTGATCGCAGCGTTCATCGAAGCGTACTGGTCGTCGAAAACCAGCGTCGCGCCGCTCACCAAATACCTTGTCGGCGCCGGTCTGTGGATATTGGTCGCGAGCTATTTGCTGTTCGCCGGAAGGACCCGTCATGCGCCTGAGTGATGCCACCGTGGTGATCCGCCCGCGCGCAACATGGGAAGCCATGGACCTGGGCGTGCTCATGAGCCAGCAACACCGGCGCCTGTTAATGACCAGTTGGGCAATCGTCACCCTGCCGCTGTTCGCCTTGCTCAGCGTATTGTTGTGGGACTCGCCATCCCTGGCTGTGTTTATCTTCTGGTGGCTGAAGCCGGCCTACGAACGCCTGCCGCTGTACATTCTGTCCAAAGCCCTGTTCGGCGAAACCCCGACGCTCAAGCAAGCCCTGCGCGAGTGGCCGCGCCTGCTCAAGCCACAATTGCTGGCCAGCCTGACGTGGCGACGGCTGAGTTTCAGCCGCAGTTTCCTGATGCCCGTGGTGCAACTCGAAGGCCTGGACGGCAGTGAACGGCAACAACGTCTACAGGTGCTGCTGCAACGCAACGCCGGCGCCGCGCAGTGGCTGACCATCATCGGCGTGCATCTGGAAACGGCGCTGTGGATCGGCCTGTTGGTGCTGTTCTACCTGCTGTTGCCGCAGCAGATTGAAACCGATTGGGACTGGCAGTCGTTGATTCTCGCGGCGGATCACGAATGGCGCTGGCTGGAGCACCTGACCAATGTCTTCTATGCGCTGGTGTTGGTGGTGTGGGAGCCGATCTACGTGGCTTGCGGGTTCAGCCTCTATCTGAACCGGCGCACGCAACTGGAAGCGTGGGACATTGAACTGGTGTTCCGACGCTTGCGCCAACGGCTGAGCAGCAGCGTGCTCGGCGTGCTGCTGGCGGTGTGTCTGTTGCTGCCACCTGTGCAACCGGTCTGGGCTGCCGAGCCTGTTGATGCGCCGGACGCTCCGCGTCTGTTGAATCAGCCACTGACCAGTCAGGCATCACGCGACAGCATCAAGGCACTGCTCGAACAACCACCCTTCAAGAACCCGGAATCCGTCACCCGTTACCGCTTTGGCGATGACCCGGCAAACACCGCCAAAGAAGAACCACCCGGTGAAGCCCCGCAGTGGCTCAAAACCCTGCTGGGCTGGCTGGATGGCCAACACTTCAACGCCTTGGCCACGATCATCGAAGTATTGCTGTGGGGCACATTGATCGCTGCGCTAGGCTGGCTGATCTGGCGTTACCGCGAATTTCTGCAAGCGTTTGTCAGCCGCCGTCCGGCCCTGCCCGCCCGGGCAAAAAGGCCCGTGCCGCAGCAAGCCTTCGGCCTGGATCTGAACCGCGACACCTTGCCCGACGATATCGCCGCCCACGCCGAACAACTCTGGCAGAGTCAGCCACGCGCGGCCCTGAGCCTGCTCTATCGTGGCCTGCTCAGTCACTTGCTCCACGATTTCGATCTGACCCTGAAAGCTGCCGACACCGAAAATCAGGTGCTGGCGCGAGTCGAACAACTCCAGCGTCCGGAGCTGCTCGCATTCAGCCGCACCCTGACCACCCATTGGCAGAACATGGCCTACGGGCATCGCGTACCGGCGGTGCACCTGCAACAGGAATTGTGCGATGGCTGGCGCGCGTTATTCGGCCATGGAGCGTCCCGTTGAATCGGCACACGCTGTGGTGGGGCGGCGCATTGCTCGTCGCGCTGCTGAGTGTGCTGGGCATTTTTCTCTACCTTGTGGCCAAGCCTTATCAGGAACAGATCGATCACGGCCCATCGCCCGCCGCACAGGCCAATCCTTATCTGGCGGCGGAAATGTTCTTGCGTGAGCGCGGCATCAACGTCAGCCATGCCGAAAGCCTGGCTGTGCTGCCGGATATCGAACCGCACGGGCACACCCTGCTGCTGTTCAACGACCGCTCGCGGATGACCCCGCGTCAGGTCGATCAGGTATTGAACTGGACGCGGGCTGGCGGGCGGCTGGTGTTCGTCGCCGAATCGTTGTGGGATGAACAGTCAAAACAGAGCAACGACCTGTTGCTTGATCGGGTGCAACTGCATCAATCCCTGAGCAAGGATCTGAAGGATTCGCCCGCCGATCAGGAGACGGATCCGTACCCGAAATTGACCAAGTTGTATCTGGAGGACGAAGACGCCCCGGCCTACGCCGGGTTCGACACAGACTTCCACCTCGACGACCCGAAGAATCTTGCGCAAGCCTGGGCCAACAGCGCCAAGGCCACACACATGATGCAACTGGCCTACAGCCTCGGTTCGATCACAGTGGTCACTGATGCCGAGTTGTGGAAAACCACGGCGATCGCCCAGTACGACAACGCCTGGCTGCTCTGGTATCTGAGCGCCGACACCGATGTCACGCTGATCTACAACACCGAACACGATGGCTTGCTGACGCTGCTCTGGCGCTATTTTCCGCAAGCCATCGTCGCCCTGCTTGCGCTGATCGGTTTGTGGCTCTGGCAGGCCGGCGTGCGCCATGGCCCACTTCAGGCGCCAGCCGCAAATGGCCGCCGGCAGTTGCAGGAACACTTGCGCGCCAGTGCCGATTTCATGCTTCGGCACAACGGTCAGCAAGCGCTGTTGCAGGCACTGCAACAAGACGTGTTGCGCCGTGCCCGCCGCCGCCATCCTGGTTTTGATCAATTGAATGTTGCCGAACAATGGCTGGCGTTGTCGCGTCTGACCCGACAACCCACCCGCGCCATCAGCCAGGCCTTGAGCCCGGTGCCGAACCGGCGGATGTCCAGCGCCGATTTCTGCCGCCAGGTCGCCCACCTGCAAACCTTGAGGAACACGCTATGACTGAACAGATCGAGCCCGGCAGCGCCAGCCACGCCGCCCAGCAACGCCAGCGCGCCAGTCAACTGGCGCAAGCGGTGCGCAGCGAATTGCGCAAAGCGGTCATCGGCCAGGATCCGGTGATTGATGACGTCCTGACGGCGTTGATCGCTGGCGGCCATGTGCTGCTCGAAGGCGTTCCCGGATTGGGCAAGACCTTGCTGGTGCGGGCGTTGGCGCGTTGCTTTGGCGGCGAATTCGCACGCATTCAATTCACTCCCGACCTGATGCCCAGCGACGTCACCGGCCATGCCGTGTATGACCTGCAAACCGAGCAATTCAAGCTGCGCAAAGGCCCGTTGTTCACCAATCTGCTGCTGGCCGACGAGATCAATCGCGCCCCGGCGAAAACCCAGGCGGCGCTGCTCGAAGCGATGCAGGAGCGCCAGGTCACGCTGGAGGGACGCGCCCTGCCGATCGCTCAGCCATTCATGGTACTGGCGACGCAGAACCCGATCGAACAGGAAGGCACCTACCCACTGCCCGAAGCCGAACTCGACCGCTTCATGCTCAAGGTGCGCATGGACTACCCGGACGCGGAACAGGAACTGAACATGGTGCGTCAGGTCAGTCGCTCGACCCGCGCCGACATGCTTGATGTGCAGCCGTTGCGCACCGTGCTGCAAGCAAAGGACGTGCAAGCCCTGCAACGCATCGCCAGCGATTTGCCGCTGGATGATCAGGTGCTCGATTACGCCGTTCGCCTGGCGCGCAGCACCCGCACCTGGCCAGGCCTGAGCCTCGGCGCCGGGCCACGCGCCACGATTGCGCTGGTGCGGTGCGCCCGCGCCAGAGCCTTGTTACGCGGCGGTGAATTCGTGATTCCGGATGACATCAAGGGCTGCGCGCTGGCGGTGTTGCGCCATCGTGTGCGCATTGCCCCGGAGCTGGACATCGAAGGCCTGCAAGTCGATCAGGTGCTGCAGCAACTGCTCGACCAAGTCCCGGCGCCGCGTCTGTGAAACCCTCGAAACTGTTATTGAGCTGGGTCGCCGTGCTGCTGGCCATCGCCATCGTGCTCGGCACTTTGCAGGCACTGCAAATCGAGCTCCCGGCCAGTCTGCTTTCGATCAACTGGGGACTGCTGCTGGCACTGTTGGCGTTGGCGACACTCGACGCGGTGCGCCTCAAGCGTTTGCCCACCGTGCGGATCAAGCGACAGATGCCCGGCAGCCTCGCATTAGGACGCTGGGGTGAGGTGCAGCTCAAGGTTGAACACGATTTTGCCGAGCCATTGAACATCCAGATTTTCGACCATGTCCCCGATGGCCTGAGTTTCGAAAACCTGCCGTTGAATGTTGCGCTGCAACCGGGTCGGCACAGCCAGATCAGCTATCGTCTGCGCCCTCTCAAGCGCGGGCATTTCAGCTTCGAACAGTGCGAAACCAGCCTGCCGAGTCCACTGGGGTTATGGTCGGGCAAACGCCTGCTCAGCGTTATCGACAACACCCGGGTTTATCCGGATTTCGCGCGACTCTACGGCGGCCAATTACTGGCGGTAGACAACTGGCTCAGCCAGCTCGGCGTGCGCCAACGGCAACGTCGCGGCCAAGGGCTGGAGTTTCACCAGCTGCGTGAATTTCGTGAGGGCGACAGTCTGCGTCAGATCGACTGGAAAGCCACCGCCCGCCAACGCACACCGATTGCCCGCGAATATCAGGACGAACGCGACCAGCAGATCATCTTCATGCTCGACTGTGGCCGACGCATGCGCAGTCAGGACGATGAACTGTCGCACTTCGATCACGCGCTCAATGCCTGCCTGCTGCTCAGTTACGTGGCCCTGCGCCAGGGCGATGCCGTGGGCTTGAGCACCTTTGCCAGTGATCAACCGCGCTACGTTGCGCCGGTGAAAGGCAATGGCCAACTCAACGTACTGCTCAATAGCGTCTATGACCTCGACAGCACGCAACGTCCCGCCGATTACCAAGCCGCCATCAACCAACTCCTGACCCGACAAAAACGCCGGGCACTGGTGGTGCTGGTCACCAATTTGCGCGATGAGGACGATGAGGAACTGCTAAATGCAGTCAAGCGTCTGAGCCAGCAACACCGAGTGCTGGTGGCGAGCCTGCGCGAGGACACACTCGACATATTGCGTAAGTCGCCAGTGCAAACACTGCCCGAAGCATTAGCCTATTGCGGCACCGTGAGCTATTTGAACGAACGGGCAGAACTGCATGAGCGATTGAGTGCTCATGAAATCCAGTTTTTGGATTCGCGCCCCTTTGAGCTAGGGGTTGGCTTGGTGACACGGTATCTGGCATTAAAGAAGGCGGGTAATTTGTAACCGGTGAGCAAAACACCCTTTCTCAGTGAAAAGGTGTTTATTGCTCAGCGCCCCCTCAAGCCGTGTCAAACGATCGTTCCGTCATATCGGTTGAGAATTTCCAGCCGCCGGACTCCTTGTGTATGAACATTTGTAGCTGCCTCACCCAATGAATCGGTGATCCTAAAAGTTTGACTGGAACCGGCTTTGTTAACTCGGACACCATTCGCCCTCTTACCCGAAAACCTGGAGGTCGCGCGAATATGACGCTTGATCCACTTTTCGTGACCTATCGGCGTTGTATGTTCCGTCGTCCAACGCTCAACCGTCACAAGATTATGGGCCAACGACATGGTTAATGGCGATGACGTTACTCCCCATTCCACGAGCGTTATCTGCAAGGAAAAATCCCCGGACTGGGTACTGTCGAGACAGTCCAGTTCCCACGTTATACCTTCCTGCGTGAGCAGCTCCTCTGTCCCTAGCGCAGGTGAAATCTCCACACCGAGATTCGCGCCAGGAGCCTTTTCCCATTCCAGTTTTATTGGCTTATTCAGCAAGCGACTGGAGGGTTTGGGTCGAACGGTCAACTTGTGCTTTGCACCGAGACATGGAAAAGCGCTGCCCGGGAAGGCGACATCAACTTCGTCAAATTTAATGTCCAGTTCCTGCGCCAAATTCCACAACGTCCCCAGCACGGGCGGTGACCCGGGTAAGCCAAAGAGTGGAAGTTCAAACTGCAATACAAAAGCGGTGCTGGGTGCGTTTTGCGCCGTGATAGTCCAACTCACCGACGTGGTGCCTGTCGCCATATCGATCAACTGCTCCAGGGGCGGTTCGAAAACCAGTCCGGATTCGTCATCACCAGCCAGGTAATACAGACCAATACGACTCTCAGGCAGGCCAATCAAATAACTGTATTCATAGTCCAGTGTCAGCGTGCAGACGTCGCCAGGCAATAAATTCAACTTCAAGTCAGGCCATCTCACCCGCTGGCCATTTACGAAAGGCATGAACTCTTGCAACCAGGTATTCGACTCGGGCGTTGGATCATTACTCATACTCATGACCTCCTTGTGGAAACTCAAAAAACGTCGATCAGACGACGATCCCGTTATAGTGATTCAAAACAGACATACTGATATTCGCGTTATTGCGATTATCCATAACAAACAAGCCAGCCCCATTGGTTCTCGGGTAACTGATGTAATCATCTCTTATTACAGTTACGACAACGCCCGCAGCAGGCTTATTTAAAAAAACCGACGTAGCACGAATATGGTGCGTATACCAAGTAAGGGCTGGATATTGCCAATGTTCCTCTGTCCAACGCTGAACAGTTACAAGGTTATGGGCCAATAACAGAGTTAATGGCGATGACGTTACTCCCGATTCGACTAACGTCAGTTGCAAGGAAAAATCCCCTGACTGAGTACTGTTGAGACAGTCCAGATCCCACGTTTTTCCTTCCTCCGTTAGCACCTCCTCTGCCCCCAGAGCAGGTGCAATCTTCACCCCGAGATCTGCGCCAGGCTCCGCGCCCCAAGTCAGTTTGAAAGCCTTGTCCAGTAATTTGCTGGAGGGTTTGGGCCGAACGGTAAACGTGTGCTTTGCACCAAGACATGGAAAAGCACCACCTCCAAAGGCAACATCGAATTCGTCAAACTTGATTTCCAGTTCCTGCGCCATATTCAATATCGTCCCCGGCACAGGTGGTGACGGTGGTAGGTCGCCAATTAAAGGCAAGGCAAATTCCAATCCAAAAGCTCCACTGGGTGCGCCATCTGTTTTGATAGTCCAGGTCAACGAAGTGGAACCTTCGGCCATTTCAATCAACTGCCCTAAAGGAGGATCGAAAACCAGCCCGTGTCCCTCTTGGCCGGACTGGTATCGCATAGTAATAAAGGCGTCCGGATCGCCGATCAGCCAACTGTATTCATAGTCCAGTGTCAGTGTGCATTCGTCGTTATCCAATAAATTCAGCGTCAGGTCAGGCCACTTCACACGTTGACCATTAACGTAGGGCGCAAACTCTTGCAGCCAGGTATTTGAGTGGGGCATCGCATTAGTACTCATGCTTATAACTCCCTTGTAAAACGCCAGAGCAAACTAACTAAATAGATGAATGACTTCCCCAATAAGGTCAGCCAGCATTCGGCACCAGCACAAACTCAATCGACCGAACTTGCCATCCGGCCAACCCACCCTTTACAGAGGCCTGGAGCGCCCCACGTTGTTTGCCTGCCAATCTGAATTGGACCCGTGCATCACCGTGGATATCTGTTCTGGTCGGCGCAAGAATTCTGTCAGGGTATTCCCACTCCACTTCGACGTCCGGCAATGGCTCGCCAGTAAGGGCCGACACTACATTAACGACAGCTGATACCGGATCTCCGGGTTTGCCACTGGGATTGGGACTGGTGAGTGAGCGAATTTGCCGGGGTTCATGAAGGAAAAACGGCAACGAAAGTGACTCCGAGTACAGCGCATCGCCGACCGTAGCAGTCAACTCAAATGCCCCCGGTGTAACGGGAACAAAACGAATGCTCGCTACCCCATAAAAATTGCTCTCGGTTGTTACTTCCCCAAAGTCAGGACTGCTCAAGGTTACAGTCATGCCCGCCATCGGTTGATCCGTAACCGAGGAGACCACCGTGATCTGTTCAAACACCTCATCACCCCAGAACAACGTCTGGTTGAGGATCTGACGCTCGGCAATTTTTACCACCTGCGAGCCTTCACCCAAGGACATCGCGTTCACCGGGGACAAGTTCGCCAGTCGATTGGAGGCGAAGCACAATCCGAAGCTGCCATCGACAACGCTATCGACGGTGAATTGGTAATCGAACCCTGCGGTGCCAAATGGAATCGGCTTCCCGAGCACAGGTTCAAGGAAACGTAGGCCTAATTGCGCAGGCCCGGTGCCCGTCATCCCCAGCGCGAGCTGGTGATTGAACAACTCACTGTTTTGCGCTGCCGTTACTCTGAGCGTGTACGTGCCTTTGCGCCGCGGGAAGTAGGTTTTTTCACCCCACGCCTGGGTCGGCCGCCCTTCATAGCTCACCATCAACCCGTCCCACGGATCTCTCGCCAGCGCTTTGACCTGTATCGAGCTCGAGTCTGCGTAGTCATCGAAATTGCTGTCTACCAACGCGCTCACCGAATGCTCGCCGGCCGTTTTCGGTGCGAAGGGGAATCGGCTCCAGCCTTCATCATCGGTCGGTTGAATGCCACCGTCGACGCCGTCCCACCACTTCACGTTGGCTTGCCCCACCGGCCGGCCGGTGAAGTGCGAAAAGACCCGTGCCCACAGCCACACCGGTTCTTGACCAACGACCAGATCCACCGCCGATTCGAGCAGGGTCTGAATCCTGACTTTGTTGTGATACAAATCCATCGGTTTAGCGACAGCAACAAAGTCCAGTTCAGGCAGGCCGACGGTCAAATCGAAACGTCCCCGCTGCTCGCTGGCGGAAAAATCCAGCGTCCAGGCCACGCCACCATCGTCCAGGATTCGCACAACATCCAGCGCCGGCTCAATCGTTGCATTCAGCTTCTCAGCGGAATCTCCCGTCCATTTCAATTCAGTCTTGAGCCCCACCAACGGACTCAGAGCATTGGGCAGGATTTTGAAATGGTGAATGGCCCCCATGCACGGATAAAGGAATTGGTCGTCCAACTGCGCCCGCACCTGATCGAGCATCAGTTGCACTTCTTTATTCAAATCCGCGGCCAGCAACCTCCCGGGCAGCGCTCGAACAGACATTTCGCCATTAAGGTGTAACTCCAGATCGAACAAGCTGCTGGTACTGTTATCTGCCGCAGAATCCAGCGTCCACTCCGCGCCTGTTTCCGGCAACGCCTTGTAATCGTCAAGGTCAGAGGGTGTCAGACCGATGTCCGGGTCAACGCCACGCCACTTCAGCTTGATGAATTTGCCAATCCAGGGGCTGTTGGCGACTGGCTCGACCTTCAGCGTATGTGTGTGCCCCTGTCGGCAGAGCACACCGACCGATTTCAGATCGACTGTCTTGCCGTCGAGCAAAATCTTCACATGGCTTTTCCAGGGACTGGTCGCAAGGGCGTGGACGGTGAAGTCTCGATTGAGCGAGACCGCTTCGGGATGCGCCTTGATGCTGGCCGTGACGACAACCTCGCCTGCGGTTTTCGGCGTGTACAACAAGCTCGCCCAGCCATCGGCGCCGGTCACACACTTAATGACCTCACCTTCAGGTGTTCGCCAGTCCACCAGCGCATTGCTGACTGGAGCGCCATCACCCAAAGAGGCCTCATACAGCACCTGCACCCGCAACAGTACGCTTTCGTCTTCGTCCACAATCGGCGACTTGTTGGCCTCGTGCACCTTGCCGATTTTGACCCGGTTGCGCGCCAGCGACATCGGTTTTGGCGGCGAGAGGTGCAGCAGTTTCGAACAGCGCAGTATCAGCTGGAACCGACCGTCAATTCTGTCTTCACTGGTCAGCATCCACACCAGATCTGCCGATGTCACAGGCACCGGAGTATCCAGCGCCGGGCTGACATCAACGCCGAGTTGAGCAGCGCTGTCACCCTGCCAAATCATTGAAAGCTCGGTACCTGCAAAGAGGCTGTTCCCGGCAAATCTCAGCCGAACCGGATGGGCACTGCCCCGGTTCGGATAACCTTGCGCCTCCCAGGCCGTCAACCTGCCATCCACAACGGTCTGCAGCTCTGGCCACGGATCCTTCGCCAGCACCGTGACCGGAAACGTTCGAATGACGACACCGTCGGCGTAATAGGGGCTGGCAACCGACGCGGTGACAACAAAACCACCGGCAGCCGTCGGTTCATAGACATAATCACACCAGCCGTTTTCGTCGGTGACGGTCGATGCTTTCAACCCTTGTCCTTCAACCGACCAGGTGACTGCGTGGCCGGCCATCGGCTGACCGGTGTAATACGACACCACTCGCACACCCAGCCCGACATTCTGCGCGTACTCCAGCACCGGATAATGGGTGGCTTCGCGCTCATCCGTGAACGCCAATCGGTGATGCCCAAGCAACACGGGGATAGCGTAGGGGATGGCGCTGTAGCGGTTACGCAGGCTCAGATGGAATTCATGACCTTGCCGATCATCGATCCGGGGGATATAGAGCAGCCATGCTGATTCCAGCGACTGATTCACCCCCCAGCCGGGTTTGGCGGTCACCGCTTCCTGCGGATTGAGGTCAGCATTGAGCGACGCGCCACTGCCCAGCCAAATATTGTCGGATTCGGGTACGAACTTCAGTTGATGGGGCAGGCCAGCTTCTTTGGTTCCCAGGCACAGGTATAGCGGGGTGCCTGGCAGCAGCGTCTGCTCGTCGAGCTGCATTTTTTCCAGCTTCAGTGGCGTCAGATGCACCAGCACTTTTACGCGCGTTATACAGATTTTCGATTGCCTGTCCGAAGGGTCATTCTTCGGGCTGGTGATCTCAATGGTCAGCTCATCATCCTGTGCAACCGACACGAGGTCCTGAGCATATTCAATCGGTACGAAATCCAGTGGCTCCCCGCTCGCTAAAGAAGACTGAACTTGATCCAGACGGTTCGCGCCACCGGGTTTAAGCTCGATAGCGAGCAATTCTTCCTTTTCCCTGAGGATTCGCATCCAGCCTGACTGGACATGTCGCACCTCACAAAGAAAGCTCAATACATATCGCGCATTGATGCCTGGCTCCAAGGGGATCTTGATGGTCTGCTTAACCCATCCCCCGTCGGAGGCCTCTAGAAAATTGATCCGCTCCGATCCATACCAATCCGCTGAAATGCCGACCAACCCGCCCTTTTTCCACCCTGTCAGACGGGTGAAATCCCCATCGACCACCAGACTTTCATTCGCTTGAATGGCGGGTTCATCCATGATTGCGCGCTCCTTTGCCGGATTTGCCTTGTTCGGGATTTTCAATCGCGTTGACCAGCTCCGTCACCTGCCTGGCAAACGTTGTATCACTGGTTCTGGACGTGTACTTCAAGACCGGGACGATGTCGGTGATTGCATACAGCAACTCCGATTGCGATGGACTTGTCGGCCGCGGGAAGTCCAGCCTCCACGTGGATACGGCACCCGTGTTTTCGTAAGGATTGAGCAGGCCTTCGTCGGGTTTCATCGCCGTCATGCCTGTGTCGGCGATGCCCGATGACAAGGCGATTTGCTGACCGCTGCGCAAATTGAACAGCACATCGGAAGGCGCGATCCCTTGCGGATTGTGCAAGTACTGCACCGATTGCGTGGTGGCCCGGGTCGCCGTTCTGCTACTGATCTGCACCAGCGTGGCTCGAACATCCTCGTAGGGCCCAAGCAGCACCGGCAGATTGACTTCTACCGAATTGATCTGGCGGCAGTAATGCCCCGGATGATCGCGGTCGAAGAGCAACTGCGACAGGCTGAACTCCAGCGAGCCTGTTTCCCGCAACTGCTTGAGCGCTTCATCCCAGCTGTCTGCACTTTTCTGTCGATCGATCGGGTCGTCAAAAAGCTTTTTCAGAGACACTGTTTTCGTCAGTTCCAGTCGCCGCTCATAGCGTTGGAGATATTCGCGCTCCATGCGCAGCAAGTGCCCACGCAAATGCTCGCCTGCCGTGAAGCCATGACGCTGGTCGAACCACACTTGAGGTATGGGGATTTGCGTATCGTAGTCGCCGGTTTCGGCATTCATCGAGTTCTGCGCCGTCAGGCACAAACTGACGACCGCGTCATAAGCCTGGTAATGCAAAGCCTTGAGCTGACCGAGCATCCAGCCGAACAGCTCCGCATTGGTCGCGCGTTTTTTCAGGTAGTTGTAGATCGTCAACGCCTGGCTATTGGTACGCAGGGTTTGCGCCAGGCTGGTTCGGGCAGCAGTGACTGCATGACGTTGCGCCTCGATTTGCGCATCGATGGCATCGACTTCCAACAACGCCTGATCACGTTGCAGTTGCCAATCATCACGGCGTCGACGATAGCCTTCGGTGGTTGCCTGCTTATCGGCGTCCATCAGCTTCACCGACGAGGTAATGCCCAATACTAAACTGACGGCCTCAATCACCTGGTCCACGCGATGCCCGCCATTGGAAAACCCGAGGATATTCGGCAGCGCCGCCGCCGACGCCGCCGCAGGCTTGAGGTGGGTGGACGCCAGCGCGAGTTGTTTGGACGAGTACAGACTGTCCATGACCTCGTATTCGGCAGCCGACACGTTTTCGTCATAATTGCGTGCGTACGCCTCAGCGCGGTGCTGCGCCACGGCGCGACTTTGCTCAAGCGCCGTCACGCTGGCTTCCAATTGCGCAATGGACTGTTCCTGCACGGTTTTGGAGTACGCGCCCAGTTCCACCAGATGGGTTTGCTGCAACTCATCCTGCTCGGCGCGATCACGCCGTTCGTGCGTGCTTAACACCTTGGCACCGAGGTCATCCAGTATCTGCACAGCGCGCGATGCCGTTTCGAAGGTTATCTTCCAGCGAAACGCGCAAGCCACCTGCCCTCCGCCCATCGGCCGAGGGCCAGCGCCACCGCCGGCTGCGAGATCACGCAGCAACTGGTTCGGATCGGTTGGCGGGCTGAACAGCGGAATATTCAGCGGTTTGCCGTCAATGGTGAGGTTGTTTTGCAGGTTATTCATACGGTAATTTGGCAGCGCAATCAGATCCACGAGCGGTTGATTGATCGGCGCCTTGAACGGCCCGCAGGCGAGCATGCCCAGCATGGGTGCCACATCGGAGCCGGAGGCCACTTGCGCCAGGCTGAAGTTCAGCGATTGTTCAAAGGCTTCAAGCTCTGGGCGGGTTTTGCACTGATCCAACAGTTCTTTAACCGTCGAGGTCTGCCAATGCGACACCGTGCGCGCTGTGGGTGGCTTGCCCATCAGGAACCCCGCTTGCACGTAGCACAGCTTGGCCGCCACAAGGCTATCGCGGGTCAACTGCCGGTAATGCCAGTCGCCCCAGGCAATTAGATTTCTCACGTATTCGCAGAACATCAGAATCTTGAAGTGTTCGGGTTTCGAATAGCCGATGGCATCCGGATCGGTGGGGGCCTTGGCTTCACAACCGGGGTTACCCTGGTTTTTGGCCAGCGGTCGGCAGCGCCAGTAGAGTGGTTTGCCATTAACGTCAGACTGATCCGCCGTCGCCTGTGGGTCGAACACGTAATGCAGCCAGCTCTGCGAATCGGCAAAGCGCTCTTCGTTGCACAAAAGCTTGGCGACCAAATGCACCAGATGGAAAAACAGCTCCCAAAAAAACAGCCCGTTGGCCCCGTCAAACGCCCCGTTGGGTTCCTTGAACGTCGGATCATCTTCAGGTGGCGGTTCGACGATGAACTGAGTGTTCCAATCCAGTACTGCACTCACGGAAATATTGCCGCGCTCGACCAGTTCAGGGCCGAACATTGAATTCAGGCGGGCGTACTTCAGATACGGCGACGGCAGGTTAAAGCAGAGAAACTGCGCCGCGTCAGCGCTGTTTTTCAGCAGGGTCGGCGCAGTGAAGTCTGATAGATCGACAATCGTCAGCTTGAACTTTCTACCACCATAATCGGGAGTTTCCGTATCGAGCCTGAACTCCGTGGGTTGCGGCCATGAGCCTTGTTGGCGACTCACCGTCAGCGGTTCGGTTGTCCAGCCACCGGCGGGGGGAAGGTCAACGATCAGGTCCTCATCGTCCACCGTTTTATTCACCAACCCCAATACAAAGCGAAGCGTTTGCGGGGTGTTGGGCAACCCTGTTGGTGCACACGAACCGATCACTGTCACCTTGTCAAATTGGCCATCACGCACGGCGGTGGCTTGCAGACTCAGAAAAGGCGACAGGGGCCCCTCGGGGGCGCCCTCGCTAGTTATCGTTACCTGATTGCCCAGTGAATGCTGAACAGTTTCCGGCGAGTCAAATCGCTTCCTTGCCACATCCAGCCAAGTGCCGACGTCAATTGTGTCCAGGCGCATCAGCACATCGAAAATCCTGTGCACCCTCAAATTGTTTGGATTTTGATCCGCCGTGATCAAAATCCCCAGCTTGCCCTTCGACGGGGGCCTCTCCATCAACACGGTGGCAACCAAACGAAAATTCTTCGGCTCATCGTCGGACTCGGCATCTTCACTGTAGACATCCAGCGGCGCCGACCACTGCCCACTCTGCGTCATGAACGCGAGCTTGACACTCAAATGAGCCGGCAGGAAATCATCAGCTTTTTGGCCGGCAACCTTGTCCCGCCACTCAGCCCAAACCAGGCACAAGCGACCGTTCCAGAACACCGGGCGCATATCCAGCACCCGATGGGCCGGCTGAATGCCTATCTCCTGCCATTCACTCCAGGCCGCGGGATTGACGCCAACGCAGCCGGGCGTAAGCTCGATCTCGGCCTTGCGCCAGTAGTGCTGGAACGGCTGCGCTCGCTGGCGCCCAATAAAATAGTAATCAGCCACGGCAGGCGTGGCGCCGTCCATGTAGCAACTGAGCACATCCAGATCACAGGTCTGCTCGAATCTATGCAGGTAGCCTTGCAGCGCGGCCTGCACCGAATCATTGTTCAAGCGGCTCTGGTTAAGGTCGTTTTCAAGATTCTTGAACAGGCTGGACTTGCGTTGCCGGACAAAGGGGTTGATGTAGTTTTCCGGGTAGATTGAAATCAACTGCACCGCTGCCCAGTCCGGATAGTTGCTGTATAGCTGCCATTCGGCCAGGTCACTCGGCGGGAACTGATGCGTGGTGTAGCCAGGTTCCAGCTTGCGATACACGGCATGTATGTATTGCTGCACACAACTGGTCGCTTCGGCCACCCAGGAGCTCTGCACCGCAAACGTATCCAGCGGGTCCATCCGCAAGAGCTCGAAGATATCGGCGGGTGTCTTCACAAACCCGTATTGCGTTTTATTGACTTGACCGATGCAGTATTCGAGCAGTGCAGAACGGCGTTTTTCCAGCAGAACGCCAATGTCACTCAGTGCCATGATCCTTGCTCCTTGGGGAAACCCGAGAAAAATCCCTGATGAGACGACCGATTACTCCGGGGCCTCATCGCCCTCGAACGTGATGGGGTTGAACACGGCCTGTTGCTCACTGCCCTGGCTGAGCACACTGAACACAAAGGTTCCCCCGGTGGGGCTGGAGACGAAAACCCGCGTGAGCCCTTCCTGATTGGTGAAGGTTTGTGAGGGCCGCACACTCGCTATAGGTTCTTTTGTGGACTCGACGTTACTTACGAACCAGTCCACCAACATGTCCTGACCAAGGTTTCCATACTTATCCATCATCGTGGCGTAGAGCACGCCCTCCTCCCCCTTGCGCACCACTTCCGATGGCTCGGGGGATCTGTAGAAGAGCGGGAACTCCATGGTCTTGGCATCAGCAACAATGTTGATGGTCGGAGCGTATTCGGGATCGAAAAGATCGAGCCAATACTTCGGCGTCTCCGCTCCCATAGTCCTGCCGGGCACGTAGTCGGCCATCAACGTGCCTTTGTTGTCGGTTGTGCCCTTCTGTACCGTGCCCAGTGTGGTCTGCCAATAAACCGTGACCCCCTCAAGTGCCAGTCCCGCAGCATCCTTCACCGTCACTGTAAAGGTGGCTTTCTCGCCGGGCTTCCTGGCAATGAGTTCTGTGTTATCGACGCTACACGTTGTAGTGACCAGTTGTTTCAAATCAGCCGCCAGCTCGACGGGGGGTGCCTGTTCACCGGTTTCGCTCAACAAGGCGCGCTCGGCCGCGTCGGCATACGCCTTTTTGGAATCGCCGTCGTTCACAGTCGCAGGCAAGGTACCGATCTGCAAAATCGTCAGGGCATCTATACCGGTCCTGGTGGACAGCACCAGGACCCGCATCAACAGATCCAGTTGTTTGAGGTTCTTGAGTATCGGCAGAGCGGAGTCAATGTGACGGATACACTCGCGCACCTCCTGCACGCTCCAGCCGAAAAACTCGGCCAGTTTGATGGTCGACGCCTGGTGCGCCAGGGCCCGGGCGTGAACGGACAAGGTTGGCAGTGCATTGACCTGACGCAGGTAGTCGAGCAGTTTCTGCTGCGGTTGTTCGCTGAGTGAAAATGCCCGCTTGAGTACCGACAGGTAATAAAGCGTGTTCACTGAAATCGCGTATTTATCGGTCTGACCGAGCCAGGCCAGATGGCCGTAATCCAGATAGTCCTGCAACAACTCAGCTGTGAGTTCCAGGGTCGAAACCACCTCACTACGCCGTCGCACATCGGCCAACAGATCGATCAACGAATCGGTTTCGGCATTGCGCCTCAGCTTCCGGGGGTCGCCGGTTAAACCGATCCGCTGGATCAATTGCTTCAACAAACGGAAAACCGTTGTGCCGGCCCAATTGATGACCGGAATCGCAAGTTCCACCGCAACACCGGCATAGGCTGCCAGCGTTTCTTTTACGACCGAAACCTGCGCATCACGGGCTTCCAAAAGCACGTTGAGCATGCTTTCAACGAGAGCGTCGCGTTGAGTAGCCCAGGTGGCGCCAAGCGCATTATCGACCGCCCAGCCAAGCCGTTTACGGGCAAAGATCAGGTATTCGTCCGGCGTCCCGACGGGTGCCAGCACCAAACCGCTGGCATCAACAATCGGCCCCAGTGACTCGAAACTACCATCGGGCAGCACCACGTCGACGCTGTGCGTCAGAAAGTCCAGCCAGTCTGATGCTCCGGCAGGAGGCAAGCCGGCCATCAACACACCGGCATTGGTAAACAGCGCGTTCGGCAGCAGATTGCGCAGTTGCTCGAAGAGCGCCAGATCGCGCTCCCACGCCTCTCGCCCTGGCGACAATTCAACCGCGTGCTGCATCACCCACAGCACTGGCAGTTCGCTTTGCTCGCACCACTGCGCGCAGGCGTCCATGGCGCTAATAAGCGTCAAGATATCCGGTTTATCGCCGGCTGCGGATTTGATTGCAGGCGCCCCCGCAAGACCATTGACCCAGTTATCGCCCCCCAGCGACTGCAACATCAGCACGCCTTCGAGCGGTGTCATGCGCAACACCCTGGGCAACCACACCAACCGGTAAAAGCTCGAGATGATCGGCAGGGTGCGTTGCAGTTGGTTGTTGGTCATGTTGTGCGCGCGGGCAACGGCCACCGCAAGGTATTGATAAGTACGCAAGTCGATTCGCAGGCCGGCGCACAGTTGGTTGATCGTCAGGTCATTCGCACCCGGTTCCGGCACCACCGGGAATGCCCCATTATCAAGCTTCATGGGCTGGCCATAGTTCGCTTGAGTGTTGAACACCTGATCAAACTGCGAGAACGCTTCGCCGCGACCGTAGATCGACATGCCATCGAGGAACACAGCAAAGTCTGCTGCTTTGCATTTGTAGCGTTGGCGCAGAATCTGGAACAACCCGAGCGCATGTACAGTTTTGTCCGAGATCAGCCATTCACCATCGCCGCTCGAATCGCCACGCTTCTCGGCCCGCATCGCGGCCACCAATAAGGCGTCCACTTCATCGCAGGGCAATTGCAGCCAGATGTCCAGACGTATCTTGCGGTTCATCCGGTCGAAGGCAAACTGTCCTTCGACACTATCGGGGCTCACGGACAAACGGTTTAAAAGCGAAGTGGTATCCGTGGTGATAGATACACCAGGATGGCTATTGGCATTGATGTAAACCGAGCCGGATCGGCCGCTTTCGGGCTGCTGCGTTGTCGGTGGTGAGTCATAGGTCACGTTGGCCGAACGCACCGGAGCGAATGCCTCGACCGATAACAGACTTTCGAGCGACAAAGTGTCAAGTTTGGTTTGCGCGGCGAAGTACGGAACATGGTGCAGCGTCTTCCACTCCGTCTCCCCTGCGCCGAAGTTAACGAGATAAAAATCTTCCCAGGCATCTGCGGCAGGCATCGCTTCCGTCAGCAAATCTCGCTGATAGGGCCCCAGACGCGAAGCATGTGAAAGGGCCCGAGCGGGGCGGGCAGCCTTGGATCCTCCTAAAAAATAGGGGTAAGACAAATCCACAGCGTCTACAAAGTCGCCCACCGACAGCGCTTTGAGCTGAGCGATGCCGTCGACCGTGACCCAATGCTGGTAATAGGGCAAGCCGTTGGGATAACGCGATGTGATCAAGATGTCTTCAATGTCGCTGCTCGGTTGGTTCGCAACGATAAAGGCTTCCAACACCGATGTGATGATGTCGACCGAGGACAACGATTGGTACACCGCATTGAAATCGATCGACAACTTCTTCAAGTCGGTACGGCGCTTATCGAGCGCGATCTTGTCCCCGTCGCCTTGAGTCTCGATACGGTCGCGAACCCAGACCAGCAAATCGATCAGATACGCCACCGGTGAAATGCACGATTCCAGCGCGTCCGGAGGGCTCATTTCTTCAAAAGCGGTTTTGAAAATGTCTTCATATTTCGGGCCGTCGACCATCGACAACAGCCCTGAAGAAGGAGCGCCCTGCGCGCTTCGGTCAGCGACAAGGATGTGCTCGATAAACTGGCGGCGCACATACGTGGCCATACTGTTGGCCCGACGCAAAAAACGCTGCGCATCTTCGACACTCAAGCCGTACTCCCTGACGAGGCCGGGTACGCCCTTTTGCACCAATGGAAAAATCGAACCGCCGTCCACAAGGTAAGTCTTGAGGTTTTGCAGACCGATGACCTGCATCTGTTGCTCTTCACTGAACAACTGCTCGTACAGTTGCACTGCCGGGCGGATGGCTTGAGCCATGATCCTGTTCCTTGAGTCGATAACCGTCTGTTGCAGCCTTACGATGGCGTCAGGCTGCAATGTTCTGGTTTAGATTTGGCGCCGATTCAACGCCGAGATCTACTGTCAGATCTGACAGGTTTTATGACCGCCTGTCGGATTTACAGGCCAGCTTTACCCGGTATCTCGGGTTCCACCTCAAAACGCGGGCTGATAACCCAGGCCGAGTGTGATCCCTCATTTCCTCCGGCCAGCGTCTGGCTGAACCGCACCCATTGACCGCCCAAGCTCAGGGGGGTCGCGGCCTGGCCTCGCCAGCCATTGCCAGTGACGGGAACATCCGCCAGCCACTTCTGATCCGGGTCGTACCAGCTCACTATCTCCCCGACGCCTGTCCGCCCTCGTCCGGCAAACAGCAGCGGATTCTCGACCCGACGCCCTGCCGCCGGGATATCGATGGACGGAACAAACGTGCCCAACACCACTGGACGCTGTGCGGCTTCAGATTCGAATTCATCCAGCGCCGATGTCACTTCCAGGCTGTGCATACCGCCGGTTTGAGTGAGCACAAGGTTCATCGACCAGGTACGGTCCGCCATGACTGTAGCGCTGGCTTGTACGGCGCCGAGTTTCACCTTGACGGTGTCGCCCGGCACGCCAAAGCCCGACACCACCACCCGCTGCCCGATGAGCTGGCCAGCAACCGGCGTCTCGACAAAAGGCGCCGCCGGGACGACGCTGTATTGCACAGCGTCCGTGAACCTTGAATGGTGCTGCGTGCCGTCCTCTTCAAAACTCTGCAGGGCTCGAATGTTTTTGACGCCCACCGGCGATGCCGCCTCGCACTCCCACTGACCATCCGCCCTCACGACAATGTCCTCGAGCCAAGGCTTGGTGGCGCCCACCACCCAGACCTGGACCCGCGCTCCTGGCCGGCCCAGCCCTTTAAGCTTCGCGGTTCGGGGCAGTTTTCCGCCCGCTGTCGGCTGAGTGATTTGCGGCGGCAGCACCACCACGTTGAAGTTGAGCCGCTTGCTCTTGGAGACGCGGTTCTTGTCGCTCTGGAGTGCTTCGATGCCGTATGACCTGAGATTCAGGCTGCGGACGAGGACCTCCCAATCCCCATCCGAACTCAGCACTTGGGACGCAGACAAGTTTTTGTCGTACACCACATCACGCACCTGCATCGTGGCGCCTTTCATCCCGCCGGAGCCCTTGATCACGAGTTCGTGCCCCACGTCACTGCCTTCGCTGGGGTGAGTGATGACCGGAGTGATCATGGACCTCAAAACCGTGAAGGATTTCGTCGTGACAGTTGAGGTCTGGGTAGCAACGGTTTGACTGACGGTGATCGTGTAAGTGATGTCGTGCCTGAATTCGGTGGGGCGGCGGAAGGTCCAGATACCTGCGGTCCCGGTTGCGTTATACGGAGCGGGGTCGTCATTGAACGCAATGTTCACCAGCGCATTCGGCCAACAGGTGCCGCTAAAAGTCGGTGACAGACCGTCCTCGACTGGCAAATCAATAGTCGGAGCCTGCGGCGGGATGGTGACGGGATGTTTAACCCAATTAAGCGACTGATGCCTGTCCAGAAACTGCTTGATATGCACTTCCCGGTTGAGCGTCGGCCCCCACTGTTGACTGGCTTTGCTCTGCCATTCCCCATCCCGCACGACCACCTCGGGTGCGGCCTGACTGCCGCCGCCGGGGTTGAAAAGCCTCACGGTGGCACCGGTAAAACCCTTGCCGCTGAAGGTCGGCTGATAATCATCAGTGGAACTCACGGCATACACGTCGGGCAGTGAATTGTTGATTTCGAAGTTGTATGGCAACGACTCGACCCAGCCGCTGGCATTGTCGGAAACCTTCTGCAAAATGCTTGCAGGGAGCTTGCCGAGCGGTAAGTCAGTCGCCTTGATTTCCCATTTGCCATCTACGGCAACAACCGGCTGTGGCAGGGTGACCTGCCAGCCCTGGACGGTGATCACAACCGTTGCACCGGGGTAGCCAGTGCCAGAGAAGGTTATGGATTTGTCGATCATTTCGACGTTGACATCGGCAATTTTGGGGGGGCGAACTTTGAAGGCGCGCGGTACACCACGCCCAAATCGCACACCGTTCACAACCGTCTCAGGTACAAGCGATATAGGTCCTGGGCGCAAGTCAAGACGCACATCCCAGGTGGGGGTCGCCGCTTTCCAACCCAATCTGCCCCCCCCATCCTGCAAAATTTCGATTACTGCGCCCCAAACTCCACGGTCGCCCGAAATAGTAGCGGCCATTTCAAGCGTTGATCCGGAGGCTGGATGAGTTATTACTGGCAACCCAAAAGCTTGCACGGTATATGGCTTCGAGTAACGGAGTTGCGACCCCTTGATTTGGAACTGCAGTTGAATCTGCAATTGCTCCCAAGATAGTGGCGTATCTGGCCTTAGCGGGAGCGACCAGTTCGAACCCACAACTTTTCTCTCTGACAATTTGAAAGAATGATCAGACGCTTTAACCACTACTAGAGTAGTACCGGAGGCAGCGGTTCCTTTAAATTCCGTCATCACTGCAGCTTCTACTGGACTGGTTAAAACGGCTGCAGCTAATTCGACACAAACCACCGATGGCGAAATCCTTTCAACTAAGCCAGGTAGTTTCTCATGGATTCTGAAATGTCCTGGCTTGACACCCGAATTCAAAGTCAACATCCACTTACCGTCGGACCCAACAGTAACAGCATTGGATATCTGTTGCCCCGCGACATCCTCTACAAGGTATACAGTACTGCCCCACACAGCACTACCTGTGAGTTGCCTTTGAATAATATAACCATCATCAAAAGTGGCCGGTGGTTCCACAAGAACACGTTGAATTCCTGCTTTCGCAGGTCCCCCCCAAATACTCCAATAACCCTCAAACTGGCCAGTACCGTCTTTCAGACCGGAAACGTAAATCGAAAGCCACTGACCTGCCTCGAACAACTGAGGTTCAAGAACAACTTCGACATTTGGCCCCCTACGATAATTCATCCATACCTCATACCTTCCAGCGAAACCCGAAGGAATGCGAAATCTTAGCTGCATATTATTACTGACCAGCATTTGAAAGTTTTCATGATAAAACTTTAACGGAGGGGCCGGATTATCTTTAACAGTTGACGCGACAGTATCAGCATTTCCGACATGATCGTTATCCCCGACCACGGGCGAATCCTCTGGATCATTATCTATTGTTACTTTGATATCCGACATGTCGCAGTTCTCTCTTTGTACTTTTGGGCGGGATGACTTTCAGTTAGCTTTTAAATACGCCAAAAAACCTGCGACCCACACCTGTAAAATCTGACAGTCCCGACCAACGGTAATTATTCCCACAAGGCAATCCGGTCGCGTCCTTCAGCTGCCAACACGCGGCTACGTTGCCTTGCGCCTTTGCCTACACATCCCTCAGAATCCGCCGGCTTGTGCGCTTTGCTGACGCCCCGTAACTTGGTCCGTGCCGCTGCCAATCAGTGGTCGGGTTTAGTCGCCCGGGTTGTGTGCATTGCGTATAAGCGTCATCCAGTCGGGTATTCCCTATCCCCGCACTCGATGGTGGCTGTTCGCAGGGCGCCCTAGGGCGCGCCGGTTTGTGCACTCCCGGTCGACTAACCTGCTTACAGCCGCCACCCTTTCGTTTAGTCGCGAAAAGTGGAGCCCCAACTACGAGTGTGCGAAACCATGTGCAAAGAAACTCCAAATCCCCCCGAAACCGGCGACTCGGTCTCCCCCTACGAATCAGCCGATTCGAAAAAACTTCACGAAGCCGCCGAAAAAGCCCTCGACCATTACCTCAAACCCGCAGCGCCGCCCTCGCGCAATTCCGTGGATCGCGGCATGCAGATGTTCATGATCGCCCCCGATCTCAATCCCGAAGCCGTGGCCATTCAGACGTACGAGACGTTTTCGTCGGTGAGCATTCTGTTGCTCGATCTGGCAGACAGCCTTGAAGACAAACCGCGGCATCTGGCGATGGCGATTTATCAGTTGAGCGAGATGGGTTTTTTGCTGGCGGAGAAGACGCTGGATAACGAGCGGGCTATCAGTATTTCTGGCTAAAGATCAAAAGATCGCAGCCTGCGGCAGTTCCTGCTGGATGAACATCAATCCTCTGTAGGAGCTGCCGCAGGCTGCGATCTTTTGCTGTTGAGGTTCAGGCAGAGGCCGGCAACGGCTGAAAACTGAAGTACTGGCGCAACGCCTCGACCAGTTGCCCGTATTCCGGGGGCGGTCGTTGCAGGATGAAGCCGGCGTCGTAATGCAGTGGCGTCGCGTCTTCGTGGCACCACAGGCAACACGCGGTGAAGTCGATCACCTGATGACAGCCATCGTCGCCGGGGATTTTCAGGCGCAGATTGAAATCCACACCGATCATCATCGGCAACTGGCTGATCAACATCAGCCCGTCTGCGGACACATTGCCGAGAAAGCCGATGGGTTTGTCGGTGACGCTGTTGAATACTTTCAGGAAATACGGCAGCTGATGCCGTTCGATGCGGCGGTCGGTAAACATGCGCAGTTCGCCATGCAAGGCTCCATCACAGAGCCGCGCTTTTGCTTCGGAACGTGCTGTACGACAGATACGACACAGGCACGCTCTCCCCGCTTCCGGTGTGACGGTCGCTACCTCGCCGCCACATTACAACTGACCAGTCGCAGGTGTTGCCCCGGATTAGAGACTCGGCTCTAAAACCAGATCATTCGACTATAGCTCAGGCTGTACAACCGGCCAGATTTTGTATGACAACTGCCATCAAAAGCGCGTTGGACGCACCACGGCTGCCGCACTGCGCGTCGGGTAGTGGCCCAGGCTCTGCAGGGTTTCCAGACGCGCACGGGCGCGGTAGGCGTATTCGCTGTTTGGATACGAAGCGATGATGAATTGATAGGTCTGCGCCGCGTCGACAAACATCTTTTGTCGCTCCAGGCACTGGCCGCGCATCATCGACACTTCCGGCCACACGTACGGGCGGGCACGGCTGGCGCGTTCGACCTTGGACAGCTCGAGCATCACCTGCTCGCAATTGCCCCGGTCATAGGCGCTGTAGGCGTTGTTCAAATGATGGTTCATCGACCAACGGGTGCAGCCCGTCACGGCGAGGACGCTGAGGGCAAGGGCGGCAATGGGCAACAATCGCATGGGGGTTCTCCTGTCTTGAGCTCTGTATCGACCCATGGTCGGAAATCTTCAGGTGCGTTTGTCCCAAAGTTGCCGGGTTCAATAAAGAAAACAATAAGTAGTGCAAACGAACAATGACTACACCCTCGGAGCATAGTAGCCTCTGCCTGCGCTTGAACTCAGGAGTCTTTGCATGTCCGTCCGTCGTACCAAAATCGTCGCTACCCTTGGCCCGGCCAGTAACTCGCCGGAAGTTCTCGAACAGCTGATTCTGGCTGGTCTGGACGTCGCCCGTCTGAACTTCTCCCACGGCACCCCCGACGAGCACAAGGCTCGCGCGAAGCTGGTGCGTGACCTCGCTGCCAAGCACGGCCGCTTCGTTGCCCTGCTGGGTGACCTGCAAGGCCCGAAAATCCGTATCGCCAAATTCGCCAACAAGAAGATCGAGCTGAAGATCGGTGACCCGTTCACCTTCTCCACCAGCCATCCGTTGACCGAAGGCAACCAGCAAGTGGTCGGTATTGACTACCCGGATCTGGTCAAGGACTGCGGCGTGGGCGACGAGCTGCTGCTCGACGACGGCCGCGTGGTGATGCGCGTTGATACCGCCACGGCCACCGAACTGCACTGCACCGTGACCATCGGCGGCCCGCTGTCCGATCACAAAGGCATCAACCGTCGCGGTGGCGGCCTGACCGCACCGGCCCTGACTGAAAAAGACAAGGCCGACATCAAGCTCGCCGCTGAAATGGAAGTCGACTACCTCGCGGTGTCCTTCCCGCGTGACGCCGCCGACATGAACTACGCCCGTCAACTGCGCGACGAGGCCGGCGGCACTGCCTGGCTGGTAGCGAAGATCGAACGCGCCGAAGCCGTGGCCGACGACGAAACCCTCGACGGTCTGATCCAGGCATCCGACGCGGTGATGGTTGCCCGTGGTGACCTGGGTGTGGAAATCGGCGACGCCGAGCTGGTAGGCATTCAGAAGAAAATCATTCTGCACGCACGCCGCCACAACAAGGCTGTGATCGTTGCGACCCAGATGATGGAGTCGATGATCCAGAACCCGATGCCGACCCGTGCCGAAGTGTCCGACGTGGCCAACGCCGTGCTCGACTACACCGACGCCGTGATGTTGTCCGCAGAATCGGCTGCCGGTCTGTATCCGCTGGAAGCTGTGCAAGCAATGGCACGTATCTGCGTCGGCGCTGAAAAGCACCCGACCGGCAAGACCTCCAGCCACCGCATCGGCAAGGAATTCACCCGCTGCGACGAGAGCATTGCGCTGGCGACCATGTACACCGCCAACCACTTCCCGGGCGTCAAAGCGATCATCGCGCTGACCGAAAGTGGCTACACCCCGCTGATCATGTCGCGCATCCGTTCTTCGGTGCCGATCTACGCGTTCTCGCCGCACCGCGAGACTCAGGCGCGCGCAGCGATGTTCCGTGGCGTGTACACCGTGCCGTTCGACCCTGCTTCGCTTGAGCCGCACGAAGTGAGCCAGAAGGCGATCGACGAGCTGGTCAAGCGCGGCGTTGTGGAAAAAGGCGACTGGGTCATCCTGACCAAGGGCGACAGCTACCACACCACCGGCGGCACCAACGGCATGAAGATCCTGCATGTGGGCGACCCGCAGGTCTGATTGTTCAACTGCCGAACAAAAAACCCGTCATGAGAATGACGGGTTTTTTTTGGGCCTTGCATGGCAGTCAAGGTGTTGCGGGCGCGACGGCACGATGTGGGTGAGGCTCGGTTTTCTGTTGCATTCAAACTGGCTTCACTCTTTGCAATTCGCCCCTGTCAACTGTCATATCTGACAGTAGAAGCAACCTGTTTTTAGGTATCCACTGCATGTTCCTGCGGCGATTTTCGTCGAGGCCACAGGATCCTCTTTATGCAGAAGGAATCGCTCATGAACATGCAACATTTGAATAATGCAGGGAAGCTCGATCTGGACTTTGGTAATAACGGCGTTATGCGAATCGACGTACCGGGTCATCCAGATATCTACATTTCAAGCGTAGGAATCGGACCGGACGGGAAAATCTATTTCGCCGGCACCACCACCCCCTTCCAAGGGGATCGCCTATACCTCCTCGGCCGGTGCAATTCAGACGGCAGCATGGACAACGAGTTTGGTAATGAGGGCTTTGTCACGGGTGTGATTGACGGTTTTGACGTTACTTATTGCCAGGGTTTCACTTTTCAAGCGGATGGAAAAATACTGATCGCTTACCGTTTAAGAGGCGATCGGGTCGCAGACGGGATGGGCGTTGCCAGGTACGACATGTCAGGCCAACTCGATCTGGAGTTCGGTACCAACGGTCGTACGCTGATCGATATTCAACTGTCGCCGCTGGCCGCAGAAGCACCACCAGAAGAGAAGAGCGCAATTGGCAGCAGCGGGGCCAGTGCCAGTGGCATCCAGGCGCTGGCTGACGGAAAAATTCTGGTCTTCAAATCCACCGGGTTCAACGGTCGAAAAACGGTCGGGCTGATAGCCAGGCTCGACAAAAACGGCGCTCTAGACCTGAGTTTCAATCAGGTTGGCTACGTCACCTTCGCTCATCCCGACTCCCTTACATACAACACGACTTTGCGAAGCATCATGGTCCAGGCCGATGGCAATTACCTCGGCTGCGGGAATGTGTTTAGCGATGCGAAAAGAGCTGGCATGTTCGTGCGTTACGACACCACGGGGAAACTTGACCCGACATTCGGCAACGGCGGGTTTGTCATGGTGGAGGACGCTCAGTCACCCAGGTTCAACGCCATGGTCCAGCAGTCCAATCAGCGAATTCTCGGTGTAGGCGAAACACCTGTGAGAGCTACCGGTGATAGCGCCGCCGTGATGTTCAGCCTCGAACGCGATGGCAGCCCGAACATTCAGTTCAACGGTGGCAAGCCACTGTTTACCGAGCTGGGCGAAGGAGCCGCTACAGCCTGGTTGGCGGCGGGTATCCAGAAAGACGGGAAGGCAGTCACAGTCGGGGGGCTCGGCGAGCCGAATGGAGAAGTTGACATCGCCTTGATGCGAACGATTGATGGCACGCTGGATCCGACTTTCAATGACGGTCAGGGTTGGGTAACCACTCACCTGGAGAGTGGCGTGGAGGTGGCAACTGGCATGGCTTTACAGGACGACGGCAAGATCCTGATCTGCGCAGACATGCCCAACAGGAAAGGGGCGCTGTTGCGCTACCACGGCTGATCATCCCGGGGACTTGCGTCATTGCAAAAGCCTCGCTGTTTGACGGCGGGGTTTTTCAATACATGGACGGACCTGATGATCGACTGAACCGCCTCTTTCGCGAGCAAGCTGGTGCCAACCTCTGGGAGCTGGCTGGCCAGCAATGGGGGCGGCCAGAGCAACGAAATTTCAGTGTCGTTTGATAAACCCGGTCAACGCCGCCAACGCTTCCGGCGAACGCAGCCGCTGGGTGAACAAGGCGCCCTCCTCCTCGATCACTTTGCGGATCAACTCGCGATCCGGTGCTTTCATCAATTGCTTGCTGATGCGCACGGCTTGCGACGGTAGTTCATCGAAGCGCAACGCCATCTCCCGAGCCTTGGTCAGTGCAGCCTCGCCACTGCCCAGCGCCTCTGTCGCGATGCCCCAGTCGGCGGCCTGTTCACCGCTAAACCCTTCGCCGAGCAACAGCAGTTCGCACGCTTTGGCGTGCCCAAGCATGCGCGGCAAAATCAGGCTGGAACCGAACTCGGGGCATAAACCAAGGTTGACGAACGGCATGCGCAGTCGCGCATCGCGGCTGACGTAAACCAGATCGCAATGCAGCAACAGTGTCGTGCCAATCCCCACCGCTGCCCCCGCCACAGCAGCGATCACCGGTTTGCGGCATTCGAGCAGGTTGAGCATGAAGTGAAAGACCGGGCTGTCGAGGTCGCCAGGCGGCTGCTGGATGAAGTCAGCGATGTCGTTGCCGGCAGTGAAGCACTCGGCGCTGCCGGTGATCAGCACGGCGTTGATTTCGGGGTCGCTGTCGGCCTGCTTCAACGCCTCGGCGAGACGACTGTACATCGCACGGGTGAGGGCGTTTTTCTTGTCGGGACGGTTCAGGCGCAGGGTCAGCAGACCGCGTTCGCGTTCCAGCAGGATGGTTTCGGTCATGGCATGTCTCGCTACGAAAACAAGCGCTCAACCACGGCTGAGAAATACATCGGCCAGCAGTTGATTACGCGGCAGTCCGGCCAGGTACAAACGCTTGGCAAAGGCGTCGACGCTGGCAGTTGAGCCGCAGACTAAGGCCAGGGTTTGCCGGGAAACAAGGCGCAGTTGCGCCAAAGCGGCGGCTGACTCGGCCGCCGTCCACAGGTCGATCGTGAGGTTTTCACGCTGGGCAGCCAGTGCAACAAGGGGTTTGGCCAGATAGTGTTCGCTGGCGTCATGGGCCAGGTGAATGACACGGATGGCGCCCTGGTGATCCTGGCGCAAGGCTTCGCGCAACACACCAAACAACGGACCGAGCCCCGTACCGGCAGCCAGCAGCCACAACGGTCGGGTGTGCCAGTCGGGATCGTAATGCAACGCACCGCCGCGCAACTCACCGAGGCGGATCGGGTCGCCGATTTGCAGGCGTCGCGCCGCATCGCAGAATTCGCCGGGTTGGCGACAATCGAGGTGGAATTCCAGAAAACGATCTTCTTGCGGCAGGCTGGCCAGCGAATAGGGCCGCGCGATGTGGTTGATCCACAGCACCAGATGCTGTCCGGCGCTGTAGCGCAGCGGCCGTTGCACACTCAGGCGCAAGCGCAGGACGCTGTCGCTGAGCCAGTCCAGCGCTTCGACGATGGCCGGGTGGCCATCCTCGATCGGGTCGAACGTGTGTACCTGCAAATCTTCGATTACCTGACACTGGCACGCCAGACGCCAACCCTGCTGGCGCTGCTCGGCGCTCAGGGCGTCCGGCCGATTATCCGCCGGCAAGCCTTGCACGCACTGCACCAGGCACGCATGGCAACTGCCGGCGCGACAACTGTAGGGCACGGCCACACCGTTCTGATTAAGGGCGTCGAGCAAATTGCCGCCCGCCGCCACCGACCATTGCCGGTCACCGACGCGAAGTTCAGGCATCAACGTTCTCCCACGCGGCCGCACAGCGATTGCGCCCGTCACGCTTGGCCCGATAAAGCGCCTGATCGGCGCGTTGCAGGGCGTCATCGAGGTCATCACCCAAGGCCAGCAGCGTCATGCCAGCCGACAGACTGAGATTACGCACGTTCAGGCCGACCAGTTCAACATTGGTGAAAGCAATGCGCAGACGTTCGCAGCAGGCAGTCAGACGCTCGGCATCGCAATCGGGCAGCAAGACGACGAATTCCTCGCCCCCATAGCGCGCCAGTACGTCGCCGTCGCGCAGGCACGCCTGGGCGACACCGGCAAACGCCTGCAATACCTGATCGCCAGCGGCGTGACCGTAGAAGTCGTTGATGCGTTTGAAGTGGTCGAGGTCGATCAGCGCCAGACCGTGCACGGCATCATTGTCCATCGCATTCAGTTCACGCGAGGCCAGACGCAGGAAGTGCCGACGGTTGAACAGGCCAGTCAGTTCGTCGGTGGCCACAAGGTCTTCGAGCTGACGCATCATGCCGCGCAGGGTGTCCTGATGCGCTTGCAAGGCAAACCGGCGCTGGCGCATGCGTTGACGCGACACCTGAACAAATCGCGCGTAAAGCACCAGCCACGCCAGCACCATCGCCAGGATGCACACCTGCAATGCCGCGAGCGCAGGCTCCGGCAAGCGCAAGTGGTAAGCGTCCCACAAAGTAATTGCACAGAAACTGAAGAACACCAGCAACGCACAGCGGATGAACGCCCGCCGGCTCAGGTGAAACAGTCCAAACAGCAGGATCAGCACGTAGAACACCAGAAAGGCACCACGCGCTTCATCCAGATGAGCGATCAGCCAGGTCTGCCAGCCGAGTCCGAGCAACACTTGCGTTTCGGTCATGCTCGGATCGTCAAAACGCTGGTTGCAACCCGACCAGAACAGGCCAAACAGGATGGCTTGACTGATGACTACGAGCGCGCTGCCGACGGCAATGGTGCCCAAGGACTGGTCGTAATGCCCGGTGAAAAACGCCAGCCACAGCAGCAGTAAAGCCAATCCATAGGTGGCTGCAGCGAGGGCGAAGCGTTTGAGCAAAAGACGTTGAATGGCGTTATGGGTCAATCGTTGACTCACCGTGCGATTGGAGGCTGACCGAGTGTCCTACCCTACAGACCGGCTGCCACTTTAGAGGCGTAGTCGATAAATGACCACCGATTTTCGGGCCCGAAATTTGACGTCAAAAGTGTGGCCCGCATGTATCGCCACAAGCCCCTCACCCTAGCCCTCTCCCAAAGGGAGAGGGAACTGACCGCGTTGTTTTCACAAGCTGCACCGACCTGAGATACCGAGCCGAACCAGCTTCAAACAACACCAGGATCAACGCCCTTCCCCATTGCCCTCTTGGGGGAGAGGGTTGGGGTGAGGGGGAAGGGATTTCAAGTTGCAAATGCAATCCACATCAACTCGCCAACACATGCGACCAACGAATGACTGCCGGCGCGTGTATGCCCCACGTAGGCGCGGTATACTGCCGCGCCTTTTTAGCGTCGCGCCAGCAGCCCCGGCGTGCCCGGCCCGAAGGGCCAGCTTCAAGTTACAAGCTCCAAGCCGCAAGCTGAAGCAGTCCGCGTACTGCTTTGAACTTGCAGCTTGAAACTTGAGGCTTGTAGCTGCCCCATAGAATGTTCCCGTCTTTTAGAGGAGCGCGACTCATGACCGTGATCAAGCAAGACGACCTGATTCAGAGCGTTGCCGACGCCCTGCAGTTCATTTCCTATTACCACCCGGTGGATTTCATCCAGGCGATGCACGAAGCCTACCTGCGCGAAGAATCGCCAGCGGCCCGTGATTCGATGGCGCAGATCCTGATCAACTCGCGCATGTGCGCCACTGGCCACCGCCCGATCTGCCAGGACACCGGTATCGTCACCGTGTTTGTGCGTGTAGGCATGGACGTGCGCTGGGATGGCGCCACCATGAGCCTGGACGACATGATCAACCAAGGCGTGCGCCAGGCTTACAATCTGCCGGAAAACGTCCTGCGTGCCTCGATCCTCGCCGACCCGGCGGGCGCTCGCAGAAACACCAAGGACAACACCCCGGCCGTCATTCACTACTCCATCGTCCCGGGTAACACCGTGGAAGTGGACGTGGCGGCCAAGGGCGGCGGTTCCGAGAACAAGTCGAAAATGGCCATGCTCAACCCGTCCGATTCGATCGTTGACTGGGTACTGAAGACCGTTCCGACCATGGGCGCCGGCTGGTGCCCACCGGGCATGCTGGGCATCGGTATCGGCGGCACCGCCGAGAAAGCGGCCGTGATGGCCAAGGAAGTGTTGATGGAGTCCATCGACATTCACGAGCTGATCAAGCGTGGCCCGTCCAACCGCATTGAAGAAATGCGTCTGGAGCTGTTCGAGAAGGTCAACCAGTTGGGCATCGGCGCCCAGGGCCTTGGTGGCCTGACCACCGTGCTCGACGTGAAGATCATGGACTACCCGACCCACGCCGCCTCGCTGCCGGTGTGCATGATCCCGAACTGCGCCGCCACCCGTCACGCGCATTTCGTGCTCGACGGTTCCGGCCCGGCCTCGCTGGAAGCGCCACCGCTGGACGCCTACCCGGAAATCGTCTGGGAAGCCGGTCC
Organism: Pseudomonas sp. MF6776; assembly: GCF_016613125.1. Taxonomy (NCBI): domain Bacteria; kingdom Pseudomonadati; phylum Pseudomonadota; class Gammaproteobacteria; order Pseudomonadales; family Pseudomonadaceae; genus Pseudomonas; species Pseudomonas sp. MF6776. The sequence continues at coordinate 240,251 of NZ_JAENSQ010000004.1, forward strand.
TTCGGCTCGCCGCGTCAACCTCGACACGCTGACCCCGGAAGATGTGCAGAGCTGGAAGCCGGGCGAAACCGTCCTGCTCAACGGCAAGATGCTCACCGGTCGCGATGCTGCGCACAAGCGCATGGTCGAGATGCTGAACAAGGGCGAAACCCTGCCGGTAGACCTCAAAGGTCGTTTCATCTACTACGTCGGCCCGGTCGATCCGGTCGGTGACGAAGTGGTTGGTCCGGCTGGCCCGACCACTGCAACGCGGATGGACAAGTTCACCCGTCAGATCCTTGAGCAGACCGGCCTGTTGGGCATGATCGGCAAGTCCGAACGTGGTCCGACCGCGATCGAAGCGATCAAGGACAACAAAGCCGTGTACCTGATGGCTGTCGGCGGCGCCGCTTACCTGGTCGCTCAGGCGATCAAGAAATCCAAGGTACTGGCGTTCGCCGAGCTGGGGATGGAAGCGATCTACGAGTTCGAGGTCAAGGACATGCCTGTCACCGTTGCGGTGGACAGCCAAGGTGAATCGGTACACATCACCGGTCCTGCGATCTGGCAAAAGAAGATCAGCGAGAGCCTGGCAGTAGAAGTGCAGTAAGCGCTTTACCGCTGTAAAGAGAGGCCGGCCCGTCATACGACGGGCCGGCCTTTTTGTGTCCGCCGTTCACCGCTCGTGCTGTTTAGCGATAAAAACCGATGAAAAGCACACAAAACGATCTTGTGCACCTGTCACATCTGACAGGTTACGCCACGTGCCATTGTTGGTAGCGTCGATTCAACTACGCCACAGCAACTGCACCGGACGCAATCATGGCCGACCAAGAGCTCAGCATCGTTACGCCCTCCATCGCCAAAAGCTCGACAATCGCCACCATTGGCAAGAGTTGGGGCAGCGTCGGCCAGACCGGAGCCGCATCGTTCGAGCTGCCAATTCCGCTTTCCGCCGGGCGTGGCTATGCCCCTCAGATGTCCCTCGGTTACAGCAGCCAGGACGGGAATGGACCCTTCGGGTTCGGATGGAGCCTGGGCGTGAGTCAGATAAGCCGGCGCACCGACAAGGGTGTGCCGCGTTATACCGAGCACGACGAAATCGTCGGGGCCGATGGCGAGGTGTGGATGCCGGAGCTTGAGGCCGACCGCAGCATCAAGTCACGCCCTGAGTCCACGTATGACGGCGTCGTCATTGGCCCGCACAACGTGGTGCGCTACTGGCCGAAAGTAGAAAGCGACTTTGCTCTGCATGAGCTGTGGCAGCCGACGACCGGCCAAGCGCCGTTCTGGCTGGTGCATGGCAGCGACGGTTCGCTGCTCATCTACGGCAAAACCCCGGCATCACGCCGTGCCAGTGCCGATCCGGATAACCCGCTGCGCATTAGCGCCTGGTTGCTCTGCGAGAGTATGAACCCACACGGCGAGCACATCGCCTATGTGTACAAGGCTGACGACCAGAGCCCCGACTCGGTCATCGATTACGGCATCCAGCGCTATCTCGAACGGGTGTGCTACGGCAATTTCACCGCCAGCAAAGACTTATACGCCTGGACGGTGGAAAACCTGGCCGATCTGGATTGGCATTTCCAATTGCTGTTCGACTACGGTGAGCGAACCACTTCGCTGACCGAGGTTCCGGCCTACGACGGCGCAACGCTGCAGCCCTGGCCCGTGCGGGCAGATCCCTTCTCGACCTACGGCCAAGGCTTTGAAGTCAGGACCCGCCGCCTCTGTCGGCAAATGCTGATGTTTCATCACTTCCCGCCGAGCCAAGGGGATCAACCGGTGCTGGTGCGGCGTCTGTTGCTGGAACACAGCGATGCCACGCCGCACTGGCCGCTCAGCCAGATCAGCGCCGCGCACTATCAGGCCTTCGATACCAGCGGCATGGTGGAAAACACACCACCGGTCGAGTTCGAGTATTCCGTTTTCGAAATCAATCAGATCCCCACTCGCCTGTTCGAGACGGACCATCAACCGGGCATCGAGGATGGCCGGTTTTATCAGTGCGTCGACCTGTACGGCGAAGGCGTGCCAGGCTTCTTGTTCCGCTACGACAAATGCTGGTACTACCGCGAGCCGCTGCGAGCAGAGGCCGGAGGCGATGCCATCGGCTATGGCCCGTGGACGGCGCTGGACCTTATCCCGGTTGCCGATCGCAATCGTCCGGTACAACAACTGCTCACCGACCTGACGGGTGACGGGCGCCTCGACTGGGTCACAGCAGAGCCCGGACGCGCCGGTTTCCGCACGCTTGAAGCGACGGGTAAATTCGCCAACTACCTCACCTTCAATGCCTTCCCGCTGGAGTTTTTCCACACGCTGTCGACCTTGGGCGACCTGAGTGGTGATGGTCTGAATTCGATTGCCATGATCGGGCCGAAATCGGTGCGGCTTTACGCCAACCGACGCGAACAGGGTTTCGCCCCGGCCGAAGAGGTGGCGCACGAACCGGCCAATGACCGCTTGCCGTTGTTCAGCAATACCGCCACTGAACTGGTGCTGCTCGGCAATCTGCTGGGCAGCGACATGCCCGAACTGTGCCGCATTCGACACAACGAAATCCGCTGCTGGCCCAACCTCGGTCACGGCCGCTTTGGCGAGGGCCGCAAGATCAGTGACCTGCCCTTCGCCTACGAGCAATTCGATTCGTCGCGAGTGCGCCTCGCCGACCTCGACGGCTCCGGCGCATCGGCGCTGATCTACCTCAAAAGCGATGTTTTCGAGATCTATCTGAACCGTGGCGGCAACGGCCTGGAGCAAACGCCGATCAGCGTGCCATGGCCCGAAGGCGTGCGTTACGACCGTTTGTGCCAGGTGAACTTTGCCGATCTGCAAGGCCTCGGTTGCGCCAGCCTGATACTCACCGTAACGCACATGAAGCCGCAGCACTGGCGCTACGATTTCGTCGCGGCCAAACCGTATCTGCTGACGGCCAGTAACAACAACATGGGCTGCAGCACAAGCGTGGTCTATCGCAGTTCGGCACAGGAATGGCTGGACGAGAAACAACAGTTGATTGCTCTCAAACGCCCAGCGGTTTCGCATTTGCCGTTTCCGGTTACCGTGGTGAAAAAACAGCAGCAACGGGATGAGATCACGGGCAATTGTCTGACGCAGTCGTTCACCTGGTGTGAAGGCGTGTACGACAGCAACGCACGCAAGTTCGGCGGTTTCGGCTGTCTGAAGCAAACCGACAGCGAGAGCGCCACCGGCGATGACGCCGTCGGCTTCAGCCAGCCGGTGCAGGTCCGCACTTATTTTCTTAGCGCGTTATCCATGGATCGGTCGCGTGATTTTTATTTCGACGGGGACAAGGAGGCTGTCGCCCTCGGTAAAACCTTGTTCAGTCTCAGTCCGGCCGACGGGGAATTCGATCAACCGATTGAGCCGCACAATGACGATACCCGATACCAGATTGCCCGGGCGCTGGCCGGCTCTGTCGCGCGCGTTGAAACGTACGCCTTAGCCGATGTGGATAAGCCGGGCGCTATCCCGTACGCGGTGCAGGAGCTGCGCTATCTGGTGCGAGAAATCCGTCGAAAGGACCAGTACGCATCCGCTGTTTTGCTGCCAATGACCCTGGAAACGATCAACTACCAGTACGACCGATTCATGAACGATCCGTTGTGCAGCCATGAGGTCAATCTGCGTTGCAACGAATTTGGTTCGCCAACGCAGGCCCTGCAAGTGAGCTATGCGCGGCGACTGGCTGCAACGGACACACCGCCCTTTACCGATCCCGATGAACAGCAGTGGTGGCGCGACGCGCATGATGAGGCGCAGCAGTCGTTTTATCTGAGTGAAACTCGTGCGCAAACCATTAACCTGACAACGGATTTTCAGAAGTGGCGGCTAGGCTTGCCCTACTTGCAGCGCGGCAATGCGCTGGTGCTGCCCAAAGGCACACTGCCGACCGGGCTCACGCCGGCGCAAGTATCGTTTGAACAGTTGGCGTTGCATCAGGATTCGTCCCACTGGAATACAGCGCGGCTATTGACCAATCAGTCCGTGCAACGCTACATGAGCACCGATGGCGCTGCGCTGGCGGACGGCGTCGCCGAGTTCGAAGCGCTGACAGGTCCGCTGGAATTGGCGCAACTGGACAAGACCGCGCTGGATGCCTACAGCGTCCTGCCGCCCCCCTTCAACATTCATACGGAGTTGATGAAAATCGGCTACACGCCGATGCCGTTTCTGTTTGAAGCACCATCCCCGTTCGATGCAGAACCCGCCCTGAACTCGGCGCACTTCGGGTTTGCCGAATACGCCGGCCTTGATAAGTTCTACAAAGTGCGCAGCTACCGGGAAACCCCCAGCCACGGCCACACCAAGGCCCAATACGATGACTACAACCTCGCTATCACCAGCGTCGTGTTGCCCGATGGCTGTACCACTCGCATCGTCTACGACTACCACGCCCTGCAACCGCAGAAAATCATCGACGCCAACGAGAACACTCAAGAGGCCATTTACGAACCTTCTGGCCAGCCGCTGGCGACCAGTTTCTGCGGCACTGAAAACGGTGAATGGGCAGGGTTCTGCCCGCTGAGTGAATACAAACGTCCCGAGGATCTGCGGCCGGACCTGGCCATAGCCGATCCGGAGGGCGCGGTGCAAAAAGCCGCCAGCACCCTGCGCAAAGACTTGTTCAGCTGGATGGGGCAGATTCCCCTCAGCGACAGCTCCAGCAGCGAATGGATCGCCAGCGGCTATCTACTGCCCAGCGGCCATATTCGGGCCAGCGCACGCCAGCGGCTCGCACGTCGCAGCACGCTGACCGCGGCAGAACAGGCGTTGCTCGATGCGATCACATCGGCCTGGCGCGAGTCTGTGCACAGCGTCGTGCTCAGCGCCGACCGCTACCCCTACGACGAGGTGAAGGCGCAAATCCAGATCATCAAGGCCTGTGTCGACGGCTTCGGCCGAGCCCTGCAAACCCAGCAACTGGTTGACCCGGGCATGGCGTACAAAGTGGTGGATGGCGCGCTCGTCATTGAGGATGGCAAGTATGTCGAGGTATACGCCGACCCGAGGTGGCGCATCAGCGCTCGGGTCGAATACAACAACAAGGGCTTGGCGGTCCGCGAGTATCGACCGCTTTTTGTCGATACCCATGGCTACGTCAACGACGAGTCACTGCACGAACTGGGCTATTTCGATCAGCTGTGCTACGACCCATTGGGACGCATGATCAAACTGATCAACGCCAAGGGCGACTTCTCTTGCAAGATCTATCATCCGTGGTACCAAACCAGCCTGGACTTCAACGACACCGCTGAAGCAGCACCGGACAATGGGCGTTTACGCTGATGCACGCCAGCGTGCACTGGCGCACGCCATCACTCACGGTGAATGATGGTCGTGGCCTGCCGATTCGGCAGATCGGCTACCTGCGCAGCGTCGCCGGGGAGCCTGCAATCGCGCTGATCACCCGCCAGGGTTACGACGTGACCGGGCGCAACGTGACGCAACAGGACCCGCGCTTGACCGTGCCGAACCTTGTGATGGTTCACGGGTTGGGCGGCCAGGTGCTCAAAGTCGACAGCGTCGATGCGGGCTGGCGCCTCAATTTGCCGGGGTTGGCCGGTGAGCCACTGGAGCGCTGGGACGAGCGCTGCAGCCATTGGCGTACGACCTTCGACACTCGGTTGCGTGTGGTGACAGTGGAGGAAAACGGCCAGGCCGATGTCGATATTTTTACCTACGCCGATGCCTCGGCGGATCCCGGGCAAAACCGGCGCGGGCAGTTACTGGCACAAAAGGACGCGTCTGGTACGTTGCACATGGACAGCTATGGTCTGCTCGGCCAACCGCAGAGAGAAACCCGCACTTTTGTTGATGGCGAGGCGTTCACCAGCCAGCGCATTTTCAGTCCACTGGGCGCGGTGCTGGAACAGACCGACGCCGGCGGGCATCAACAGCAATCGCGCTATGGCCTGACCGGGCACATGAAGCAGGTGCGATTGCGACTGAGCGGTAACACTGATTGGCAACCGGTGATATTCGATATCCGCTTGAACGCTGCCGGGCAGATCACCGAGCAACACGCTGGCAACGAGGTGATCAGCCAGTGGACTTACGATCCGGCCAATGGTCGCTTGCGGAGCCAGTCCAGCCGCAAAGGCAGCGATCCGGTGCTGCAAAGTTTCGAGTACAGCCATGATCGCGTCGGCAACATCACCCGTATCGAGGACCACACCTTCCAGACGGTCCATTACGCCAACCAGGTTATCGACGGCCACCGCGACTTCACCTATGACTCCCTCTACCGACTGACTCGCGCCACCGGCTACGACGACAGCCCGCTATCAGATATCCCTGGCCTGCCACAGCCAACCGATCCGAAAAAACGCCTCAATTACACCCAGACGTATCAATACGACAACGGCGGCAATCTGCTCGAACTGCGCCATGTGCGCGCTGACGCCAGCTACACGCGACAGATGCGCATGGATGCGAACAGCAACCGTGGCGTGCGCTGGCAACCGACCGATCCTGAACCGGACTTCGATCAACTGTTCGACCGCCACGGTAACCTTCTGGCCGTACAACCCGGCCAACCACTGAAATGGAACGCTCGTGACGAACTGCAAAGCGTCACCCGGATTCACCGCGAAGACGGTCGCGCCGATGCCGAGCATTACCACTACAGCGCAGGTGCCCGGGTATTCAAGCGCCATGAAACCTTTGCCGGTACCACCGGACACTTTCATCAGGTGCGTTACCTGCCGGGGCTGGAAATCCGTACGAAAGACAATGGCGAAGAGTTGCACGTCATCAGTGCAGGCAGTGCGCGCTGCCTGCACTGGGTAAAAAATCCACCTTCAGGTGTGCAGCGCATTCAACTGCGCTATAGCCTTGTCGACCATTTGGGCTCCTGCGTGATGGAACTCGACGAGCACGCAAAAACCATCAGCCACGAAGGCTACTACCCGTTTGGCGCCACGGCGTGGCTGGCCGCGAAATCGGCGATTGAGGTCAGCTACAAGTTCGCGCGTTATAGCGGTAAGGAAATGGATATCAGCGGTTTGTATTACTACGGTGAACGGTATTACGCGCCCTGGTTACAGCGCTGGATAAATCCCGATCCGTCAGGCTCGATAGACGGCCTGAACCTTTACTGCATGACGGGGAACGACCCGATCAACTTTATCGATAGGCAAGGGACGACGAGGACAGCGGCGCAAACAGTGACCCTTACAATAAGTCCTGGTCCCTCGACGCCCCCGGAATCAGTGAGTAATCCACGCGACAATCCGCCTCCACTGCCGCCACCTGAACCCAGTAAACCCTGGAAACTGAGGGCCAGGGATACCGCCCGCAACGCCGCCAATTCGAGAGTCGGTCTGGCACTGCTTCCAACCGGTGGATCATCGCCGGCCACTGGAGCCATGGTTGCAGCAATGGTTGCCAGTGTTGGGCAGGTCGTCGTGCATTCCACACTCTTTAATCCAGGTTGGTCCCCTCCCGGAAGCTGGGATCCGGCAACCGGTGGCGGCTTGCCGCCTGCAGAAGTCACTCAGGATGCCAACCGAATGTTCAATCAAATCAACGTCGCTGCCACCCTTGCCGCCACGTTGGCAGGAGCGGTGCTGGGACCGATAGTGGGAGGTTATGTCGACGATTTGAGAGACACCCAAAATATAAGAGCAAAGAACGCCAAGGCAGAAAAAATGATCGACAGGATCGACGGCCTGATTGCCGAACACCGCGTGATGGACCAGGTATCCAGGAAGGCGCAAAACGCACTGCGTGATCAGGTTCTGGAAGTTGAAGAGCTGACGGGGATTACCTGGGACTCCATGAATCAGCTGGAAAAAATAGGCCGATTACGACCTCTGGAGAGCGCTGTCGACGTGTCCACGCAAACTGTAGCTGTTGATCGACAAGTACGTTTGCGCGTCCCGATGAAAGCGCGCAAATTAGCCAAGCGCTGAGGGCTACAGAAGTTTCAGTGTTCTTGTTTCTTGCGACGGGCGCCATGCTATGGTGCCCGCCCGACTCCTACCTTGCTCGCCCCCGTATGCCGCCGACTTCCCGTACCCTGCGTCTGTCGTTGTATACCCTGCTGATCATCGCCGGTGCGGCGCTTGCCGCAACGCTTGCCATCCGCCACGCCGAACGTCAGGCGCTGGAAGAAGACGCGGCCCGGGCCAACCAGCAACTGGCGCTCTATGCCAATTCGCTGCACACCCTGATCGACCGCTATCGCGCCCTCCCCGCCGTCCTGGCCCTGGACCCGCAATTGCGCTCGGCACTGGCCGGCCCCGTCGATGCCGAGTTACAAACGGCACTGAATCTGAAACTGGAAAAGATCAACGGCGCGGCGCAGTCCTCGACCCTTGAACTGCTCGATCACACCGGCCTCGCCGTCGCCGCCAGCAACTGGCGTCTGCCCAGCAGCTATGTCGGCCACAATTATGGCTTTCGACCGTACTTCAGCCAGACCCGCACCCAGGGCACCGGGCGTTTTTACGCGGTGGGCGTGACCAGCGGAATTCCCGGCTACTTTCTCTCCAGTGCGGTGCTGGGCGACAACGACCAGTTCCTCGGGGCGATGGTGGTCAAACTGGAGTTTCCCGAACTTGAGCGGGAATGGAGCCAGGGCAACGACACCTTGCTGGTCAGCGATGCGCGCGGAATCATTTTTATCGCCAACCAGCCCGGCTGGCGCTATCGCTCGTTGCGCCCCTTGAGTGCCAGCGATCAGGCCGAAATCAAGACGACGCGCCAGTACGACAAACAGTCGCTGACGCCACTGACTCATCTGTCGCTGCGCCGCTTCGATGACAACAGCGACCTGCGCCGCGTCGAAGGCCCGCAAGGGACGGCGGACTATCTGTGGGAGTCGCTGCCACTGACCACCGAAGGCTGGACCCTGCATCTGCTGCGCCGCCCGCAAGTGGCTTTCGAAGACCTGCGCAACGCCGGGCTCGCTGCCGCTGGCGTATGGCTGGCGCTGGTGTTTTTGTTGCTGTTCCTCAATCAGCGCTGGCGCCTGTCGAAGGTCCGTCAACGCAACCGCGAAGAACTCGAGCAACTTGTCGAAGAACGCACCCGCGAACTGCGCACTGCGCAAGAAGGCCTGGTGCAGTCAGCAAAACTTGCCGCCCTCGGCCAGATGTCCGCCGCCCTGGCCCATGAAATCAACCAGCCGCTGACCGCTCAGCGCATGCAACTGGCGACTTTGCGCCTGCTGCTCGACCATGGCCGCGTCGATGACGCCTACAAGGCCCTCAAGCCGGTGGACGAGATGCTCACGCGCATGGCCGCCCTCACCGGTCACCTGAAAACCTTCGCACGCAAAAGCCCCGGTGGTTTGCGCGAGCGTCTGGATCTGGCGACGGTGGTCGATCAATCCCTGCAATTGCTCGACGCGCGCCTGCGTGACGAACAGGTCAGCCTGGTGCTGCACCTGACCCGCCCGGCGTGGGTGCGCGGTGATGCGATCCGTCTCGAACAGGTGTTGATCAACCTGCTGCGCAACGCCCTCGATGCCATGCAGGGCAAACCGTGCAAGCGCCTGGAAATTCGTCTGCAAGCCGACGAGCAATTGTGGCGTCTGAGCGTCATCGATAATGGCGGCGGCATTGCCGAAGAGCATCTGGGCCAGGTATTCGACCCGTTCTTCACCACTAAACCTGTAGGGGACGGCCTCGGCCTGGGGCTGGCGGTATCCTTTGCCATCGTGCACGAATCCGGCGGTCGTCTGAGCGTCGAGAATGGCGACAGCGGTGCGACGTTCATCCTGACTTTGCCGATTGATCTGGAGGCACACAACTGATGCTCAACTCGGTGATGGTGGTCGATGACGAAAGCAGTATTCGCAGTGCCGTCGAGCAGTGGCTGAGCCTGTCGGGATTCGAGGTGCAACTGTTCAGCCGCGCCGAAGAATGCCTCGCCGCCCTGCCCGCGCACTTTCCCGGGGTGATCCTCAGCGACGTGCGCATGCCCGGCCTTAGTGGCCTGGAACTGCTGGCCGAGGTGCAGCGCCGCGACGCCGACCTGCCGGTGATTCTGCTCACCGGTCATGGCGATGTGCCGATGGCGGTCGAAGCGATGCGCGACGGTGCCTATGATTTTCTGGAAAAACCGTTCAGCCCGGAGACCTTGCTCGGCAGCCTGCGCCGGGCGCTGGAGAAACGCCGACTGGTCCTGGAAAACCGCGCCCTGCACGAGCAGGCCGACAACCGCGCCAAACTCGATTCGACTTTGCTCGGTGTGTCCCGTGGCTTGCAGACGTTGCGTCGGCAGGTATTGGATCTGGCAGCGTTGCCGGTCAATGTGTTGATTCGTGGCGAGACTGGCAGCGGCAAGGAACTGGTTGCGCGTTGCCTGCATGACTTCGGCCCCCGGGCGGACAAACCGTTCGTGGCGCTCAACTGCGCGGCGATCCCTGAACAACTGTTCGAAGCCGAGCTGTTCGGCCATGAGAGCGGCGCGTTTACCGGCGCCTCCGGCAAGCGCATCGGCAAGCTGGAATACGCCGATGGCGGCACGCTGTTTCTCGATGAAATCGAAAGCATGCCGCTGGCCCAGCAAGTGAAATTGTTGCGGGTATTGCAAGAGCAGAAGCTTGAGCGACTGGGGTCGAACCAGAGCATTCGCGTGGATTTGCGGATTGTTGCGGCGACCAAACCCGACTTGCTCGACGAGGCGCGTGCCGGGCGTTTCCGCGAAGACCTCGCGTATCGCCTCAACGTTGCCGAGCTGCGTTTGCCGCCGCTGCGCGAACGCCGCGAAGACATTCCGTTGCTGTTCGAATCATTCGCCCAAAGTGCGGCGCAGCGCCTGGGCCGCAGCTTCCCACCGTTGACGGCTGCACAGCTGAGTCATCTGCTCTGCCATGACTGGCCGGGCAATGTGCGCGAACTGGCGAACGTCGCCGAACGACAGGTGCTGGGCCTGGATGAACCGGCACCGGGAATTGATCCGGGGCAGTCGCTGGCGGCGCAACAGGAAGCGTTCGAGGCGCAGTGTTTGCGCGCGGCACTGACGCGGCACAAGGGTGATGTGAAAGCGGTGCTTGAAGAGCTGCAACTGCCGCGGCGTACGTTCAATGAAAAGATGCAGCGACATGGGTTGAGCCGGGAGATGTTTGTCGGCCCTTGAAGAGCAAAAGATCGCAGCCTGCGGCAGCTCCTACAGAGCTCCGGTGTCCGCATCATTTGCGCATGACTCTGAACGTGTAGGAGCTGCCGCAGGCTGCGATCTTTTAAGCGAAAATCCGCTCAACACCCACCCAACATAAGCGGATTTTCGCTCATCAAAACCCGCTACCCCTTCTAAACCGCCCCTCTCCCCGTTGGCACAGCTCCTGCTATAGCCCCCGCAGGCTGCGTTTTAACGCGCTCCACAAAAACAATTAAACGAAGGATCCTTCAATGGATAACTCCAACGCCCTGCCACTTGGGTCGGCTGCCGCGCCGGCCAAAGAAAGAACCACCGCCAGCCGGATCAAATCGATCTTCAGCGGTTCCGTTGGCAACATGGTCGAGTGGTACGACTGGTACGTCTACGCCGCCTTCTCGCTGTACTTCGCCAAGAGCTTTTTCCCTGCTGGTTCCTCCACCGCACAATTGATGAACACCGCTGCGATCTTCGCCGTGGGCTTCCTGATGCGCCCGATCGGTGGCTGGCTGATGGGCCTGTACGCTGACAAAGTCGGACGCAAGAAAGCGTTGATGGCCTCGGTGTACCTGATGTGCTTCGGCTCGCTGATCATCGCGTTGAGCCCCAACTACGCCACCATCGGCATCGGCGCGCCGATCCTGCTGATCTTCGCCCGTCTGTTGCAAGGCCTGTCGGTCGGCGGCGAGTACGGCACCTCCGCAACGTACCTGTCGGAAATGGCGACCAAGGACCGTCGCGGCTTCTTCTCCAGCTTCCAGTACGTGACCCTGATTTCCGGCCAGCTCATCGCCCTCGGCGTATTGATCGTGCTGCAACAGACACTCACCACCGAGCAGTTGTACGCGTGGGGCTGGCGCATTCCGTTTGCCATCGGCGCGCTGTGTGCAGTGGTCGCGCTGTACCTGCGTCGCGGCATGGAAGAAACCGAGTCGTTCACCAAGAAAGAGAAGTCCAAGGAAAGCGCAATGCGCACCTTGATGCGTCACCCCAAGGAGCTGGCCACCGTGGTTGGCCTGACCATGGGCGGTACGCTGGCGTTCTACACCTACACCACTTACATGCAGAAGTACCTGGTGAACACCGTCGGCATGAGCATCTCCGACTCGACAACCATTTCTGCCGCCACGCTGTTTTTGTTCATGTGCCTGCAACCGATCATCGGTGGCCTGTCGGACAAGATCGGTCGTCGTCCGATCCTGATCGCCTTCGGTGTGCTCGGCACGATTTTCACCGTGCCGATCCTGATGACTCTGCACACCATCCAGAGCTGGTGGGGCGCGTTCTTCCTGATCATGGCAGCGCTGATCATCGTCAGCGGTTACACCTCGATCAACGCGGTGGTCAAAGCCGAGTTGTTCCCGACTGAAATCCGCGCCCTGGGCGTCGGCCTGCCATACGCACTGACCGTGTCGATCTTCGGCGGCACCGCCGAATACATCGCGCTGTGGTTCAAGAGCATCGGCATGGAAACCGGTTACTACTGGTATGTGACGGCGTGCATCGCTGTGTCGTTGCTGGTGTACATCACCATGAAGGACACCCAGAAGCATTCGCGGATCGTCACTGACTGACTGATTGACTGACTGAACGTCACGCAAGATCAAAAGATCGCAGCCTTCGGCAGCTCCTACAGGGGTTGTCGGAGGCTGCGATTTTTTGTTTCCGGCGATTAATCACCGGTTAATTCTGCCTCGGCATCCTGTGCCTACCTGATCGATTACCTGCGCGACGTTCGCTCCTGATGATGGAAGCCATTAAATGCGTCGCCCTTAACATCAAGTTAATCGATAGTTTTTAGCATTATTTTGCGCTTTTTAATCAATTTAGTTGGCGTAGCATGAAACCCATGCAAGACACACCCGCCAACGAATCTGGAGTAACGAACATGAAAACCAAACTGATCCTCGCCCTGACCCTGTCCGTACTGGCCGCCAACACCTTTGCTGCCGACGGTTTTGATCGCACTGGCTCGGCCGTTGCCGCCGATGGTTACGACCGCACAGGCTCCGCCACTGTTGCTGCTGACGGTTATGACCGCACTGGTTCCAACACTGTTGCTGCTGACGGTTACGATCGTACTGGTTCCAACACTGTTGCTGCTGACGGTTACGACCGTACCGGTTCTGCCACTGTTGCTGCTGACGGTTATGACCGCACCGGTTCTGCCACTGTTGCTGCCGACGGTTACGATCGCACCGGTTCTGCCACTGTTGCTGCTGACGGTTACGACCGTACTGGTTCCGCCACTGTTGCTGAAGATGGCTATGACCGGACTCAATCCGCTTCCATCAGTTAAGCGCCGCTGTACAGCGCACAGCCCGGCTTCGGCCGGGCTTAGTCATTTCTGGGGGATGGAAAATGTCTGGAATGCACCCAATCCCCTGTGGGAGCGAGCCTGCTCGCGAAGGCGGTAGACCATTCAACATTGATGTTGACTGAAGAGCCGTCTTCGCGAGCAGGCTCGCTCCCACATTTGATCTTCAACCGCCGGACTTGCACTATTGCTCTCTGACAAATGCCCTCTCTGGATTCCAAGCCATGCCCGATGACATCCACTTCTACGAACCCGCCAACGGCCACGGCCTGCCGCACGATCCGTTCAACGCCATCGTCGGCCCACGTCCCATCGGCTGGATTTCCTCGCAGGATGCCAACGGCCAGTTGAACCTGGCGCCGTACAGCTTCTTCAACGCGTTCAACTACATTCCGCCGATCATTGGCTTCTCAAGCGTCGGGCGCAAAGACAGCCTCAACAACATCGAGCAGACCGGCGAATTCGTCTGGAACCTCGCCACTCGTCCGCTGGCCGAACAGATGAACCAGAGCTGCGCGATGGTCGCGCCAGAGGTCAACGAATTTGAACTGGCAGGCCTGACGACTGTGGCGTCGAAAGTGATTTCAGTGCCACGCGTCGCCGAAAGCCCGGTGTCCTTCGAGTGCAAGGTCACGCAGATCATTCAATTGCAGCGCGCTGATGGCGAGACAGTACCGAGCTGGCTGATCCTCGGCGAAGTGGTCGCCGTGCATATCGCCAAGTGGCTGTTGAAAGACGGGGTCTACGACACCGCCGCGGCAGAACCGATTCTGCGCGGCGGCGGGCCGGCGGATTATTTCCAGTTGGGGCCTGAAGCCCTGTTCAAGATGTGGCGTCCGGGCGCGGCGAAGTAACGAATTACCAGATCAACTCGGCGTCTTCGGTGACGCCCTTGAGGCGGTCCAGCTCATTGATGGCGGCCTCATCGGCCGCGATGGCGCCGGGAAACACCTGATCTTCCAGCAGTTTGTGAAAGCGTGGCGCACCGCCGTCGACCAAGGCCTTGACCGCGATTGCCGCGTAATAGCCCTTGTTGCCACCCAGCTCGACGGGGACAACTGCGGATACTGCTTCGAAGTGTTCGAACTCTTTACGTGCCATGTCGCAAGTCCTGGCTCAGTCAATTAAGCCGGACATTAAACCCTCAACCGACGAGTTTGTGTATCGGTGCTGAACACTGGCCGAGCGCCTGCGCCGCCGAGACATCCTTGAAGGTGTGGAAATCCAGACTGTTGACCACCAGTTCCTGCACCAGCTCGGCGAAGATTTCCATCGCCGGACTGTTGAAGTAAGCGGTCATCATCTGCTGATTGCTCCAGAAGCCGGAGACCAGCCACAACTCGGGATCACACTGCGAATGCTGCAAGGCAAAGCTCAGGCAACCGGGGGCGGCACGAGAAGGATCGATCAACGCGCTCAGGCGTACACCGAGTTCGGCCGAGCGTCCGGTGCGCGCTCGTACGAAGGCCATATGACTGACGGGAATCTGCTTGGACATGTTCAACCCTCCCAGGGAGTTGCGTGGCAGCCGGGGGGAGGCTGCGACAGGATCCAAGGTTAAGGGCCGCGTGCCAGACGCCGTTAGTCGATTCCTGCCGCCCTGTTGCACAATCCTGCGAAAGTAGTTGCAACACCGTCACACAGGCTTTGTATTGGAGCTGCCGAAGGCTGCGATCCTTTGACCTTTAAAAATCAACAGATCGCAGCCTTCGGCAGTTCCTACAGGGTTCGACGACAAATCAACGCCGCGCCCACGTGCAGAATCAGGCAAGCATTTGGCAGGATGTGTCTACCGCTGGCGCTTGCACAAACATATGCTCTGCTCCATTCCCCCTCCCTTGCCGAGGATGCCGTGCATGACGTCATTCGATCGTTTTCAAGCCGAACCCAGTGCTGACATGGAAAAGCAGCGTGCGGAACTGGCGGCGATCATCCGCCGCAACACCACCGACGATGGCAGCTATCAGACCGCTGTCGGTTCGCTGTTCATGTCGCGCCACACCCGATCCCACGACTTCGCCCCAGTGCTCGCGCAACCGGCGCTGTGCATCATGGCGCAAGGGCGTAAAGAGGTGCGGCTCGCCGATGAGTTCTTCAATTACGACCCGCTGAATTACCTGGTGGTCTCGGTTTCGATGCCGTTGAGCGGGCGAGTGGTTAACGTGTCGCCTGAAGAGCCGATCCTGGCCGTACGCCTGGATATCGACCCGGCAGAAATCACCGCACTGATCGCCGACGCCGGCCCCATGGCCGTGCCGACCCGGCCGACCGGACGCGGCTTGTATGTCGAGAAAATCGACAGCGCGATGCTCGACGCGGTGCTGCGTCTGGCGCGTTTGCTCGATGCACCGAAAGACATCGCCATGCTCGCGCCGCTGATTCGCCGGGAGATTCTCTATCGCCTGTTGCGCAGTCCGCAGGGTCATCGTTTGTATGAGATCGCGATTGCCAACAGCCAGAGCCATCGCATCAGTCAGGCGATCAAGTGGCTCAACGGCAACTTCGAACAGCCGCTGCGTATTGATGATCTGGCCAAAGAAGTGAACCTCAGCGTCTCGACCTTGCATCACCGTTTTAAAGCGATGACAGCGATGAGTCCGCTGCAATATCAGAAGCAGTTGCGCCTGCAAGAGGCGCGGCGCTTGATGCTGGCCGAGGGGCTGGAGGCTTCCGCGGCGGGGTATCGGGTGGGGTATGAAAGCCCGTCGCAATTCAGCCGTGAGTACAGCCGATTGTTTGGGGCGCCACCGTTGCGGGATCTGGCGCGGTTGCGCTTGTCGGTCTGATCCAGATTATTTGATGCGGCGACGGACCTTTTCGCGGGCAAGCCCGCTCCCACAGGTTTATTGGTGTGCACACATTTTATGCACGACAGCGATTCCTGTGGGAGCGGGCTTGCCCGCGAAGAGGCCAGTCCAGTCAACACATCTCTGTGATCAAACCGCCCGAATCACATGCTTGATCTCCTGAAACGCAGCCAACCCCCAAGGCCCCAATTCACGACCGATGCTGCTCTGTTTGTAACCGCCCCACGCAGCTTGCGGGAAAATCACCTGCGGTGCGTTGAGCCACACGAGACCCGCCTGCAGGGCGTTGGCGACACGATCGGCGGTCTCGACATCACGCGTCACCACACTGGCGACCAGACCGAACTGACTGTCGTTGGCCAATGCAATCGCCTCGGTTTCGCTGCTGAAACTGCGCACACACACCACCGGCCCGAAAATCTCTTCGCACCACAGCGCACTGTCCAGCGGCACGTCAGTGAACACGGTCGGCTGCAAGAAATATCCACGCGGCAAATGTTCAGGACGATTGCCGCCGCAGAGCAACTTCGCGCCAGCACTCAGCCCACGATCAATATGCCCAAGCACTCGCTGGTATTGCGCCTGATTGACCAGTGCGCCCATTTCTACTTCCGGGTCGAACGGATCGGCCACGCGAATCGCTTGTGCACGTTTTTGCAGGCGATTGAGGAATTGTTCCTCCAACTCTTCGGCGACCAGCACGCGACTGGTGGCCGAGCACATTTGCCCGGCGTTGAAGAACGCGCCGCCACAGGCCAGTTCAACTGCGAGATCAATGTCAGCATCCGCCAACACCAGCAGCGAGGATTTACCGCCCAATTCGAGGCTCACGCCCTTCACGGTTTCGGCGGCCCTCTGCATCACCTGCACGCCAACCGCATTGCTGCCGGTAAAGGATATTTTGGCGATTCGCGGGTCTGCCGACAGCGGCGCCCCCACCGCCAGACCGGTGCCGCAGACCAAATTGAACACACCGTTCGGCAACCCGGACTCGGCAATGATCGCCGCCAGTTCCAGCTCCGGCAACGGCGTGACTTCCGATGGTTTGAGCACCACGCAGCAACCGGCAGCCAGGGCTGGCGCGAGCTTCCACGCGGTGGTGACCATCGGGAAATTCCACGGCACGATCAACCCGACCACACCGCATGGCTCGCGGCGCAGACGTGCGCTGAAATCATCGCTGGGCAGCGGCACGTTGCTGTCCTGTTGCGCATCGAGGCCTTCGGCGAGTTCGGCGTAGTACTCGAACGTGGCGATCACGTCATCGACGTCGATGGCCGCTTCGAATAGCGGTTTGCCGTTGTTGCTCGATTGCAATTTCATCAAGTGCTCGCGACCGTTGCGCACGCCGTTGGCGATGTTGCGCAGGATCGCGCCACGCTCGGCTCCCGTGGTTTTTGACCAGTCCTTGAAGGCTTCGACGGCCACGCTCACCGCGTGATCGACAGCCAGTTCATCACCGCCATTGACTGTGGTCAGCAGTGCCTCAGTGGCCGGGTTGATCACCCGCAGATGTTCGCGACCGGCGGACCAGTGGCCGTTGATGTAGAGGCCGTCGAGTGTGGTGGGGAAATTCATCATTGGGCCACCGCCTGCATCCATTGGCTCTGGTCGATTTCAATCACTGTCGGGCCTTGGCGATCGGTCGCGGCACGCAGCGCAACACGCAGTTGTTCAACCGAGCTGATCGCTTCAGCCGCGCAACCCAGAGCCTTGGCCACACCGATGAAGTCCGGGGTGTAGATGTCTACGCCAACCGGTTCGATGGCGCGATTGACCATGTACTTCTTGATCTCCTCGTAGCCTTGGTTATTCCACAGGAGCACGATCACCGGGGTGCGCGCTTCGACAGCGCTGGCCAGTTCCGGCAGGGTGAATTGCAGGCCACCGTCGCCAATCAGGCACACCACTGGCGGGCGCGCACCTTGATCGCAATGGCCACCGAGCCATGCACCGATGGCCGCCGGCAAGGCGTAGCCGAGGGTGCCGTAACCGGTCGACGAGTTGAACCAGCGACGCGGGCGCTCCGGGTTGAACGTGAGGTTGCCGGTGTACACCGGTTGCGTGGAGTCGCCGACAAATACTGCGTCCGGTAATTCGTGCAGCACGGTTTCGAGGAAACACGTCTGGGCCCGCGTCGGTGCGTCCCAGGTGGCGGCCAGATCATCGCGCAGACGCGCAGCACGAACCTGACCCCAATCGCTGCTGCGCTCGGCCAGTGGTTTGTGCGACAGCGCACTCAGCAATGCTTGCGCGGCATTGCGCGAGTCGGCGACCAGGGCGACATGCGGCGGATAGTTGCGCACGGTCTGATCGGCGTCGATATCGATGCGCAGCAACTTGCCGGGAATCTCGAAACCACCGGCGAAAGTGACGTCGTAATCGGTCTCGGCCAGTTCGGTGCCGATCGCCAGAACCACATCGGCATCGGCGACCAATGCGCGGGTGGCGACCAGGCTTTGCGTCGAGCCGATCAGCAACGGGTGACGGGACGCCAGCATGCCTTTGGCGTTGATGGTCAGCGCCACCGGAGCGTCGAGCAACTCGGCCAATTCGGTGAGTTCGGCGGCGGCATCAATGGCGCCACCGCCGGCAAGAATCAGCGGACGTTTGGCGCCGGCCAGCAGCTCGGTCATGCGGCTCACGGCCGTTGGGGCAGCACCCGCGCGCTCGATGCTGACCGGGACGCTGGCAAGCAGTTCATCGGCCTCTTCTACCAGCACATCCAATGGAATTTCGATGTGCACCGGACGCGGACGCCCGGCCTGGAACAGGGCGAAGGCGCGAGCCAGAATGCCGGGCAGTTCCGACGCCGACATCAGCGTATGGGAGAACGCGGCAACACCGCCGACCAGTGCGCTCTGGTTCGGCAGTTCGTGGAGTTTGCCGCGACCGCCGCCCAACTGACTGCGCGACTGCACGCTGGAGATCACCAGCATCGGGATCGAGTCGGCGTAAGCCTGGCCCATCGCCGTGGTGATGTTGGTCATGCCCGGGCCGGTAATGATGAAGCACACACCCGGTTTGCCGCTGGTGCGCGCATAGCCGTCAGCCATGAATCCGGCGCCCTGTTCATGCCGAGGGGTGACGTGGTTGATGCTCGAACGGGCCAGCCCGCGATACAGTTCCACGGTGTGCACCCCGGGAATGCCGAACACCTGCTCGACCCCATAACCTTCGAGTAACTTGACCAGTACTTCGCCACACGTCGCCATGTCATTGCCCTTCTTGTTTGATCGATACGCCGAACTGAATGTGGGAGCGAGCCTGCTCGCGAAAGCGGTGTTTCAGTCACAGGGTTGCTGAATGTGAAACCGTATTCGCGAGCAGACTCGCTCCCACATTGATTCGGGGGAATGGGCTCATTGAACGGTCGGCAGGTAGCGGCAACAATCGATTAAAAGTCATACTAGCCATGTCCTCAGGTCATAGCTTGGATCCACATGAAACGACTGCCGCCCCTGCCCGCCCTGCACACGTTCTGGATCACCGCCCAGTGCTGCAACTTCACCCGGGCTGCCGAGCAGTTGCACATCACGCAGGGTGCAGTCAGCCGACAGATCGCCGGGCTGGAAGAGCACTTGGGTTATCCGCTGTTCATTCGCCTGGCTCGAGGGTTGAAGCTGACAGCCGAAGGTCGGGAATGGATGTTGCGCGTGCAACAGATGTTCGGCCTGCTTGGCGAGGCCGTGGAGCAGATCGGCGTGCGCCGTCAGACCCTGCAACTCAAGGCGCCGAGTTGTGTGATGCGCTGGCTTTTGCCACGGTTGCTGCAATGGCAGAAGGAGCGCCCGGACGTGCCGGTGAAACTGACCGCGTCTTTGCAACATGGCGTCGACTTTCAACGTGAGCAGTTCGACGCGGCGGTGATTTATGGAACACCGCCAGACAACTCGCCGGGGGCGTTGCATCTGTTCGATGAACAACTGACGCCGGTCTGTTCGCCACTGCTGCTCAAAGGCTCGCCGGCGCTGAAGACACCCGCCGACCTGCAACAACATCTGCTGCTGCATCCAACGCACGATGTGCAGGACTGGTCGGTGTGGCTGAGCGCCGCCGCACTTCAATTGAACAATGTCAGCAGCGGTCAGCATTTCGAAACGCTGGATCAGGCGATGTCGATGGCGTCCCACGGCACGGGGGTGGCAATCGGTGATTGGTCACTCATCGGTGATGACCTGCACGCGGGAAGACTGGTGATGCCGTTTGAGCTAAAGGTGAAGACCGGGCTGGCTTACTACCTGGTGGTGCCGCAGGGCGGGGAAACTTCGCCGCCACTTGAAGAGCTGATGCTGTGGCTGGTTGAGCAGGCGCACACCCGCTGAACACCTCGTCAAACCAGGAACCCTAATCCCCTGTAGGAGCTGCCGCAGGCTGCGGTCTTTTGACTTTTGTTTCTAAAAGACAAGATCAAAAGATCGCAGCCTTCGGCAGCTCCTACACGGGATGTGTGTGTGGGTGGGTTCAGAAGCCGACAGCGCGGGACTGTGCGTCGGTTTAGTAGCCGACAGTAAACCGCTGACGCGAATGCTTCGGTGTTTCCACCTCGTCGATCAGCGCAATCGCGTAATCGGCAAAAGTGATCCAGCTCCGCCCTTCTTCACTCACCATCAGGTGATCCTGGCCGACGCGGAACTTGCCGCTGCGCTCACCTTCGACAAACTCCGCCGACGGTGACAGGAAGGCCCAGTCCAGATCCTGCTCCTGGCGCAACGCCTCAAGAAACGCAGCACCGGCACTGGCTTCGGTTTTGTACTCCGCCGGGAAACCTGCACTGTCGATCACCCGAGTGTTGTCCGGCAGCAACAGCGAGCCGGCACCGCCGACCACCAACAAGCGTTTCACACCCGCCTGCTTCACCGGCCCGACAATGGCGCTGGCCGGCACCGTGGCGAAATGCGCGGCTGTGATCACCACATCGTGTCCCGCCACGGCGTCTTGCAGCGCTGCTGAATCCAGCACATCGACACTCTTGCTGACCACACCGGCACGCGAACCGATCTTCGATGTATCGCGGGCAATGGCAGCGACGCTATGACCGCGACGCAGGGCTTCTTCCAGCAGTTGGCTACCGGCACGACCGGTGGCACCAATGATTGCGATTTTGCTCATGACATTCTCCAGTTGGCTTGAGAGTGCTGCTTGTTCAGAATCGGGTTACCACTGCATCTCACCCTTGGCGACTTTCGCGCTCAGTTCCAGCGAGCTTTCCTCGCCCAGCGTCGGGTAGCGCTTTTTCATCGCGGCGATCAGTGCAGCGGAGTCCTTGGCTTTGGCGGTTTCTGCGTCGAACGCTTTAATGTAGTCGGCGGTGAATTTAACGCTCGCCAGCGAACGGCTGCCATCACCCAGGTAATGTCCCGGCACCACGGTTTTCGGTTTCAGGGTTTCGATCGACTGCAACGTTGCCAGCCAATCGGCGTGGGATTGCGCGGTCTGGGTGTCGGCCATCCAGACGTGGATGTTCTCGGCGACGACCACGCCACCGACCACGGCCTTGAGCGACGGAATCCACACGAAGCTGCGATCCGGTTGTTTGCCGTCCAGCCCGATCACCTGCAACTTCTGCCCTTCGAGCATCAGGCTGTCGCCTTTGAGGACGCCCGGCACAATGGTTTTTGCAGGAACGTCGGCGCCCATTTTCGGGCCCCAGAACGCGAGTTTTCCTTCGACGGTTTTGTTGATGTGATCCACGGTCGGCTGCGAGGCCAGCACTTTGGCGTCAGGGAAAGCTTTAGTCAGGGTATCGAGGCCGAAGTAGTAATCCGGATCACCGTGGCTGATGTAAATGGTGGTCAGGTGCTTGCCGCTGGCGCGGATCTTTTCCACCACCTGTTCAGCCTGGGATTTGCCGAACTGCGCGTCGACCAGAATGGCGTCTTTTTCACCGCTGACCAGCACCGAGGTCACCGGGAAGATTGCCTGGGTGCCCGGGTTATAGACATCAAGGGTCAGGTTGGCAGCGGCCGCATGGGCGGCGAAGCCGAGGGAGGCCGTTGCGAGTAAAACACGTTTGATTGTGGTGAAGCCGATCATCTGTTGCTCCAGTGTCCGAAATGCCGTGTCTGGCGATGGGACAGAGCTTAGTTGCCTGAGTCAGTGCAAAAAATGCGATGCTTGAACATAGTTTGTTTCTGAAAGCGGGCAAATCATGGATCGTCTCCAAGCAATGCGTGTATTCGTCACGGTGGTGGACCTGGGCAGCCAGTCGGCCGCCGCCGATCATCTGGACCTGTCACGCCCGGTGGTCTCGCGTTATCTGGCAGAACTGGAAGACTGGGTCGGTGCACGCCTGATGCACCGCACCACGCGCAAATTGAGCCTGACCGCTGCCGGCAGTGAAATCCTGCCGCGTTGCCGGCAGATGATCGAACTGTCCAGCGACATGCAAGCCGCCGTCAGCGAACCCGACGATGCGCCGCGCGGGTTGCTGCGGATCAGCGTCAGCACCTCGTTCGGCCAGGCGCAACTGGCCGATGCGATGGCGGCTTACGTCAAGCGCTATCCGGGCGTGAGCATTGACCTGCAGATGCTCGATCGCACGGTGAATCTGGTGGATGAGCGGATCGACCTGGCGATTCGCACCAGCAATGATCTGGACCCCAACCTGATTGCCCGGCGCCTGACGGTGTGCCGCTCGGTGGTCTGCGCGACCCCGGCGTATCTGCGCGAAAATCCGCCGCCACAGCGCGTCGAAGACCTCAGCCGGCACAACTGCCTGACCCACTCGTATTTCGGCAAGAGTCTGTGGCACTTCGAAGAGGACGGCGAGCAGGTGTCCGTGCCGGTGCAGGGCAACATCAGCGCCAACGAGGCCAGCACGCTGTTACGTGCGACCCTGGCCGGCGCCGGGGTGGCGATGCTGCCGACGTATCAGGCTGGGGGGCATATTCATGCGGGTGAATTGATTCGGCTGCTGCCTCATGCCGAGCCGCGACAGATGAACATCTACGCGGTGTACGCGTCACGCAAGCACATGCCGACGGCGTTGCGCAGTCTGCTGGATTTTCTGGTGGTGAGGTTTCCCGAGAATCCTGAATGGGATGTGGGTCTCTAAACCCTTTTCCCACAGGGATCCATCACTGTTCTGAATGTCGCGTTACATGTGCCATCGCGCTGGCTGGCAAGTCCTTGGCACTGACCTATGCTGAATGTAATACCGCAGAGTATTCGTTCAGAGGTCGAACACCATGAACATCAAAACAAGAAGGTACTGCGCGATTTTCATCACCTGCGCCGCCACGCTCGCGCTGTATGGCACTGCGGCCTGGCGGGTCGAGCAGCAGCGACAACTGCCCCGTGAATACGCGAGTTGCAACTTCGAGCGCTGCATTCCGCACAATGCCACGCTGAACGCGCTGCGCTGATTCAGCTGACTGGAATGCGATCCTGTGGGAGCTGGCTTGCCAGCGATTGCGGACTCACATTCAACATTGATGTCGACTGAGGCACCGCCATCGCTGGCAAGCCAGCTCCCACAGGTTTTTGCAGCGTTTATGAGGCTACTGCTCGGTTTTTAACCGGTCGCGAAACGCCTTTGGCGATATCCCCACCCGACGCCTGAACAAACGCGTGAAGTTGGTCGGATCGGAAAACCCCAACAATTCCGACATCTCATAAATTGTCATGCTGGTATAAGTCAGCAAGCGCTTGGCTTCCAGTAACTGACGCTCGTGCATGATCTGCAACGCCGGTTGCCCCGCCAGCTCACGGCATGTGCCGTTGAGGTGCGACACCGAAATGCCTAGCCGATGCGCCAGATCCTCAACCTTCACATGCTGGCGATAAGTCTCTTCCACCAGTTGGATAAAGCCATTGAGGTATTCACGCTGGCGCTGTGGCCGCTGGCTGGCCTTGTGGCGAACAATTGCCTGACGACTGACCCAAACCATGATCACGCTGACCAGCGCATGCATGAGCATTTCCCGCGCCGGTTGATGACCGTTGTACTCAGCCTGCAACGCTGAAAACAGGCTGTTCAGATAATCGCCATCGTTGCCCGCCGAATAGGCATGCGCCTGCGCCAACGCGTGCACCGCGTCGCCCAGTTGCGCCTGCAAGTGATGGATCAGCGGCGTTGCGAGAGTAACGATGAACCCTTCAACGTCCTCGGAAAAGCGAAATCCATGCACCGACAGCGGCGGCAGGACTTGAATCGCGGGTGTTTCGAGCTGGGTGCGCTGACCTTCGATTTCAAGCTCTGCCTGACCTTTGAATACGAAGAGCAACTGACACAAATCGGCGTGGCGGTGGGGTTTGATTTCCCATTGATGTTCGCGACTGCGTGAGGAAATGGTTTCACAGTGCAGCAAGTCAGGGGTCGGCCAGTCCAGGCTTTCACCGTAGAGCTTGAACACGGGAATCGAAGGCAGCTCGGGCTTGTTCATCACTTCAATCCAGGCCTCTTGTGTTGCGGGCGATAATCGCCCCGATTGGCAGAATGTACAGGTATCGGCTCAGTTTTCACCTTCAATTGACAGACCCGCAAGGGAAAAATGCAAGCACTCGATCCATAAAAATCATTCACCGGCGAATGTCCCGTGAAGCTTGCGAGTCATAAAAACAATGAAAACGCTAAAAACCCAAGTCGCCATCATCGGCGCCGGTCCGTCCGGATTGCTCCTCGGCCAGCTGCTGCATAACGCCGGCATCGATACCCTCATCATCGAGCGTCAGACACCTGACTATGTGCTCGGGCGGATCCGCGCCGGTGTGCTTGAACAAGGCATGGTAGAGCTGTTGCGTGAGGCGGGCGTCGGTCAGCGAATGGATGCCGAAGGGTTGGTGCACGGAGGGTTCGATCTGGCTTTGAACGGGCGCCAGGTGCACATCGATCTGCATGCTTTGACCGGTGGCCAGAGCGTGATGATCTACGGCCAGACCGAAGTCACCCGCGACCTGATGGCCGCTCGTCGGGAGGCGGGGGCGACGACGATTTACGCAGCCAGCGATGTCGTTCCTCACGGCATGAAAAGCGACGAAGCTTTTGTCACCTTCGAAAAGGATGGCGAAACCTGGCGTGTCGATTGCGATTACATCGCCGGTTGCGACGGTTTCCACGGTGTCGCCCGCCAGTCGATTCCGGCTGATTGCCTGAAGGTGTTCGAGCGGGTGTATCCATTCGGCTGGCTGGGGATTCTTGCCGACACCCCGCCCGTGCATGACGAGCTGGTCTACGCCCGCCACGAGCGGGGTTTTGCCCTGTGCAGCATGCGCTCGGCGACTCGCACCCGGTATTACCTGCAAGTGCCCGCAGACGAAAACGTCGACGACTGGTCCGATCAGCGCTTCTGGGATGAACTGAAACGTCGCTTGCCCGCAGAGCTTGCAGAGAAACTGGTCACCGGTCCGTCGATTGAAAAAAGCATCGCGCCGCTGCGCAGTTTTGTCGTCGAGCCGATGCAGTACGGGAGGATGTTTCTGGTGGGTGATGCCGCGCACATCGTCCCGCCCACGGGTGCCAAGGGTTTGAATCTGGCGGCCAGCGATGTCAGCACACTGTTCAACATTCTGCTGAAGGTCTATCGCGACGGACGCACGGAGCTACTGGAGAAATATTCCGAGATCTGCCTGCGCCGGGTGTGGAAGGCCGAGCGTTTTTCATGGTGGATGACCTCGATGCTGCATCGCTTCGACGATCACGATGCTTTCAGCCAACGCATCAGCGCCTCGGAACTGGACTACTTCGTCAGTTCAGAAGCCGGCCGAAAAACCATTGCAGAAAATTACGTCGGACTTCCGTACGAGGCTATCGAATAGCCTGCTATCGACTTACACTGGCGAGCGTCCCCCGCTCGCCAGCGGGTTCATCTCTGCCCGCAGGTTCTGTCCGTGTCCAATCTCAACCAGCCTGAAACGCCCAAACCGGCCATTCGCAGCGTGCTGGTCGCGCTGATGATGGCGATTTTTCTGGGTGCGCTGGATCAGACCATCGTTGCCGTGTCGATGCCGGCCATCTCCGCACAGTTCAAGGATGTCAGCCTGCTGGCCTGGGTGATTTCCGGGTACATGGTGGCGATGACCGTGGCGGTGCCGATCTACGGCAAACTCGGTGATTTGTACGGGCGACGCAAACTGATGTTGTTCGGCATGGGCCTGTTTACGTTGGCCTCGCTGTTCTGCGGCATGGCGCAAAGCATGGAGCAACTGGTGCTGGCGCGAATTCTTCAGGGGATCGGTGCGGGCGGGATGATCTCGGTCAGCCAGGCGATCATCGGCGACATCGTGCCGCCGCGCGAACGCGGCCGCTATCAGGGTTACTTCAGCAGTATGTACGCCGTCGCAAGCGTCGCCGGTCCGGTGCTGGGCGGCTACATGACCGAGTACCTGTCGTGGCGCTGGGTCTTTCTGATCAACCTGCCGCTGGGCCTCGGGGCCTGGTGGGTGGCCAATCGCAATCTGCGCGGGCTGCCGATTCCGCAGCGCAAACCGATCATCGATTACCTCGGCACAGTACTGATGATCATTGGCCTGACAGCGTTGTTGCTCGGCATCACGCAGGTCGGTCAGGGCCATTCGTGGCGCAGCAGCGAAGTGCTGGGGTTGTTCGCTTGTGCGGTCGTGGTGTTGGCGATTTTCGTCTGGCACGAGCGTCGCGCTCGGGAGCCGCTGTTGCCGATGCATCTGTTCGCCAACCGTAATGCGTTGCTGTGCTGGTGCACGATTTTCTTCACCAGTTTCCAG
The DNA here is from genome assembly GCF_016613125.1 of Pseudomonas sp. MF6776. Taxonomy (NCBI): domain Bacteria; kingdom Pseudomonadati; phylum Pseudomonadota; class Gammaproteobacteria; order Pseudomonadales; family Pseudomonadaceae; genus Pseudomonas; species Pseudomonas sp. MF6776. Next base: position 267,173 of record NZ_JAENSQ010000004.1, read on the forward strand.
GCGATTTCGCTGATCGTGTTGATGCCGCTGCGCTTTCAAACCGTCACCGGTGCCGGCGCCGACAGCGCCGCGCTGCACCTGCTGCCGCTGGCCATGGGGCTGCCGATCGGGGCATTTTTTGCCGGCCGTCGCACGTCCATCACCGGGCGCTACAAACCGCAAATTCTGACGGGTGCGATCCTGATGCCGATCTCGATTGTCGGCATGGCGTTCAGCCCGCCCGAGGCGACGCTGATGAGCGGGTTGTTCATGGTACTCAGCGGTATTGCCGGCGGCATGCAGTTCCCGACCTCATTGGTCGGCACGCAGAACTCGGTGGAGCAACGCGACATTGGCGTCGCCACCAGCACCACCAACCTGTTCCGTTCGCTGGGCGGCGCGGTGGGCGTGGCGTTGATGTCGGCGCTGTTGCTGGCGTTGCTGCAGGATTCGAATTTCGCCCATTTGGCGAGCAGTTCGCTGATCAACGAGGGACATTCCGGCAACGTGCTGCTGGACGGTTTGAACGCGGCGCCGGGTGATGCACAGAATGCCCTGCGCGCGGAGCTTGCGGTGACCTTCCGGCATTTGCTGTGGGTCAGCGCGGCGGTGTCGCTACTGGGGCTGGCGGCGGCGATTGCGATGCCGAACAACCTGCTGCGCGGGCGTGAGCACGGCGCGAAATAGCACGCGCATGACAAAAACCTGTGGGAGCGGGCTTGCCCGCGATGGCGTCGTGTCAGTCAACGTGGCTTTGTCTGATCTGACGCTATCGCGGGCAAGCCCGCTCCCACAGGATCTGGGTGGTCAGGGACTGTAATACCCAACAGCCACCAGAAAATGCCCGACCTTCTTCAGGTACGCATGCTTGTCTTCGATCTTGCCGGTCACCGGGTTCTTCCAGCGGTATTCGTATTCGCCGTCATCCTGCTTGCCAATCAGCGCCAGAATCGGCTCGCCCACCGGCTTGCCCTCCGGGTCCTTGATCTTGCCGAAGTCGGTATTGATCAGGCGCAGATTGGTGCCGTGGGCGACATAGCGCTGGGTATTCAGATCGACCACGAACACATACAGGTCATCCTGCAGATAGCCGCCCTTGAGCGAATTGATCGCCGTCAGCGTGCCTTTTTCGTCTTTGCCAAGATCGGTGGCGGCTTTGTCGAGCAACGCCTTGGCTTGTTCTGCCGACGCACGGGGCAGGTAGTAACCGACCGCGAGGATGCGCTGGCCGATGCGCTGATAAAACACGTGCTTGCGTTCGACCTTGCCGTCGGACCAGTTCTGCCAACGGTATTCGGCCTGCTGAATGCCGTTGCCTTCCGGTACCCGCAACGCTTCCTTGAAGGCTTTTTGCAGATCAGGACCGAGCACTTCACTGACATTGCGGCCGATCAACGCCGATGACGGGCCGCCACTGGCAAGCATCACGCCTTGGGTGTCGAGCACAAACACGTAGCGGTCCCTGTCGACAAACTCGCCCTGGCGACTGAACGCGGCGAACGCCTTGTCACCGTTGTCGTGGTAATAGGCCAGTGCTTTCTCCAGCAGGGCGATAGCGGCCTTGCTGTCCTCCTTCTCCGTCGTTGCGGCGCTGGCTTGTCCCAACCCCACTAACAGCATCACGCCGAGCCAGGCCACTTTATGCAAAAACCCCATGACGCATCCCTCGTTCTTGTTGGTGTTCCAAGAGCGTAGACGGGTTGGGGTTATGTATGGATATTCAGAATGATGCAGGGGATTGCAGAGCCCAGTGCGGTGAGGGGAATCAACTCCATCACCGCAAGGGCTCTTCGCGGCATTTGATCAAGTGTTACGGCCGCGCATTGATCTGCTGCTGCAGGTTCTGGATCTGCGCCGACAGCGTGTTGAGGTTGCGGGTCATCTGGCCACGAAACGCATCGAACTCGGCCGTGTTGCCGCCACCCTGTGGCGTGGCCGGACGGTTGTCCTGCATGCTTTTGAGGACGACGATTTCCTGCGCCAGACGATCAATCTCGGCGCTCGGGTTACCCTGCTTCTTCAACGCCGCGATATCCGCGCCAAGGCTCTTGAACTGCGCATCGAAAGCCTTTAGCTGAGCGTCGACCTTACTGGTGTCGGCCGGCGTGCTTTTAATGGTTGCCAGCTCTGCGCCCAGGGCTTTTATCTGCGCTTGCAGTTGAGTATTGGCAGCCTGCTGCTCGGTGGTCTGGGCAGTCATCTGCGCCAGACGCTTGTCCAGATCACTGGCCTGCCCCGCCACACCCTGCTGCTGTTTGCTTTGATCGAGCAGCTTGCCTTCCAGCTGTTTGATCTGCAGCTTCAAGGCTTCGCTGTCGGTGCTGACGTTGGTCTGGCTGGCGACGACCTTGCCGGAAATATCCTGCAAGCGCCCCGCCGCTTCCTCGCTGATCCGCGCGAAACTCTCCTGGGTGGCCACCAGTTGCTGTTCCATCAGCGAGATCTGCTGAAAACTCCACCATGCCAAGCCGATGAACGCGAAGAACAGTGCGCCAACCAACGCCCAAAGCGGCCCGGTGCTGGCGGCCTTGACCTTGACCACCGGCGGTGTACGCGAGTGCACGGTGGTGCGGGAAGTGGTCGGAATGTCATCGTCGTCGAAGGTGTCGGCACGCAGGCTCGGTACATCATCGAAATCGTCGTGGGCATCATTACGCATGGACATTGAGGCAACCTTTGTGAATCGCGGTGATGGCTAAATGCTGCGAAGTATAACCGCGCAGCCGCTGGGATTGACCCTCAAGCGGCGATGCGGTTCATTGCCGGCCGGCCGATTGGTATCAACGCGTTTCAGCGAATGTCCTGGGCTTTCCACCAACCGCAGAACTCGTCGAGGGCCGTCCACAGGCTGACTTTCGGATCGTAGTCCAGATAATGCCGTGCGCGGCTGATGTCGAGGGTGAAGTTTTTCTTCATGACCTGCATACCCAAGCGCGACAGCGTCGGCTCGGGACGCCCCGGCCAGAGTTTGCAGGCACCTTCATTCAGCGCTGCAGCGCTGTAGGCCAGAGCGTAGGACCGGTATCTGGTGACCTGTGGAACGTCCATTTTGCGCATCACGTAATTGACCACATCCCACAACGGCACTGGCGCGCCGTTGCTGATGTTGTAGGCCTTGCCCAGCGCGGAGCCGGCCGCCAGCAGACTGCTGAGCAGCGCTTCGTTGAGGTTGTGCACGCTGGTGAAATCGACCTTGTTCAGGCCGTTGCCGATGATCGCCAGACGGCCCTTGCGCTGCATGTTCAGCAGGCGCGGAAAAATGCTCATGTCGCCGGCGCCAGTCACGAAGCGCGGGCGCAGGGCGATGGTTTCCAGGCCGAATTCCTGTGCGCCGAAGACCTTTTGCTCGGCCAGGTACTTGGTCGCGGCATAGGGATGCTTGAAGCGTTTGGGCACCTGTTCTTCAGTCAGCCCCAGGTGATCGCGACCATCGAAATAAATCGATGGCGAGGACAAGTGCACGAGACGGCGCACCCGTTGTTTCAAGCACGCTTCGACGACGTTCTCGGTGACCTGCACATTGCCCTGATGGAAGTCTTGATAACGGCCCCACAATCCGACGGCGCCAGCACAATGCACCACGGCCTCGACGTCGGCGCAGAGGTCGCGCACCAGTTGCGGATCCGTCAAATCACCCGGGACGAACTCGGCGCCACGACGCACCAGATGCTCGACGCTTTCGGCCCGGCGCCCGTTGACCCGCACATCCAGGCCCTGCTCCAGGGCGAAACGCGCAAAGCGTCCGCCAATGAAGCCGCTTGCGCCGGTGACCAGAATTTTCATGTAGAGCTCCAACAAAACCAGCTGCGAGCTTCAAGCTTCGAGCTGCAAGATAAAAACAGTGCGCAAGCTTCACTTGTCGCTTGCAGCTTGACGCTTACAGCTGCTTCAAGGGCACCAGCCATTGCGCTGAAGAACGTACCAATTGCTCGGTCAGCAAGCCCAGCAGTTGACCGCCATTGCGCCAATGATGCCAGTACAACGGCACATCGATCGGTTTATCTGGCAACAGTTCGCGCAATACGCCGCGTTGCAATTGCTCGCGCACTTGCAGTTCCGGCACCAAGCCCCAGCCCAGACCGGCCTCCGTCAGCCGGATAAAACCTTCGGAGGACGGGCACAAATGGTGCTCGAAGCCGCCATCCACACCCAGCGATGCCAGATAGCGATGTTGAAGGAAATCGTCCGGGCCAAACACCAGCGCCGGGGTACGCGGCAGTTGTTCAGCACGCACGCCATCGGGGAAATGCCGCTCGATGAACGCCGGGCTGGCCAGTGCGCGATAGCGCATGGCGCCGAGCAAGACACTGCGCGCGCCTGCTACCGGACGTTCGCTGGCGCATAGGCAAGCGGCCACTTCACCGGCGCGCATGCGTTTGAGGCCGACGGTCTGGTCTTCGACGATCAGGTCGAGCAACAGATGTTGTTCGGCGCAGAAATCCCCCACCGCTGACGCCCACCACGTGGCGAGGCTGTCGGCGTTGAGGGCAATACGCAGGCGTTCCGGCAGCCCTTCTTCATCCAATGCAGGCACGAGGGTCTGCAAGTCGCGCTCAAGCAAGCGCACCTGCTGCACATGGTTGAGCAGACGCCGGCCTATCTCGGTGGGCGCCGGCGGTGTGCCGCGCACCAGCACCGGTTGGCCGACCCGCGCTTCCAGCAGTTTGATGCGCTGCGAGATCGCCGATTGCGACAAACCCAGCACCTGCGCTGCGCGTTCGAATCCAGCCTGCTCGACCACGGCGGCCAGAGCGGAAAGCAATTTATAGTCGAACATCAGTTTTCCTAATGAGCGATCAGCATTATTGGTTTTTCTTATACAGCTTTCGACCGGACAATAGCCAGCAAGCACTCTTTATCAAGGACTACCCCAATGGCTGGCGAAACTTCACTCACGACCTTGCTGCGCAGCATGAGTCCGCAACTCAATGCCGGCGAATACGTGTTCTGCACCCTGCGCGACAGCCAGTTGCCGAGCGGTCTGGAGATTGTCGGCAGCTTTCGTGAACAGGAAGGGCTGACCGTGATTCTCGAACGTTCTCACGCCGAGCATGCCGGTTTGAGCTTCGACTACGTGGCCGCATGGATCACCCTCAACGTGCATTCGGCGCTGGAAGCCGTCGGTCTCACCGCCGCGTTCGCCACCGCACTGGGCAAGGCAGGCATCAGTTGCAACGTGATCGCCGGTTACTACCACGATCATTTGTTTGTCGGCCAGGCCGACGCCGAACGCGCCATGCAAGTGCTGCGCGATCTCGCAGCCAACGCGGAGTAAATCTTATGTGGCAAAGCTATGTGAACGGTTTGCTGGTGGCGTTGGGGCTGATCATGGCGATCGGCACGCAAAACGCTTTTGTCCTGGCGCAAAGCCTGCGACGTGAACACCACCTCCCGGTGGCGGCGCTGTGCGTGGTGTGCGATGCGCTGCTGGTGGCGGCCGGGGTTTTCGGTCTGGCGACGATTCTGGCGCAAAGTCCGACGCTGCTGGCGATCGCCCGCTGGGGCGGCGCGACCTTCCTGATCTGGTACGGCAGCCAGGCGCTACGCCGGGCGTTTTCGAAGCAAAGCCTGGATCAGGGCGGGAACCAGACCGTGCGTTCGCTGCGGGCGGTGATGCTCAGTGCGCTGGCGGTGACGTTGCTCAACCCGCATGTTTATCTGGATACGGTGTTGCTGATCGGCTCGCTCGGTGCTCAGCAGTCGGTGCCTGGCGCTTACGTGGTGGGCGCGGCGAGTGCGTCACTGCTGTGGTTTTTCACTTTGGCGCTAGGGGCTGCGTGGTTGGCGCCCTGGCTGGCTCGACCAGGCACGTGGCGGATTCTCGATCTGTTGGTGGCGGTGATGATGTTCACGGTGGCGGGACAGTTGATACTTGCCTCCTGATTATTCCAAACCGCTCTGGAACCTCTATCCCACACAGTTGTTGCGTGGTTAAGCCGCAACCCCGGTGCTATGATCCGAACCCTGCGCCGCAAAGAGTAAAAACTCGACGGTGCATTTCTGGCCGCCCGTGATCGGCCTTGCGCTCACCGCAACAGACCTGATTAGGAGAATCATCATGGCTTTCGAATTGCCGCCGCTGCCTTACGCACACGATGCCTTGCAGCCGCACATTTCCAAGGAAACCCTGGAATTTCACCACGACAAGCACCACAACACCTACGTCGTGAACCTGAACAACCTGGTGCCAGGCACCGAGTTCGAAGGCAAGACCCTGGAAGAAATCGTCAAGACTTCCTCGGGCGGCATCTTCAACAACGCCGCTCAGGTCTGGAACCACACTTTCTACTGGAACTGCCTGGCGCCAAACGCTGGCGGTCAACCAACCGGCGCACTGGCTGAAGCCATCAACGCAGCCTTCGGTTCGTTCGACAAGTTCAAGGAAGAGTTCAGCAAAACCTCGATCGGCACCTTCGGTTCCGGCTGGGGCTGGCTGGTGAAAAAGGCTGACGGTTCCCTGGCTCTGGCCAGCACCATCGGCGCCGGCAACCCGCTGACCAGCGGCGACACCCCGCTGCTGACCTGCGATGTCTGGGAACACGCTTACTACATCGACTACCGCAACGTTCGTCCGAAGTATGTCGAAGCGTTCTGGAACCTGGTCAACTGGAAGTTTGTTGCTGAGCAGTTCGAAGGCAAAACCTTCACTGCTTAAGCTGCGCGCCAGATAAAAAACCCGGCCATGGCCGGGTTTTTTTATGCCTGCGATTTATATAGGAGCTACCGCAGGTTCGGGCGGCCTTCAGCAGCACCTGCAGGAGAATAGCGTTGTTCTCACGAGCAATGCCGCCACCGGCCGCTTGCCGCCGTGTCACAGAGGACTAACATCCAACAGAAGAAAATTTGCCCCGCATCGCTCAAGTTGAGGGCTAAAACTACCGACATAGTGCAAATAGGGCTAATACTCCAGATGGCAGGGTGCAGGCCAAGCCTTCAGGCAAATTATCCTGTGCCCGATTGTCCCTTTGACTGCCAACACGGGATTGCCAATACTCATGGCAAATTGACGCTACCCGCACGGAACAAGGAATAACCCTTTGAAGCTGGAACTCAAGAACAGCTTGTCGGTGAAGTTGCTCCGGGTCGTGCTCCTGTCAGCATTGATCGTCGGCGTTGTCTTGAGCTGCGCGCAGATTGTTTTCGACGCCTACAAGACCCGTCAGGCGGTGGCTGGTGACGCCGAACGGATCCTCGACATGTTCCGCGATCCGTCGACTCAGGCCGTTTACAGCCTTGATCGGGAAATGGGCATGCAGGTAATCGAAGGCCTGTTCCAGGATGAGGCCGTGCGCCAGGCGTCCATCGGCCATCCCAACGAAGCCATGCTCGCGCAAAAGTCCCGCGAATTGCAGCATTCCAGCAGCCGCTGGTTGACCGACCTGATCCTGGGTCAGGAGCGCACGTTCACCACGCAACTGGTGGGACGCGGCCCCTACAGCGAATATTACGGCGACCTGAGCATCACCCTCGACACCGCCACCTATGGCGAAGGTTTTATCGTCAGCTCCGTGATCATCTTCATCTCTGGCGTTCTGCGTGCATTGGCCATGGGCCTGGTGCTGTATCTGGTTTATCACTGGCTGCTGACCAAACCGCTGTCGCGGATCATCGAGCACCTTACCGAGATCAATCCGGACCGTCCCAGCGAGCACAAGATCCCGCAGCTCAAGGGCCACGAGAAAAACGAGCTGGGTATCTGGATCAACACCGCCAACCAGTTGCTCGAATCGATCGAGCGCAATACGCATCTGCGTCACGAGGCAGAAAACAGCCTGCTGCGCATGGCCCAGTACGACTTCCTCACCGGTCTGCCTAACCGTCAGCAATTGCAGCAGCAACTGGACAAGATTCTGGTCGACGCCGGCAAACTGCAACGCCGGGTCGCGGTGTTATGCGTGGGGCTGGACGACTTCAAGGGCATCAACGAGCAGTTCAGCTATCAGACCGGTGACCAATTGCTGTTGGCGTTGGCCGATCGACTGCGCGCCCACAGCGGTCGCCTCGGCGCCCTCGCCCGTTTGGGCGGCGATCAGTTCGCCCTGGTGCAAGCCGATATTGAACAACCCTACGAAGCGGCGGAACTGGCGCAAAGCATTCTCGATGACCTGGAAGCGGCGTTCGCCCTTGATCATCAGGAAATCCGCCTGCGCGCGACCATCGGCATCACCCTGTTCCCGGAGGACGGCGACAGCACCGAGAAGCTGTTGCAGAAGGCCGAACAGACCATGACGCTGGCCAAGACCCGCTCGCGCAACCGTTATCAGTTCTACATCGCCAGTGTCGACAGCGAGATGCGCCGCCGGCGTGAACTGGAAAAAGACCTGCGCGATGCGTTGCTGCGTGATCAGTTCTACCTCGTCTATCAGCCGCAGATCAGCTATCGCGATCACCGCGTGGTCGGTGTCGAGGCGCTGATTCGCTGGCAGCACCCGGAACACGGCCTGGTGCCGCCAGACCTGTTCATCCCGCTGGCCGAACAGAACGGCACGATCATCGCCATCGGTGAATGGGTACTCGATCAGGCCTGCAAGCAATTGCGCGAATGGCACGATCAGGGCTTCGCCGATCTGCGCATGGCGGTCAATCTGTCCACCGTGCAATTGCACCACGCCGAACTGCCACGGGTGGTCAACAACCTGATGCAGATGTACCGCCTGCCGCCGCGCAGTCTGGAACTGGAAGTCACCGAAACCGGCCTGATGGAAGATATCAGCACCGCTGCCCAGCACTTGCTGAGCCTGCGTCGCTCGGGGGCGTTGATCGCCATCGACGACTTCGGCACCGGCTATTCGTCGCTGAGTTATCTGAAAAGCCTGCCGCTGGACAAGATCAAGATCGACAAGAGCTTCGTGCAGGATCTGCTGGACGACGACGACGATGCGACCATCGTTCGCGCGATCATCCAGCTGGGCAAAAGCCTCGGCATGCAGGTGATCGCCGAGGGCGTGGAGACCGCCGAGCAGGAGAGCTACATCATCTCCGAAGGCTGCCACGAAGGTCAGGGCTATCACTACAGCAAACCCCTGCCGGCGCGGGAGCTGAGCGCTTATCTCAAGCAGGCTCAGCGCAGCAACGCGGCAATCCTCTAGAAGATCAAAAGATCGCAGCCTCGTTCCACTCGACAGCTCCTACATTTGAAATGCGTTCTCCTGCAGGAGCTGCCACAGGCTCGGGCCGCGATCGGACGATCTTTTGATCTTGAAGCGCGAATAAGAAATATTTCCAAGCACTACCCTTTACACATAATGCGAAAGATTTGCATTATGTCGCAGTTTTGCGCTTCCAGCGCGAGTCCACTCAACTACCGAAGCAGGATGTTCGCCATGATTCGTATGCCTCTGGCTACCGCCAGTTTGCTGGCCATCGCTATTTCTCTCGCCGGTTGCGGCGAAGGCAAAGACAAAGAAAAAGCCTCCGAAATGACGCCGGCTTCCAGCAGCGCTGCTCCAGCCCCTGCCGCTGCGCCTGCTCCTGCTGCCGGTAAAGTTGACGATGCCGCCGCCAAAGCTGTGGTCGCGCACTACGCCGACATGGTCTTTGCCGTTTACAGCGATGCCGAATCCACCGCGAAAACCCTGCAAACTGCGATCGACGCCTTCCTTGCCAAACCGAATGCCGACACCCTGAAAGCCGCCAAGGCTGCCTGGGTCGCCGCTCGCGTTCCATACCTGCAGAGTGAAGTGTTCCGCTTCGGCAACACCATCATCGACGATTGGGAAGGTCAGGTTAACGCCTGGCCACTGGACGAGGGTCTGATCGACTACGTCGACAAATCCTACGAGCACGCACTGGGTAACCCGGGTGCCGCTGCCAACATCATCGCCAACACCGAAGTCCAGGTCGGCGAAGACAAGGTCGACGTCAAAGACATCACCCCTGAAAAACTCGCCAGCCTGAATGAACTGGGCGGTTCCGAGGCCAACGTCGCCACTGGCTACCACGCCATTGAATTCCTGCTTTGGGGCCAGGACCTCAACGGTACCGGCCCTGGCGCTGGCAACCGTCCTGCTTCCGACTACCTGGAAGGCGCCGGTGCCACTGGCGGTCACAATGATCGTCGCCGCGCCTACCTGAAGTCCGTGACCCAATTGCTGGTCAACGACCTGCAAGAAATGGTGGGTAACTGGAAGCCGAACGTGGCTGACAACTACCGCGCCACGCTGGAAGCAGAGTCGGGCGAAACCGGTCTGCGCAAAATGCTCTTCGGCATGGGCAGTCTGTCCCTGGGCGAACTGGCGGGCGAGCGCATGAAGGTTTCTCTGGAAGCCAACTCTCCGGAAGACGAACAGGACTGCTTCAGCGACAACACTCACTACTCGCACTTCTACGATGCCAAAGGCATTCGTAACGTTTACCTGGGCGAGTACACCCGTGTTGACGGCACCAAGATGACCGGCGCCAGCCTGTCGTCGCTGGTGGCCAAGGCCGATCCGGCTGCCGACACTGCGCTGAAAGCCGATCTGGCCGCTACCGAAGCCAAGATCCAGGTCATGGTTGATCACGCCAACAAGGGTGAGCACTACGACCAACTGATCGCGGCGGGCAACACTGCGGGCAATCAGGTCGTGCGTGACGCCATCGCCTCCCTGGTCAAGCAGACCGGTTCGATCGAAGCCGCTGCCGGCAAACTGGGCATCAGCGACCTGAACCCGGACAACGCTGATCACGAGTTCTGATCAAGCGCGTTTGAGTTAAAAAAGGCGACCTTCGGGTCGCCTTTTTCATACCTGCTTTCTGTGGTGATGCTGATGGCCCCATCGCTGGCAAGCCAGCTCCCACAGGGATTGCTGGTGTACACAGATATTGCGAACGCCGCTGTACCTGTGGGAGCTGGCTTGCCAGCGATGGCTGCACCTCGGTACCCAGCGAATAGCTGCGCCACATCAAGTAAACGATAATTCCTCTTATTCAAACTCCCTCGCCCTGTTAGACTTTGCGCCTTTGTTTTCGCCCGTTCGCAGGATGTCTGATGCCCTCGCTGCCTCTTCGCTTGTCCGCACTGTTTCTGGCCCTGGGCCTGAGTGCCTGCGATGACGCCCCGCGTTTCACCAAGGCTGAGCCCGGTGAAGCACGCTCGGGCGGTGCGGCGACCGTGCGCAAGACCGATCAGAACGCATTCTCCCTGCCCTCGGCCAACCTGCCGCCGTCGCGGCGGGTGGATTTCAGCGTCGGCAACAGTTTCTTTCGCAGCCCATGGGTGACCGCGCCGTCGACCACCACCGCCCGCGACGGCCTCGGCCCGCTGTTCAACACCAACGCCTGCCAGAACTGCCACATCAAGGACGGTCGCGGTCATCCGCCACTGCCGAACGCGGCCAACTCGGTGTCGATGCTGGTGCGCCTGTCGATCCCCGATGCGCCGCAATACGCCAAAGTCATCGAGCAGCTCGGCGTGGTGCCGGAGCCGGTGTACGGCGGGCAGTTCCAGGACATGGCCGTGCCGGGCGTTGTGCCGGAAGGCAAGGTGCGGGTCGAGTACACGCCGGTTCCGGTGCGTTTCAAGGACGGCACCGAAGTCGAACTGCGCAAACCGGTGTTGCAGATCACTCAGCTCGGCTACGGCCCCATGCACCCCGACACGCGTTTCTCGGCGCGTGTCGCCCCGCCGATGATCGGCCTCGGCCTGCTCGAAGCGATCCCCGAAGACGCGATCCTCGCCAACGCCGCCGCGCAGGCCAAAGACAAAAACGGCATCAATGGCCGGCCGAACCGCGTTTGGGACGACGAACTGCAAAAAACCGTCATCGGTCGATTTGGCTGGAAAGCCGGGCAACCCAACCTCAATCAACAGAATGTTCACGCGTTTTCAGGTGATATGGGCCTCACCACCAGCCTGAGACCGTTCGATGACTGCACCGACGCGCAAACCGCCTGCAAACAGGCACCGAACGGCAATGGCCCGAATGGCGAGCCGGAGGTCAGCGATAACATCCTGCGACTGGTGCTGTTTTATAGCCGCAACCTGGCCGTGCCCGCGCGCCGAGGCATTAACGACGAGCAAGTGCTGGCCGGCAAAAACCTGTTTTTCCAGGCCGGTTGCCAGTCGTGTCACACACCGAAATACACCACCGCCGCCAACGCGGCCGAACCTGAACTGGCCAGTCAAGTGATTCGCCCGTACAGCGATCTGCTGCTGCATGACATGGGCGACGGTCTGGCCGACAACCGCACGGAATTCCAGGCCTCCGGCCGCGACTGGCGCACGCCGCCGTTGTGGGGGATCGGCCTGACGCAAGCGGTCAGTGGCCACACCCAGTTTTTGCATGATGGTCGCGCACGTAATTTGCTCGAAGCGGTGCTCTGGCACGGCGGCGAAGCACAAGCTGCGCAGCAACAGGTTTTAGCTTTCAATGCCGAGCAGCGTGCCGCGCTGCTGGCGTTTTTGAACTCACTTTAAATACAGATAAAGATCCGGGAGCCCGACATGTTCCGTCCCAAGCTGTTGTTCACCAGCCTTGCCGCCATCGCCCTCGGCGCCTGCTCGCCGCAGGATCCGCAAGCGGTTACCTCGGCTGCCATCGCCAAATCGGTGATCCTGCCGACCTACACGCGCTGGGCAGAGGCCGACAAGCAACTGGCCGTCAGCGCCCTCGCCTACTGCCAGGGCAAAGAGACGCTGGAAACCGCCCGCGCCGACTTCCTCCACGCGCAGAAAGCCTGGGCCGAGCTGCAACCGTTGCTGATCGGGCCACTGGCCGAGGGCAACCGTTCCTGGCAGGTGCAGTTCTGGCCCGACAAGAAGAACCTGGTCGGCCGTCAGGTCGAGCAACTGGTCCTCGCGCAACCGCAGATCGACGCCGCCGCACTGGCCAAATCGAGCGTAGTGGTGCAAGGCCTGTCGGCGTACGAATACATCCTGTTCGACGCCAAGCCAGACGTCGCCAACGCCGAGCAGAAAGCCAAGTACTGCCCACTGCTGATCGCCATCGGCGAACGCCAGAAGCAATTGGCCGAAGAGATTCTGCAAGGCTGGAACAACACCGACGGCATGCTCGCGCAGATGAGCAAGTTCCCCAACCAGCGCTACGCCGACTCCCACGAAGCGATCGCCGATCTGCTGCGTGTGCAGGTCACCGCACTCGACACCCTGAAGAAAAAACTCGGCACGCCGATGGGCCGTCAGAGCAAAGGTGTGCCGCAGCCATTCCAGGCTGATGCGTGGCGCAGCCAGTCGTCAATGACCGCGCTGGAAGCCAGCCTCGCCGCCGCCAAGACCGTTTGGGAAGGCGTCGACAACAAAGGCCTGCGCGGTCTGTTGCCGGCTGAGCAAAAGCCACTGGCGGACAAGATCGATGCTGCCTACGCCGCGTCGCTGAAACTGTTCGACAGCACCCAGCGTTCGCTCGGCGAAATGCTTGAAGACGACGCGGGTCGTCAGCAACTCAACGATATCTACGACAGCCTCAACGTCGTCCATCGCCTGCACGAAGGCGAACTGGCCAAGGCGCTGGGCATTCAACTGGGCTTCAACGCCAACGACGGTGACTGATGAGGGCAAGTGCCATGCTGCGACGCCAGGCTCTGACTTTAGGTAGTTTGCTGCTGGGAGCAGTGACGCTGGGCGGCTGGACGCTGTTCAAACGCAAGGATCAGAGCCCGCTGCTGCTGTCGGCTCGCGACGATACCGACGGCAAACACTACGCCGTCGGCTATCGGCTGGATGGCACGCGCGTGTTCGCCACCGAGGTGGGTCAGCGCTGCCACGACATCATCAATCATCCGACGCTGGCGATTGCGCTGTTCGTCGCCCGCCGGCCGGGTACCGAAAGCTACCTGATCGACCTGCGTGACGGCACGTTGCTGCAAACCGTGACGTCGCAGCCGAACCGGCATTTCTACGGCCACGCCGTGGTGCACAAGGACGGCGAATACCTGTACGCCACCGAGAACGACACCACCGATCCGGGTCGTGGCCTGCTCGGGGTGTACAAGTTCGAAGGCGAGCGGCTGGTGCACAGCGGCGAGATTTCCACACACGGTCTCGGCCCGCACCAGGTGTCGTGGATGCCCGACGGCGAGACGCTGGTGGTGGCCAACGGCGGGATTCGGACCGAGGCGGAAAGCCGCGTCGACATGAACCTAAGCGCCATGGAGCCGAGCCTGGTCCTGATGCAACGCGACGGCACCCTGCTGAGCAAGGAAACCCTCGCCCAGCAGATGAACAGCGTGCGCCACCTGGGGATTGCCAGCGACGGTACCATTGTCGCCGGTCAGCAATTCATGGGTGCGTCACACGAGCGCTCGGAGCTGCTGGCGATCAAACGTCCGGGGCAACCGTTCGTGGCGTTCCCGGTGCCGGAGCATCAGTTGCAGTCGATGGGTCACTACACCGCCAGCGTCGCGGTGCACAGCGACCTGCGACTGGTGGCGCTGACCGCCCCGCGTGGTAACCGCTTTTTCATCTGGGATCTGGACAGCGGCGAAGTCCGCCTCGACGCACCGCTGCCCGATTGCGCCGGCGTCGGTGCGGTGCAGGACGGCTTTGTCGTGACCTCGGGTCAGGGGCGTTGCCGCTACTACGATTGCCGTCAGAATGAACTGCTGGCCAAGCCGCTGGAATTACCGGCAGGGCTCTGGGACAACCATCTTCATCTGATGGCGTGACGCGCCTTTAAAAGATCGCCGCCTTCGGCAGCGCCTACAGGGGATCACGGTCTCCTGGAGCGCGGCAGACGGCGGCGATCTTTTTCCATTCCCCGTAAAAACTGCCAGTTGGAATCCCCCCTGAACTCGGAGTAATGTTGCCCGCCTGTCTCACCTGATTTATCCAAGGAACTGGAAATATGCTGCGTCGCCGCATGCTGATCATGTTGGGTGTTGTTTTGCTGATTGTCCTGGTGCTGGGCGGTTACAAAGCCTTTTCGATTTACACCATGGTTCAAGGCTTCTCCAAGCCGAAACCGCCGATCAGCGTTGCCGTGGCCACTGCCAGCGAGCGCCCGTGGCAGATGCGTTTGCCCACCGTCGGCAGCCTCAAGGCCCTGCAAGGCGTCGACCTGAGCCTGGAATCCTCCGGCACCGTCACCGAGCTCAAGTTCGAATCAGGACAGAAGGTCAAGGCCGGGCAACCGCTGCTGCAACTCGACAGCGCCGTTGAAGCCGCTCTGCTGGAGACCGCCAAAGCCGACCTGGGCCTGGCGCAACTGGACTTCGGGCGTGGCAGCCAACTGATCGACAGTCGCGCCATTTCCAAAGGTGAATACGACCGACTCTCGGCGGTTCTGCAAAAAGAGCGGGCCACGGTCAATCAGCTCAACGCAGCGCTGGCGAAAAAACGCATCCTCGCACCGTTCAGCGGCACCATCGGCATCCGTCAGGTCGACATCGGCGACTACCTCGCCAGCGGCACCAAAATTGCCACTTTGCAGGATCTGAGCAGCCTCTATGCCGACTTCTATGTGCCCGAACAATCGGTGCCGAAACTGGCCATCGGCCAACCGGTGAATATCTCGGCCGCCGCTTACCCCGGGCAGGTTTTTTCAGGGAAGATCAGCGCGATCAACCCGCTCGTAGAAAGCTCCACGCGTAACGTGCTGGTCCGCGCCACCCTGGCCAACCCCGACGGCAAACTGTTGCCGGGCATGTTCGCCAGCCTCGAAGTGCTGCTGCCCGATCCGCAGAAACACATCGTGGTGCCGGAAAGCGCGATCACCTACACCCTCTACGGCAACTCGATCTACGTGGTCGGGCAGAAGAAAGCCGAGGACGGCAGCCTCGAAAAAGACGACAAGGGCCAACCAGTGCTGATTGCCGAGCGGCGCTTCATCGAAACCGGTGAGCGCCGCGATGGGCTGGTGATGATCAACAAGGGCGTGCAGAGCGGCGAACACGTGGTGACGGCCGGCCAGATCAAACTGGACAACGGCGCGCACATTGCCATCAGCGACGACAAGACCCTCGGCGAGCAGAACAGTCCGCCCCGCGCCGACTGATCCAGGAATCCCCATGGCTTTTACCGACCCGTTCATCCGCCGCCCGGTGCTCGCCACCGTGGTCAGCCTGCTGATTGTGCTGCTGGGCTTCCAGGCCTGGAGCAAGCTGCCGCTGCGCCAATACCCGCAAATGGAAAACGCCCTGATCACGGTGACCACCGCCTACCCCGGGGCCAACGCCGAAACCATTCAGGGCTATATCACCCAGCCGATGCAGCAGAGTCTGGCCAGCGCCGAGGGCATCGACTACATGACCTCGGTCAGTCGCCAGAACTTCTCGGTGATTTCGATTTACGCGCGCATCGGCTCCAATACCGACCGCCTGTTTACCGAGTTGCTGTCCAAGGCCAACGAAGTCAAAAACAAACTGCCGCAAGACGCCGAAGACCCGGTGCTGAGCAAAGAGTCCGCCGACGCCTCGGCGCTGATGTACATCAGTTTCTTCAGCAAAGACCTGAGCAACCCGCAGATCACCGACTACCTGTCACGGGTGATCCAGCCAAAACTGGCAACCCTGCCGGGCATGGCCGAAGCGGAGATCCTCGGCAATCAGGTATTCGCCATGCGCCTGTGGCTTGATCCGGTGAAGCTCGCCGGTTTCGGCCTCAGCGCCAGCGACGTCACCAACGCCGTGCGCCAGTACAACTTCCTCTCCGCCGCCGGCGAAGTGAAAGGCGAGTACGTGGTCACCAGCATCAACGCCAACACTGAATTAAAGTCCGCCGAAGCCTTCGCGGCGATTCCGCTGAAGGTCAGTGGCGACAGCCGCGTGTTGCTCAGCGATGTCGCGCGGGTCGAAATGGGCGCGGAAAACTACGACTCGATCAGCTCGTTCGGCGGCACGCCTTCGGTGTATATCGGCATCAAGGCCACGCCGGGGGCCAACCCGCTGGATGTGATCAAGGAAGTGCGCAAGATCATGCCGGAGCTGGAGGCGCAGCTGCCGCCGAACCTCAAAAGCGAGATCGCCTACGACGCCACGCTGTTCATTCAGGCCTCCATCGACGAAGTGGTGAAAACCCTGTTCGAGGCGGTGCTGATCGTCATCGTCGTGGTGTTCCTGTTCCTCGGCGCGCTGCGTTCGGTGGTGATTCCGGTGGTGACCATTCCACTGTCGATGATCGGCGTGATGTTCTTCATGCAGATGATGGGCTACTCGATCAACCTGCTGACCCTGTTGGCGATGGTGCTGGCCATCGGCCTGGTGGTCGACGATGCGATTGTCGTGGTGGAGAACATCCACCGACATATCGAGGAAGGAAAAACCCCGTTTGACGCAGCGCTTGAGGGCGCGCGTGAAATCGCCATGCCGGTGGTGTCGATGACCATCACTCTGGCGGCGGTTTACGCGCCAATCGGTTTTCTCACCGGGCTGACCGGAGCGCTGTTCAAAGAGTTCGCGCTGACCCTGGCCGGTGCCGTGGTGATTTCCGGCGTCGTCGCCCTGACCCTGTCACCGATGATGTGTGCGTTTTTGCTGCGCCACGAGGAAAACCCCACAGGCCTGGCGCATCGACTCGACCGCATCTTCGACAGCCTCAAGCGCCGCTACCAGAGCACCCTGCATGGCACGTTGAACACCCGCCCGGTGGTGCTGGTGTTCGCCTTGATCGTGCTGTGCCTGATCCCGGTGTTCCTCAAGTTCACCAAATCGGAACTGGCGCCGGACGAAGACCAGGGCATCATTTTCATGATTGCCACCGCCCCGCAGCCGACCAACCTCGATTACCTGAGCACCTACACCGACGAATTCATCAAGATCTTCAAGGAGTTTCCGGAGTACTACTCCTCGTTCCAGATCAACGGCTACAACGGCGTACAGGCGGGCATTGGCGGGTTCCTGCTCAAGCCCTGGAACGAGCGCAGCCGTACCCAGATGGAAATCCTGCCCGAGGTGCAAGGCAAACTGCAGAGCATTCCGGGCTTGCAGATTTTCGGCTTCAACCTGCCCTCCCTGCCCGGCACGGGTGAAGGCTTGCCATTCGAGTTCGTGATCAACACTGCCAACGACTACGAACTGCTGCTGCAAGTGGCCGACCGGATCAAGAAACGCGCCATGGAGTCAGGCAAGTTTGCCTTCGTCGACCTCGATCTGGCGTTCGACAAACCGGAAGTGGTGGTCGACATCGACCGCGCCAAAGCGGCGCAGATGGGCGTGTCGATGCAGGATCTGGGCGGCACGCTGGCGACATTGCTCGGTGAGGCGGAAATCAACCGTTTCACCATCGAAGGGCGCAGCTACAAGGTCATCGCCCAGGTCGAACGCCCCTTCCGTGACAACCCGGACTGGCTGAACAACTACTACGTGAAAAACACCCAGGGCGAGTTGCTGCCGCTGTCGACGCTGATCAAGGTCAGCGACCGCGCACGACCGCGTCAACTCAACCAGTTCCAACAGCTCAACGCGGCGAAGATCTCTGGTTTCCCGTTGGTGAGCATGGGCGAGGCGATCGACACCGTATTGCAGATCGCCCGGGAAGAGGCGCCGGCCGGGTTCGCGTTCGACTATGGCGGCGCATCGCGACAATTCGTGCAGGAAGGCAGTGCCTTGTGGGTGACGTTCGCGCTAGCGCTGGCGATCATTTTCCTGGTGCTGGCGGCGCAGTTCGAAAGTTTCCGTGATCCCTTGGTGATTCTGGTGACGGTGCCGCTGTCGATCTGCGGAGCGCTGATCCCGCTGTTCCTCGGCTGGTCGAGCATGAACATCTATACCCAGGTCGGCTTGGTGACGTTGATCGGGCTGATCAGCAAGCACGGGATCCTGATCGTCGAGTTCGCCAACCAGTTACGCAAGGACAAGGGCCTGTCGGCGCGTGAAGCGGTCGAAGAGGCCGCAGCGATTCGGCTACGCCCGGTGTTGATGACCACGGCAGCGATGGTATTCGGCATGGTGCCGCTGATTCTGGCGACCGGCGCGGGGGCCGTCAGCCGGTTTGATATCGGGATGGTGATTGCGACGGGGATGTCGATCGGGACGCTGTTTACGCTGTTCGTTTTGCCCTGCATCTACACCCTGCTGGCGAAACCCGATCCCAAACAAACCCAATAACCATGTGGGAGCGAGCCTGCTCGCGAATAGGGTGTGTCAAATTACATAGATGTTGACTGACACGCCCTCTTCGCGAGCAGGCTCGCTCCCACAGGGGCTGGGGTGAACCCTGATAAAGCACAATAAAAAAGGCCTCGCATCTGCGAGGCCTTTTATTTGGGCTTCAATCGGTTCAACTCTGTGGCCTCATGCCTTGCGTCAGTCCGAACATGAACAACAACAAATCATGATCGGGTTGAGTTGCCACGGAGGCTTTCGCCACCCGTGGTACTGCACAGTGCGCATCCGTCGTGGACGCGCCGAGAACCTGCATGCGCGGCTGCTCCCAGGCAGCCACCGCCAGTGAAGCAACTGCCAAGGCTCCTACCAAAAACAAACCTCGTGCAATTTCGAGTTTCATCGCTATAAACCTTTGATAGCGCTGCCAAATGCCGTCTCGTAAAAGTAGACGAGTTTTTTCCAGTCCGCGTCGCGGAACGACGAGTGGCGACGCAATTGCTTCATGTCATGGGAGGCGGCGCGATGAGCGGTCAGACGCTGGCGGCATTTCTCAAGATCGATCAACGCCACTTCAGCGGTGGCCGACTCGCCTTCGCCCGTCACCCGTACAAAAACGTGTTTGATGTAGATGCAGCTGTGCTGCCAGCGGCCCTTGTGCATACGCGCCAGGTTTTCGGCCAGATCCTTGAGCACACGCTCATAGATCGCGTCGCCGCACTGATCACGACCACCGGCAGACGCCAGCCAGTGTTCCAGTTCCTGGAAACCGTCCAGAGACTTGGTCACCAGCAGAGCGCGCCACTTGTGCTGCGGATCAGGCTGGGCACCGCAGAAAACGATTTGCGGCACGCGCACGCCGAGCTTGCTGACACCGGTCAGGGCATCCAGCTCGCGCAGTACAGTCGGGCGTCCGAACGGATGCAGCCAACTGCGATAAATGTGACCGGTCTGGCGTTTGGCATACAGCAACTGGCCATCGCGACCGACAATCCGTTGCACGCCACTTTCGCCGCCGCGGCGCACATTGGGTTCTTCGACCCACTCACCGCGCTGACTCCAGTAGTAGTCGAAACTATCCTGAGGAGTCACTTGCGCTTCTGCTGCCATTTGCACTGCCATCCTTTACCTCTTGCGTAATACGTAAACTCGCCACATCGCATAGAGCGGAATAAAGTCGAGTTGTTCCTGAATGCGGAAGCCCGCTGCTTCAAATTCTTTTTCGATCGTAGCCGCCGGAATCAAAAAGCGATTCTGGTAATCACGGTTGGGACGATCCTTCTCCGCGCGCTTGCGTTTCCAGGCCTTGAAATTGCCGTCGACCCACAACGAGACGATCACGCTGTCACGGGTCACGCGCTCGAACTCACGCAGAATCGCCATCCGGTGCTCGGCTTCTCCGATGTGGTGGAGCAAGCGCATGCAGAAAATGCTGTCGACGGCGTTATCTGGCAGAGCAATATCGAAAGCGGAGGTGTGCAAGGGTTTAACCCGCTTCACCACATCCGCCGGTTGTCCTTCCAATGCGGTCTTGATCATCGACTCGGAGTTGTCCGCACCGATAATCACCCGATTGGGCTTTTCCGCCAGCAACGGCCAGAAGCGTCCGGCACCGCAAGGCAAATCAAGCACCAGACCGGGTTCGCCAGCCAGTGTCAGAGCCTTGCGCGCCAGTTGCTCGTCACGCAGATGGGAAAGACGACGTCCGAGGCTTTCTTTATGTTTGCGCAGATATTTCTTAGCGTGTTGATCGTCGTACTTTTCGGAAAAATCGAGCTTGATCGGGCCGGTCATCACCAGGACTCCTGAATTACTGATGGCACCACCTTAGTGAGCGGCGTGTCAGCAGCAGGTCGTCCAAATGTGAAAAAAATGTCAGGTAAACCGACAAATTATTACAACGTTATACAGGATTTAGACAGGTTGACGGGAGTAGCCTGGAGCCACTATTTGCGTCCGAAATGGCCAAGATCTACCTCGAAGCGGCAACCATTAGGTTCCATCGTGCTCAGGCTGACAGTCCAGCCCTGGTTTTCGCAGATGCGTTGTACCAGTGACAAGCCCAGCCCCAGACCTTCCCCGCGCTTCTCGCTGCCACGCACGAAAGGCTCGAACATGGCCTCACGTTTCTCTTCAGGAATGCCGACGCCGGAGTCTTCGACGACAAATCCGTTGGCGGTGAGCGTCAGGCGAATGAAACCGTGCTCGGTGTAATGCAATGCATTGCGCAGCAAATTACCCATCACGGCATTCAGCAGGGTTGCGTTATAGCGGGTATCCGCTGGGTTACCGGGATCAAGGGTGAGGGTCAGTCCCTTGCGCTCGATCGGCTCGCGCCACAGGCACACCAGACTTTCTGCCACTTGCGTCAGGTTTTGCTGTGGTGCCGCCCCGGCCTCTTCATTCTGTGCGCGGGCGAGCATCAGGAAGGTCTGCACCAACTCGCGCATTTCCTCGCTGGCACGGGCAATACGCTC
The DNA here is from genome assembly GCF_016613125.1 of Pseudomonas sp. MF6776. Classification (NCBI taxonomy): domain Bacteria; kingdom Pseudomonadati; phylum Pseudomonadota; class Gammaproteobacteria; order Pseudomonadales; family Pseudomonadaceae; genus Pseudomonas; species Pseudomonas sp. MF6776. The sequence goes on from NZ_JAENSQ010000004.1 coordinate 288,607, forward strand.
GACCTGAGAACGGCCGCGCTGGTCAATTCCCGGGTTTTCCAACAGCAGTTCACAGGAGCTCGCCAGCACCATCAACGGCGTGCGCAACTCGTGACTGACGTCACTGGTGAACAGACGTTCGCGGGTCAGAGCCTGGCGCAAACGCCCCAGCGTGGCATCGAACGCCACCGCCAGTTCACCGACTTCATCGGCCGCGTAGTCCGGCGCCAGCGGCGGCGCCAGACCCAGCAATTGATCCCGATGGCGAACCTGGCGTGCAAGGCGCACCACGGGCGCCATGACCTTGCGCGCAAGGACCCAGCCGAGGAATACCGCTAATGCGAGGCTGAGCACAAAGCCCACCAGCACCACGGCAAACAGCACGCGCTCACGTTCTTCGAAATCGCTTTGATCCTGCAGCAGCACATACCGCCGGCCATCAACGACTTCGACCATGGCGTGATATGACAGCTGCTCGCGGAAGACTTCGTGAAAACCCGCATCCAGATGACGCAGATCCTTGGGCAAGTCGAAGTCGCCGGGGCCACCACTGAAGTAGAACAGTTGATCCGGCTCCGGGCGATGGCTCCAGTCGGAGACATTGTCCATCAGCAACAGACGTTGCAGATCGCCGCCCAGCCCTGCCGAAATCAGTTTTTCCTCGACCAGATGCACCGTCGCGACAATGCCCATGGCGAAAGCGCCGGCAACCAGTGCGCTCATCAGCGCAAAGGCGATGATGATCCGTTGGGAAAGGCTTTGCTTAAACTCCATCACGCCCCTCGGCCAAGCGATAACCGACGCCGTGCACGGTGTGCAGCAAGGGTTTGGCAAACGGTTTATCGATCACCTGACGCAATTGGTGGACGTGGCTGCGCAGGCTGTCGCTGTCCGGGCAGTCATCACCCCACAGCGCCTCCTCGAGAATTTCCCGACGCAGCACGTGCGGGCTCTTCTGCATCAATACCGCCAGCAGTTTGAGGCCGACCGGGTTGAGCTTGAGCAGCTTGCCTTCACGGGTCACTTCCAGGGTGTCGAGGTCGTAGCTCAGATCGGCGACCTGCAAGGCACGCCGGCCGCCGCCCTGCGCACGGCGCATGACCGCTTCGATCCGCGCAGCCAGTTCTGACAAGGCGAAGGGCTTGATCAGGTAATCGTCGGCGCCGGACTTGAAGCCCTGCAAACGGTCGTCCAGTTGATCGCGAGCGGTGAGCATGATCACCGGGGTGTCACGGCGGGCGTCCTCGCGCAGGCGTTTGCACAAGGTGTAGCCGTCGATACCGGGCAGCATGATGTCGAGCACGATCAGGTCGTAGTGCTCGGTGGCCGCCAGATGCAGACCCGACAGACCGTCCTGGGCGCAATCGACGGTATAGCCCTTGAGCCCCAGGTAATCGGCCAGATTGGCCAGGATGTCGCGGTTGTCTTCGACCAATAGAATTCGCATGGGCACCTCTTGCGTACACGGTTACCGCCGTCATGGCTCGCGCAGCTTACGGCCAACGGTGGCTCAGGGCTAGGCATGTAGCGGGATGTTTATCGATAAACCGGTTGTTTGTACCGGCCAACGATTTTTTCACTTTCGGTTAACAAATCACCCACGCACGCGGGCGCAGACTGCGCGCGATTACGCCCCTCAAAACACTTGCCGACCAAGGAATTGCCATGGTGTCGACCTCTGCCCGTCCCGTTTCAAGGCCTCTGAATTTCTGGTTGTGCCTGGGCATTCCTGCCTTGGCTGCACTGGTGCTGATGCTGCTCGAACTGACCGATCTGGACATGGATCTGGCCAGGCTGTTCTACGATCCGGTTGCGGGGGACTTCATCGGCCGGCACAGCTTCTTCCTCGAAGACATCCTGCACGACCGCGCCAAGCAGGTAGTGATCGCATTTTCGGTGTTCGCCATTTTCGGTTTCATCGGCGCGTTCTTCATCAACAGGCTCAAGCCGTTCAAGCGCGAGTTGGGCTGTCTGGTGCTGTCTCTTGGGCTGGCGACTTCGTTCGTGACGCCGGTCAAAGCGGTGACGGCCGTGCAATGCCCCTGGAGCCTGGAGCAATTCGGCGGCCATGAAACCTACAGCAAACTGATGGATCATCGCCCGCCGACCGACAAGCCCGGCCGTTGCTGGCCCGGCGGTCATGCGGCCACGGGGTTCACGTTGTTTGCGCTGTTCTTCGTGTTGCGTGACCGGCGTCCGCGTCTGGCGCGACAGGCATTTATCTTTGCCTTTGCCCTGGGCTCGGTGTTCTCGATCAGCCGGATGATGCAGGGCGCGCACTTCTTTTCGCACAACGTGTGGACGGCGATTTTCTGCTGGCTGATTTGTCTGGGATCGTATTACTGGGTGCTGTATCGCCCGGCGGTGAAGGCTGAATCGGTGGTCAACACACAACCGGTCAGCGTCTGAACTGACGTCATCGCTGGCAAGCCAGCTCCCACAGGGATCTCCAGTGTTCAGAGATGCCATGAGCAGCAGTGATCACTGTGGGAGTCTGGCTTGCCAGCGATGGCCGCGCCCAGGTTTCAGGTGAACCTCAAATCAGCGGCAATAAAAAACCCCGCCTGCTTATCGCAGGCGGGGTTTTTGCGTTACGGGGTAAGGCTGGGTTACATCATGCCGCCCATGCCACCCATGGCGCCCATGTCTGGCATACCGCCGCCAGCCGGAGCGTCTACTTTTTTGTCAGCGATTGCAGCTTCGGTGGTCAGGATCAGGCCACCGATGGAAGCTGCTGCCTGCAATGCCGAACGAGTCACCTTGGTAGGGTCCAGGATGCCCATTTCGATCATGTCGCCGTACACGCCAGTTGCAGCGTTGTAACCGTAGTTACCTTTGCCGTTCTTGACCTCGTTGACCACGACGCTTGGCTCGTCGCCGGAGTTGGCAGCGATCTGGCGCAGCGGCGCTTCAACAGCGCGACGCAGTACAGCGATACCAACGTTCTGGTCAGCGTTGTCGCCGGTCAGGTTGCTCAGGGCTTCCAGAGCGCGGATCAGCGCAACGCCACCGCCAGGTACCACGCCTTCTTCAACGGCTGCGCGGGTTGCGTGCAGGGCGTCTTCAACGCGGGCTTTCTTCTCTTTCATTTCAACTTCGGAACCAGCGCCAACCTTGATTACTGCAACGCCGCCGGACAGCTTGGCCAGACGCTCTTGCAGTTTTTCACGGTCGTAGTCCGAGGAAGTTTCGGCAACCTGAGCACGGATCTGAGCAATGCGGGCTTCGATGTCGCCTGCTACGCCAGCACCGTCAACGATGATGGTGTTTTCCTTGGAAATGGTCACACGCTTGGCGCTACCGAGGTTTTCCAGGGTGGCGCTTTCCAGGCTCAGGCCGATCTCTTCGGAGATAACGGTACCGCCGGTCAGAACAGCGATGTCCTGCAGCATGGCCTTGCGACGGTCGCCGAAGCCTGGAGCCTTGACGGCTGCAACCTTGACGATGCCACGCATGTTGTTCACAACCAGAGTCGCCAAGGCTTCGCCTTCAACGTCTTCGGAAACGATCAGCAGTGGACGGCCGGCTTTGGCAACGGCTTCCAGCACTGGCAGCATTTCGCGGATGTTCGAGATTTTTTTGTCGACCAGCAGAACCAGCGGGCTCTCCAGTTCGGCAACCATGGTCTCAGGCTTGTTGACGAAGTACGGGGACAGGTAGCCACGGTCGAACTGCATGCCTTCTACAACCGACAGTTCGTTTTCCAGGCCAGTGCCTTCTTCAACGGTGATCACGCCTTCTTTACCGACTTTTTCCATGGCTTCGGCAATGATTTCGCCGATGGAGCTGTCGGAGTTGGCCGAGATGGTGCCGACCTGAGCGATGGCCTTGGTGTCAGCGCATGGCTTGGACAGGTTTTTCAGCTCAGCAACAACGGCGATGGTCGCCTTGTCGATGCCGCGCTTGAGGTCCATCGGGTTCATGCCGGCAGCGACGGCTTTGTAGCCTTCGTTGACGATGGCCTGAGCCAGCACGGTAGCGGTGGTGGTGCCGTCGCCTGCGTCATCGTTGGCACGGGAGGCAACGTCTTTGACCAGCTGCGCGCCCATGTTTTCGAAACGGTCTTCGAGTTCGATTTCTTTGGCGACGGAAACGCCGTCCTTGGTGATGGTCGGAGCGCCGAAGCTCTTCTCGATGATCACGTTACGGCCTTTCGGGCCCAGGGTCGCTTTTACCGCGTCAGCCAGGACGTTGACGCCCTTGAGCATTTTCTTACGGGCGGAATCGCCAAACAGAACTTCTTTAGCAGCCATGATCGATATTCCTTAAATACTTTGTAGTAGCGGGAAAATGGACGGGGTAATCAGCCTTCGATAACGGCGAGAATTTCGTTCTCGCTCATTACCAACAGGTCTTCGCCGTCGACTTTCACAGTGTTGCTGCCGGAGTAAGGACCGAACACAACCTTGTCGCCTTCCTTAACGGACAGTGCGCGCACTTCGCCGTTTTCCAGAGCTTTGCCCGGGCCTACAGCGAGAATCACACCGTGGTTGGCTTTTTCAGCAGCCGAACCTGGCAGGACGATACCGCCAGCGGTTTTCTTTTCTTCTTCGCTGCGACGGATTACGACGCGGTCATGCAGAGGACGAAGCTTCATTGTCGATCTCTCCTAATTGTGGTTTTCATCGGCCGGTGTATTCCCGGCGGGTTTAACAAATCCGGCCTTCGCCGGGTGCGCCTCGTCGAGCGAGACGCGGAAGTCTGACTGGCGCAAATGCCAGAAACCTTTCGGTGACCGTTACATAAGGGCGCATAAGCTTATTACAAGGGCGAACGCAGAAAATTTTTCATCGCAGCGCCCGGATGCAGCCCACATAAAAACCCGGCACCCGAGGGTGCCGTGTCGATCCAGGTGTCACTTGGTGTCGCGGTGTTCGAACTCGCCTTCGATCACGTTGGGCTCACGGCCCACCGTATCGCGTGGGGCAGGCCCGCCGCGTGGTTGCAGATCGTCAGCGAACGCACGTTGGCGCATCGCCTGATCTTCGGCGCGCTGGCGCATTTTATTGGCCAGCAGTCGACGCGTGAACGGCAGCAGCATCACCAGACCGACCACGTCGCTGATGAAGCCCGGCAGAATCAACAAACCACCGGCCAGTGCCAGCATCAGACCTTCAAGCATGGTTTGCGCAGGCAGTTCGCCGCGGTTCAGGCTTTCACGGGCACGCAGTGCAGTGGCCAGACCGGCGACGCGCAGCACGAATACCCCGAACATCGAGCCGAGAATGATCAGCAGCAGGGCCGGGAAAAACCCGATAGCCCCTGCCACTTTGACGAATACGAACAGCTCCAGCACCGGAAACAGCAGAAAGAGCAACAAAAAAGGGCGCATCTAACTTTCCTCTACGCAAGAAATGCCTTGCAGTAAGCCTTAGATGACGTCGCCCTTTCGTGAATTCAAGCGTCGGCCACTGCATTTTTTGGCCAATGCTCGGCGTGAGCCAGAGAAACCAAGGCTTCGCGCACTTGTATCGGCGTATGACATGGTGCTTGAAACGGCAACCAGTACAGCGCCTGACCGATGCGCAGGTGCATGCCTTCGGTGTCGATCCCGGCCAGTTGCGCCGGCACGGTTTTCGGCAGTCCGGCCAGATCGACGTAGTGCGCGATGGCTTTGGCGTGGTCGCTGTTCATGTGTTCGACCATGCTGATCTCGGCTTTGCCCGCGAACGGGTTGGCCAAGGTCAGTTGATCGACCCAGTGAATGGCGCCGAAACCACCGATGTAGCGATGGCGCACCGGATTCAGCACCCAGAAATCGAAATCGTGAGCCTTGTGGTAGTTCTGCGAGTCGGGGAAGTAGCGGTAATAACGCTCGGCCGCCGCTTCAATGCTGGCGGTGTCTTCAAGCTTTTGCGCTTCGGCCAGATAGGTCAGGCGACCAACGGCCTGCACGTCATCTGCCTCGCGCTCCCCCACCAGCATCGAGCATTTCGGGTCTTTTTGCAGATTGTGCGTGTGCTGGGCGATGCGGCTGATCAGGATCAACGGCCGGCCCTGCTCGTCCAGGCAATACGGCACGACGGAGCCAAAGGGAAAACCGGGCATGGATTTAGAGTGGGTCGAGAGCACTCCACGGTATTCCTTGAGAAGCAATTCTCGGGCATTCTTCGCCACTTCAACGCTCAATTTATGACTCCTTAAATAGAATCCGTCGAAAAAACGGACAGGTGCGCGGGATATGTTCCGCTCACCATCGGGCAATTCTCATGTGCAGCCAGGCCACATCGGGCGCAGATCGAGAGGCTCTCTAAAGGAAATCCACTCTGACCTGCTATCGGGGCATGCGAATGCAACTCAACGACAAAGTAATCATTATCACTGGCGGTTGCCAGGGTTTGGGCCGTTCGATGGCCGAGTATTTCGCCGGCAAAGGCGCGAAGCTGGCGCTGGTCGATCTGAACCAGGAAAAGCTCGACGACGCAGTCGCCGCCTGCAAAGCCAAAGGGGTCGAGGCCCGCAGCTACCTGTGCAACGTCGCCAATGAAGAACAGGTAGAGCACATGGTCGCGCAGGTCGCCGCCGATTTCGGCGCGATCCATGGTTTGATCAACAACGCCGGGATTCTGCGCGACGGCCTGCTACTGAAGGTCAAGGATGGCGAAATGACCAAGATGAGCCTGGCCCAATGGCAGGCGGTGATCGACGTCAACCTGACCGGCGTATTCCTCTGCACGCGCGAAGTCGCAGCAAAAATGGTCGAGCTGAAGACCGGCGGCGCAATCATCAACATCTCGTCGATATCCCGCGCAGGCAACGTTGGCCAGACCAACTATTCCGCGGCCAAGGCCGGTGTGGCAGCGGCGACCGTGACGTGGGCCAAGGAACTGGCGCGTTATGGCATTCGCGTAGCGGGCATTGCGCCGGGCTTCATCGAAACCGAGATGACCCTGGGCATGAAGCCGGAAGCGCTGGAGAAGATGACCGCGGGAATTCCGCTCAAGCGCATGGGCAAACCGGAAGAGATCGCCCATTCGGCGGCGTACATCTTCGAGAACGACTATTACACCGGTCGGATTCTGGAGATGGATGGCGGGTTGCGTATCTGACTGACACTACAAAACCAGTGTGGGAGCGAGCCTGCTCGCGAAAGCGCAGTGTCAGACAACCTCTTCGTTGACTGACACTTCCTCTTCGCGAGCAGGCTCACTCCCACAGGTTTCTCAGCGTTGCTGAATTATCAATCGTCGCTGATGGTGATGTTCGGCATCGCGGGTGTTGCCGCTTCCTGCAACACAATCCGCGCGCCAACGTGACGGGCCAGTTCCTGATAGACCATGGCAATCTGGCTGTCCGGCTCGGCGATCACCGTTGGCTTGCCGCCATCGGCCTGTTCACGGATCAGCATCGACAACGGCAGCGAGGCCAATAGCTCGACGCCATACTGCGTCGCAAGCTTCTCACCACCACCTTCACCGAACAGATGCTCGGCATGGCCGCAATTGGAGCAGATGTGCACGGCCATGTTTTCCACCACGCCCAACACCGGAATGTTGACCTTGCGGAACATTTCCACGCCTTTGCGCGCGTCGAGCAAGGCCAGATCCTGCGGTGTGGTGACGATCACAGCGCCTGCCACCGGGACTTTCTGCGCCAGGGTCAACTGAATGTCGCCGGTGCCTGGCGGCATGTCGATCACCAGATAATCGAGATCGCCCCACGCGGTTTGCGTAACCAGTTGCAGCAATGCGCCGGAGACCATCGGCCCACGCCAGACCATTGGCGTGTTGTCGTCCGTCAGGAACGCCATCGACATGACTTCGACGCCGTGGGCCTTGAGCGGCACGAACCACTTCTGATCCTTGATTTCAGGGCGAGTGCGCTCGGGAATGCCGAACATGATGCCCTGACTCGGGCCATAGATATCGGCATCGAGAATCCCGACCTTGGCGCCTTCACGGGCCAGCGCCAACGCGAGGTTGGCAGCGGTGGTCGACTTGCCGACACCGCCCTTGCCCGACGCCACGGCCACCACGTTCTTGACGTTGGCCAGCCCCGGGATCTGCGCTTGAGCCTTGTGCGCAGCGATCACCGTGTTGACCTCGACTCTGGCAATCACTACGCCGTCGAGGTTTTCGATGGCCAGTTGCAGCAATTGCGCCCAGCCGCTTTTGAACAGGCCGGCGGCGTAACCGATTTCCAGCTGCACATTGACGCGGTCACCGACGATCTCGATGTTTTTCACGCAACCGGCGCTGACCGGGTCCTGGTTCAGGTAAGGGTCGGTGTATTGGCTGAGGACGGCTTCCACCGCTGCGCGAGTGACGGCACTCATGGGCAACTCCGATAACAAGACTGGGAAAAGATGGCGAGTATCGTACCTGAATGAAACAGGTGCACAGGGTGAAAAATATGCGCCAGCGCTTTATAGTGGCCGACCTCCGTTTCATCAAGTAGCGAAGCCCCACATGTCCGAGCCACGCAAGATCCTCGTCACCAGCGCCCTGCCCTACGCCAACGGTTCGATCCACCTTGGCCACATGCTGGAATACATCCAGACCGATATGTGGGTGCGCTTCCAGAAGCATCGCGGCAATCAATGCATCTACGTCTGCGCCGACGACGCCCACGGTTCGGCGATCATGCTGCGCGCAGAAAAGGAAGGCATCACCCCGGAACAACTGATCGCCAACGTGCAGGCTGAACACAGCGCCGACTTTGCCGAATTCCTGGTTGATTTCGACAACTTCCACTCCACTCACGCCGAAGAAAACCGTGAGCTGTCGAGCCAGATCTACCTCAAGCTGCGTGACGCAGGGCACATCGCCCAACGTTCGATCACGCAATATTTCGACCCGGAAAAGAAAATGTTCCTGGCCGACCGCTTCATCAAGGGCACCTGCCCGAAATGCGGCACTGAAGACCAGTACGGCGACAACTGCGAAAAATGCGGTGCGACCTACGCACCGACTGATCTGAAGGATCCGAAGTCGGCAATCTCTGGCGCCACCCCGGTGCTCAAGGATTCCCAGCACTTCTTCTTCAAACTGCCGGACTTCCAGGAAATGCTGCAAGGCTGGACCCGCAGCGGCACCTTGCAGGACGCCGTGGCCAACAAGATCGCCGAATGGCTGGACGCCGGCCTGCAACAGTGGGACATCTCCCGCGATGCGCCGTACTTCGGGTTCGAGATCCCGGGCGAGCCGGGCAAGTATTTCTACGTATGGCTGGATGCGCCAATCGGCTACATGGCCAGCTTCAAGAATCTGTGCGACCGCACGCCGGATCTAGACTTCGACGCGTTCTGGGCCAAGGACTCCACTGCCGAGCTGTACCACTTCATCGGCAAGGACATCGTCAACTTCCACGCCCTGTTCTGGCCAGCCATGCTCGAAGGCGCCGGTTACCGCAAACCGACCGCAATCAACGTACACGGCTACCTGACCGTCAACGGCCAGAAGATGTCCAAGTCGCGCGGCACCTTTATCAAGGCCCGCACGTACCTGGATCACCTGTCGCCGGAATACCTGCGCTACTACTACGCGGCCAAACTGGGCCGTGGCGTCGACGACCTCGACCTGAACCTCGAAGACTTCGTGCAGAAGGTCAACTCCGACCTGGTCGGTAAAGTCGTCAACATCGCCAGCCGTTGCGCCGGCTTCATTCAAAAGGGCAATGCCGGCCTGCTGGTCGACAACAATGCCGCGCCGGAGCTGACCGAGGCTTTCCTCGCCGCCGCGCCAAGCATCGCCGACGCTTATGAAGCCCGCGACTTCGCCCGTGCCATGCGCGAAACCATGGCCCTGGCCGACCGCGCCAACGCCTGGATCGCCGACAAGGCACCGTGGTCGCTGAACAAGCAGGAAGGCAAACAGGATGAAGTCCAGGCGATCTGCGCCACTGGCATCAACCTGTTCCGCCAACTGGTGATCTTCCTCAAGCCGGTGCTGCCGCTGCTGGCCGCCGATGCCGAGGCGTTCCTCAACGTCGCCCCGTTGACCTGGAACGACCACACCACCCTGCTGGCCAATCATCAGCTCAACGAATTCAAGCCGTTGATGACCCGCATCGACCCGGTAAAAGTACAAGCCATGAGCGACGCCTCCAAAGAAGACCTGACCGCCAGCCAGACCGATACCGGCGTAGCCGCCCCTGCGGGCAACGGCGAGCTGGCCAAGGATCCGCTGTCGCCGGAAATCGACTTCGACGCATTCGCTGCGGTCGACCTGCGCGTTGCGCTGATCATCAAGGCAGAAGCCGTGGAAGGCGCCGATAAGCTGCTGCGCCTGACCCTGGATATCGGTGACGAGCAACGCAACGTGTTCTCCGGGATCAAGAGCGCTTATCCGGACCCATCCAAACTCGACGGTCGCCTGACCATGATGATCGCCAACCTCAAGCCGCGGAAAATGAAGTTCGGTATTTCCGAAGGCATGGTGATGGCAGCAGGCCCTGGCGGTGAGGAAATCTACCTGCTGAGCCCGGACAGCGGCGCCAAGCCAGGTCAGCGCATCAAGTAAGACTCTGCGGCAAATCGATCCCACAGGCGTGCGCGCATGCCTGTGGGATTTTTCATATCTGGCCCACTCACCGTCGCTGCCGGATAATGCCTAACCTTATGAGACATCCGCCCGTTTTGCCGGCAGCCCCATGACCGAACTCGTGCTTACGCTTATCAGTGCCGCGCTGCTCAACAACTTCGTGTTGCACTGGCCGCTGGGCGTCGATCCGCTGTTGGCGGGCAGTCGTCGGCAGGTGCATGCGCTGGGGCTGGCGACGTTGTGCCTGATGGTCATCGTCGGCGTGGTTGGCTACACAGTCTGGCACTGGCTGCTGGTACCCCTGCAACTGCAAGCGCTACGCCTGTTCGTGTTTTTGCCATTGAGCGTGTTGCTGATCGCGCCGTTGCTGAAACTCTTGGCGCGCGGGTTGCCGAACCTGCCGTTCGAGGGTTTGTGGCCGCTGTTGCTGGGCAACGCCGGCGTGCTTGGGCTGGCGCTGATCAATGCGCAGAGCGATCAAGGCCTGCTGCACGCGACAGCAATGAGCCTCGGTGCCGGGCTGGGTTTCTGGCTGGTGCTGAGTCTGTTCAGCGATTTGCGTGAGCGTACAACCGACAACGATATTCCCCTGCCCTTTCGCGGCCTGCCGATCGACCTGATCGGCGCCGGACTGATCGCAGTGATTTTTCTCGGATTCAGTGGACTGATCAAAACATGAGTCTGATTCAACGCATCGACGCCCTTCTGCCACAGACTCAGTGCGGCAAGTGCGGGCATCCAGGATGCAAACCTTACGCACAGGGCATCGTCGACGGCGAGCCGATCAACAAATGCCCGCCGGGTGGTGATGAAACCATCGCGGCGCTGGCCGAGTTGTTGAAAGTGCCGGTGCTGGAACTGGACGTCAGTCGCGGTTCGGCGCCAGCGCAAGTGGCTTACATCCGCGAAGCAGAATGCATCGGCTGCACCAAGTGCATTCAGGCCTGCCCGATTGATGCCATCGTCGGCGCGGCGAAATTGATGCACACCGTTCTGATCGACGAATGCACCGGTTGCGATCTGTGCGTGGCGCCCTGCCCGGTGGACTGCATCGAAATGCATCCCCTGCCACCGAGCACACTGCCGGTGGTCGGTGGCCTCGCGTTCAGTCTTGAAGAACAGCGCGCGCGCGCCGCCAAACGTGATCACGCCCGCCAGCGCTTTGAACGACGCAATGCCCGTCTGCAACGCGAAGAACAACACAAACAGGCTGAGCGCGAGGCGCGAGCCAAACGCGCCGCTCAATCTGAAGTGACAACGCTCGACCCGGTGCAAGCTGCACTGGAACGCGTGCGCGCACAAAAATCCGCAGGCGCCGACGCCGAACTGAAAAAAGCCAAGATCGATGTCGCGATGAGCCGTGCGCAACTGCATAAATCGCTGAAAGCCTTCGGCCATCCGCCGACCTTTGAACAGCAGTCGCAATTGATCGTATTGCAGCAGCAATTCGAAGTGGCTGAACAGGCTTTGGCCAAACTCGAAAGCAGCGGACCCGCCGCTCCGGCAGCTCCAGCGCCGGCGAAAGACGCAGACCTGAAACGGGCAAAAATTCAATTGGCCATGCGCCGCGCCGAACTGAAAAAGGCCCAGACCGCCGAAGCGCCGACCGAGCAGATTGCCACGCTGGAACAGGCGTTACGTGACGCCGAGCAAGCCCTTCACGCCGCCGAAGCGGCCAGCGATCAGCCTGTGCCTGACCTGGTGCGCGTGGAAAAACGCCCGATCGACAGCCAACTTCGTCAGTTGAAAACCGAATTGGCCTACGCCCGCGCGGACCTGAACAAACTCGAACGACGCGCTGACACCCCGGCCGAAACCCTCGACAAGGCCCGCGCCCGCCTGCAGGACGCCGAGCGCCAGGTGCAAGACCATGTCGCCCCTTGAGACACCCGACGATCGCCTGCAACAGGCGATGAGACTGGTGCTGCTTGCCATGCTGCCGGGACTGCTGAGCTTGTTGTGGTTTTACGGATGGGGCGTATTGATCAATCTGATCCTTTGCGTCACCTGCGCACTGGCGGTTGAGGCAGGCGTGGCACGCCTGCGCGGGCAAGCGTTGCAGCCGCTGCTCGGTGACGGCAGCGCACTGGTCAGCGCGACTTTGCTGGCCGTCGCGCTGCCGCCCTATTGCCCTTGGTGGCTGACGATCACGGCGACTGCCGCAGGTCTGCTGTTTGGCAAACATCTGTACGGCGGCGTGGGCAGAAACCCGTTCAATCCGGCCATGCTCGGTTTTGCCTTGATCATCGTGATGTTCCCGCAGCCAATGACCCAATGGCCGGCCCATGGCATGGCGCTGCTCGACGCCTTGCAACAGGTATTCAATCCGGGGCAGGCCCCGGACGCCTGGGTTCAGGCCACGGCCCTGGACAGCCTGCGCATCAATAAAAGCCTGACCATCGATGAATTGTTCGCCGCCAACCCGGCCTTCGGGCGCTTCGGCGGGCGAGGCATGGAATGGGTCAATCTGGCGTTTCTCGCCGGCGGGCTGTTTCTGCTGCAACGGCGAGTATTCGGCTGGCACGCGCCCGTCGGTATGCTCGCCAGCCTGTTTTTAGTCAGCCTGCTGTGCTGGAACGGCTCGGGCTCGGACTCCCACGGTTCGCCGCTGTTTCATCTGCTGAGCGGTGCCACCATGCTCGGCGCATTTTTCATCATCACCGAACCGGTATCCGGGGCAAAAAATGCGCTGGCGCGCGTGCTGTTCGGCGCCGGCGTCGGGCTGCTGACTTACCTGATCCGCACCTGGGGCGGTTACCCGGACGGCGTCGCGTTCGCGGTGCTGTTAATGAATCTCTGCGTGCCGGCACTCGAGCGTTTTGCCCTGAGCCGACAGAAACCGGTGCGCCCATGAACCGCACAAAGAGCGCACTTACGCTGCTGCTGTTGGCTTTCGTCGGCATCACGGCGACGTATCTTGTGCAACGCAGCAATGCGCCGCAGATTGCCGCCGAACAGCGTCTGCTCGACAGTCGCAAACTGCTCGACGTGCTCGCACCCGACAGCTACGACAATCAACCACTCGAACAACCGCTGGCCCTGGCGGATGTTGCCTTAAGCCACAGCACACTCACCGGTGGCTATCGCGCGAGCAAAGCCGGGCGACCGGTCGCGGTGTTGCTGCGCAGCCGCAGCAAGGGTTATGCAGGCAGCATCGAACTGCTGATTGCCATTGATGACCATGGAAAATTGCTGGGGGTAAAAACCCTCAAGCAAAATGAAACGCCCGCGCTCGGCGGACATCTGGGCGAATGGCCGAATGCATGGCTTTCGTTATTTGTCGGGAAATCGAGTGATGAGCCGACAGATGCCGGTTGGGCGCTGAAAAAGGATCAGGGGCAATTCGATCAAATGGCCGGTGCGACCATCACCTCCCGCGCGGTGATCAACGCTGTCCATGACGCTCTGCATTACTTTGACCAACATCGTGTGGCATTGCTGGGGAGCCCACCATGAACCGCACGGCGCACGTAGCGAATTCATTGATGCTCATGCTTTTGCTCGGGACGACGAGTTCGTTGGCTGGCGCGCTGGGCGCGATCTTGATGTTCGCGGTGGTAGTGGGCGCCTATGGCTTGTGCATGTCTTTTTTACGCTCGCGCCTGACGCCTGCGGCCACCTGGTCAGCAGCCCTGCTGCTCGCCGCGACGCTGACCAGTTGTGCCGAGGTTTTCGCGCAGCGCTGGTTTCTTCCGTGGCATCAGGCTTTTGGTCTGTATGCGGGATTGATTGCCTTGCAGTGCCTGGTACTCGAACACAACGGATTTTTCCGCCAGACACCGAGCGAGCGCCTCAAGCTAAGCGGTATGTTCAGCGCCTTGATGGTGATACTTGCCGTTGTGCGTGAACTCGCAGGCCAGGGTCACTTGGGCCGAGGACTGTTAGAACACTGGCAAGGTCTGGTTTTATTCAGCGAGGGCCTGCCTCTGGCAACCCTGGTTCCCGGCGCGCTGATTATGTTGGGGCTGCTGCTAGCGGCCCGTCAGGCCTGGACTCGCTCGAACTCTATCCCCAAGGAAACGCATCGCCCATGAATGCCGCAAAACGTCTTGAGATTTTCCGCCGACTGCACGAAGACAATCCCGAGCCGAAAACCGAACTGGCCTACTCCTCGCCCTTCGAATTGCTGATTGCGGTGATTCTTTCGGCGCAGTCGACCGACGTTGGCGTAAACAAGGCGACGGCCAAGCTGTACCCGGTCGCCAACACCCCGGCAGCGATCTACGCGCTGGGCGTCGAGGGGCTGTCCGAATACATCAAGACCATCGGCCTCTACAACAGCAAGGCCAAAAATGTCATCGAGACGTGCCGCTTGCTGGTCGAACGCCACAACGGTGAAGTGCCGCAAACACGTGAGGAGCTCGAAGCTTTGCCCGGTGTCGGCCGAAAGACCGCCAACGTGGTGCTCAACACGGCTTTCCGTCAGTTGACCATGGCCGTCGACACGCACATCTTCCGAGTCAGCAACCGCACGGGCATCGCTCCCGGCAAAAATGTGGTCGAGGTAGAAAACAAGCTTATGAAGTTTGTACCAAAGCAATTCCTGCTCGATTCCCACCACTGGCTGATTCTTCACGGACGCTACGTGTGTCTGGCCCGCAAGCCGCGGTGCGGCAGTTGCCGAATCGAAGACTTGTGCGAATACAAACAAAAAACATCGGACGATTGATCGTTATAGAAATAAATGAGTGATCGATTGAAAAAATCTTTTTTACCCGCCGCCGGAATGTCGATATAAGGGGCGCCAACGGCAGTCTTAGGGTGGGAGTTAATCTGATGAGTACTGATAAAGAGGAACTGGAAGTGGATGATGACCCCACGGACGACGCCGAACCCGTGGTTGAAGTCGCCAAGACCAACCTGAGCAAACGCCGCACGATCGACAACCTGCTGGAGGAGCGCCGACTACAAAAGAAGTTGGCCGATTACGACTTTGATTTCTGATATTTGAAAGCCTCCCGAAACGGAGGCTTTTTCGCTTTTGATGGCTAGCTGAATTCGATCGGCCCATGACCCCGTCAGCGACTGAAATATTCAGACAAGCCCGTTTCGCTGGGCCAGCTCGATCAGATCAACCAGTGAACGCGCATTGAGTTTCAGCAACAAGCGAGTCTTGTAGGTACTCACTGTCCTGTTACTCAAAAACATTCCATCGGCGATTTCCTTGTTGGTCTTACCCCGCGCCAACTGTTGCAGAACCATCATCTCGCGCCCGGAAAGGCGATCCACCATGTCTGCTTCACTGGCATTGCCCAGGCTGGTACGTACCGTGTGCAACGCCTGATTGGGAAAATAACTGTAGCCAGATAAAACAGCTTTTATCGCACTTAGCAATTCGGTCAAATCCTGCTGTTTGCATACATAACCCGCCGCCCCCGACTGCATGCACCGCATTGAAAAATGACCCGGCGCCTGGGAAGTCAATACCAGGACTTTAATAGGCATTGCGACCGACGTCAGTCGTGCAATTACTTCCAGACCATCAAGTTTCGGTATTCCAATATCCAGAATGACAATATCCGGCATTTGTTCGCGAGCCAGTTGTAATGCATCCACGCCGTTATCCGTTTCTGCAATGACTTCGTAGCCATGACGTTCCATCAGCATACGTACCGCAAGACGAATGACGGGGTGGTCATCCACGATCAGCACTTTATTCATGGGCAAGTCCAGTTTCGCTGTTCGAATTTTTAGAACACGCACAATAGCCCAGCCATTTGCTCTATGGCATGTCAGGTCTCTCATGCACTTGCATCGAGAGACGTCCCCTACAGCCATCGAGGAATATTCCTACAAAAAACCCGTATCACTATAAACATCCGACAAAAAAACTCTTTCATCAGTCTGCAAAACTTTCGATTTTCACTTGTAACAGTGCGCGACCAATATTTGCCGAAGAGCCGCCTCGAAAGCCGTTTTCATGACAGCCAATCGGTAGCACGGTGCGAAATGCCTGCATAACATCTGAAATATTGCGCAATTCAGAAACATCAAGCAATGACGGCAATCTCCTACAAACCTCTTGTACAAGTCAGAAAACCATAAACACTTGAAACAAGATATTTATATTCAAACAAATACTTTTGCTATACATAGAAAACACCAAACCCCAACTTACCCACAAACTAAAACATACAACCCATTCATGACGCACCACCTCAACAGGAGAGCAAGAGCATGTTAAAAATCAGAAAGAGAATTACTAATCCGATGACGGTTATCGCCATATTTGCCGCAATTTCGGAAGGCTCCGCCGCGGTATCTTTGCCATTTCTTGACAACGAAGATCGAGAGATTTACGTCTGGTTTCTTATTAGCTTCCCATTTTACTTGTTATTTCTTTTCTTCATCACTTTGAACTTCAATCACCGCACGCTTTATTCACCCTCAGATTTCGGCAAGGACAAAAGCTTTTTAAAAGTCATCGACAATGATGACCGCGACAGCAAACGGAACCCGCCGCCGCATGAGCCCGATACACAGGCGACTTTCGGGATATCAAGTCATATCGTCCCCAGCGAAGCCTCTACTGCAGGGCGCAGGGACTCGTGCAAAGTCCATAATGCATCCGACCCGCCGTCTGGCATCAGCGCGAAGCCGACCCTGAAGGTTCAATACAGCCTTCAGCTGTCCGCACCTTTCAGCAACCTGCACATCATTGATGCACGAGATATTGATGCGTCGAGAGAACTCGCCACAATTCTGGAAAGAATCCGACGAGCCGACAGGAAAACGGTGCGGATCATCATATTTCTTTCCAACCATGTGTCGGACGTTTCACTGACGAAAAGAGCGCTACTGCGGATCAGGCATGCGAAGAAAGGCTCAGGCACAACACTCTGTATTATTTACAATCTGTGTTCACAGACGGTCACACTGTTGGGAAGAGCTTGAAGATTGCGGCATTGCACCGCATGCAAATGGACAAGGAACATTGCACGAAGTGTTGGACAAAAGAATTCTGTAAAAAAAGGGCGGCCCGTCTGGAAGACGGGGCCGCCCTTTTATTGCGCGTCAGTCTGAAAAATCAGAACAACTTGCGGCCCTTGTTGGCAGCAATGCGCATGCGCAGCGCGTTGAGCTTGATGAAGCCCGCCGCGTCGGCCTGGTTGTAAGCACCGCCATCCTCTTCGAAGGTCGCGATGTTGGCATCGAACAGCGAATCGTCGGACTTGCGGCCCGTCACGATCACGTTGCCTTTGTACAACTTCAGGCGAACCACACCATTCACGCTGGTCTGGGAAGCGTCGATCATCTGTTGCAGCATCAGACGCTCAGGGCTCCACCAGTAACCGGTGTAGATCAGGCTGGCGTACTTTGGCATCAGCTCGTCTTTCAGGTGAGCGACTTCGCGGTCCAGGGTGATCGATTCAATGGCGCGGTGAGCACGCAGCATGATCGTACCGCCCGGAGTCTCGTAGCAACCGCGGGACTTCATGCCGACATAACGGTTTTCGACGATGTCGAGACGGCCGATACCGTGAGCACCACCGATCTTGTTCAGCGTCGCCAGCACGGTGGCCGGGGTCATTTCGACGCCGTCCAGCGCAACGATGTCGCCGTTACGGTAGGTCAGTTCCAGGTACTGCGGGGTGTCGGGAGCCTTCTCCGGGGAGACGGTCCAACGCCACATGTCCTCTTCGTGCTCGGTCCAGGTGTCTTCCAGCACGCCGCCTTCATAGGAGATGTGCAGCAGGTTGGCGTCCATCGAGTACGGGGATTTCTTTTTGCCGTGGCGCTCGATCGGGATCGCGTGCTTCTCGGCGTAGTCCATCAGTTTCTCGCGGGACAGCAGGTCCCACTCACGCCACGGCGCGATCACTTTCACGCCTGGCTTGAGCGCGTACGCACCCAGTTCGAAACGCACCTGATCGTTGCCCTTGCCGGTGGCGCCATGGGAAATGGCGTCAGCGCCGGTTTCGTTGGCGATTTCGATCAGGCGCTTGGCGATCAGTGGACGTGCGATGGAAGTACCCAGCAGGTACTCGCCCTCGTAAACGGTGTTGGCGCGGAACATCGGGAACACGAAGTCACGCACGAATTCTTCGCGCAGATCGTCGATGTAGATTTCTTTGACGCCCATGGCCTGAGCCTTGGCGCGGGCCGGCTCGACCTCTTCGCCTTGACCGAGATCAGCGGTGAAGGTCACCACTTCACAGTTATAAGTATCCTGCAGCCACTTGAGGATCACCGAAGTGTCCAGGCCGCCGGAATACGCCAGAACGACCTTGTTTACGTCCGCCATGCCATCACTCCACGGGGTTCTACGGAAAGCCGAAGAGTCTACCGCCCAAACGCGATAATTTACAGAGGCGCGACAGCTTAAGACGACAAAGCGACAGAATCTGTCGAGGGCGCGACGATGACCGGCGGGTCAGGAAGTTGCCGCAGCGTTCGCTGGCGTGCTGGCAGTGGGTGCAGGTGCGGTCGTCGGGGCTACTCGCGCAAGGTGCACGTTGACCCGACGGTTCTTCGCGCGGTTGCTCGCATTGGTGTTAGGAACCAATGGGTAGCGCTCACCATGGAAACGCACGGTGATCTGCGATTCCTGAATGCCGTTGGCCTTGAAGAAATCAACCACGGCCAAGGCCCGACGACGGGACAGTTCGCGGTTGGTCAGACGATTGCCGCTGTTGTCCGAGTGGCCATCGAGTTCGATGTGATTAACCGTCGGATCAGCCTTCATGTACTCGAGCATCACTTGCAGCTTGGCCTTGGCAGCGGCATCGAGCTCGATACCTTCGCCGGGGAAGCCGATCTGCGATTGTTTAACCTGTTCGAAATTCTGCGGCAGCAATTTCGCCACACAGCCCTGGTAATCGTTGAAGGCCTTGTTGAACCTGACCGGCAACAAACGCACTTCCGAGACCCGACCATCGCCCGAGGCGCGACGAACAACAGGGCTGCGCCCATCCATCAGACCACTGATCAAGCCGCCGGCCTGAGACTGCGAGCTGTTGAACAGGACGTTGCCGCTGCCCAGTCTTACGGTGCCCAGGTTGATGTCGCCGCGCCCCGGCTGCCACGGTGCTGCGGCGGCGAGCAGCGTCGCCGAACCGCCGCCGAGCATGGCGTTGTAGGCATTCAGACGGAAGATCGCCTGTTCGCCGGCCTTGCGCACGAACTCACCCGAGCCGAAATCCGTGATCGGTTGTGTCAGACGGCACTCGAACTTGTCGCCGGCGACCGTCCACTCAATGTTCTCCAGGCGAGTCTGGTACGTAAGCGCCATCGCAGGAAAACTGGCAAACACACTGAGCAAGGCTAAATATCGCTGGCGCACGGGAGGCTCCATTGGCTTCTGAAACACAAAGACCGATTCACACTACGTTTACGGCATACCTACGGGATATCGGAAGGTTCCCGCAAAACTTGATAGCGAGTGCCTGCAAGAGTCTTTTCCGGTAGCATTCGCCTCAGTTTGACCCGCCTGGAATCCCCTCATGTCCGACCGCCTGACCCTGCTGCGTCCCGACGACTGGCATATTCATCTTCGCGATGGTGCCGTGTTGACCAATACCGTTGCCGATGTTGCGCGCACGTTTGGTCGCGCCATCATCATGCCCAACCTGGTACCACCGGTGCGCAACGCCGCTGAAGCCGACGGCTATCGCCAGCGGATTCTCGCTGCCCGCCCGGCCGGCAGTCGCTTTGAGCCGTTGATGGTGCTGTACCTTACCGACCGCACCCAGCCCGAAGAAATTCGCGAGGCCAAGGCCAGCGGTTTCGTGCACGCCGCCAAGCTGTACCCGGCCGGCGCCACCACCAATTCGGATTCTGGCGTCACCAGCATCGACAAGATCTTCCCGGCAATCGAGGCCATGGCCGAAGTCGGGATGCCGTTGTTGATTCACGGCGAAGTCACCCGTGGCGATGTCGACGTGTTCGACCGCGAAAAGATCTTCATCGATGAGCACATGCGTCGCGTGGTCGAGCGTTTCCCGACGCTCAAGGTTGTTTTCGAACACATCACCACCGCCGATGCCGTGCAGTTCGTCAACGAGGCCCCGGCCAACGTTGGCGCGACCATCACCGCGCATCACCTGCTGTACAACCGCAACCACATGCTGGTGGGCGGGATTCGGCCGCACTTCTACTGCCTGCCGATCCTCAAGCGCAACACCCACCAGGAAGCCCTCCTCGATGCCGCCACCAGCGGCAGCGCGAAGTTCTTCCTCGGCACCGACTCGGCGCCGCACGCCCAGCACGCCAAGGAAGCCGCTTGCGGCTGTGCTGGCTGCTACACCGCGTACGCCGCCATCGAGATGTATGCCGAAGCGTTTGAGCAACGCAATGCGCTGGACAAGCTCGAAGCGTTCGCCAGCCTCAACGGCCCGCGCTTCTATGGCCTGCCGGTGAACACCGATCGCATCACCCTGGTTCGTGACGAATGGACCGCCCCAACCAGCCTGCCCTTTGGCGAGCTGACCGTTATCCCGCTGCGCGCCGGTGAAAAACTGCGCTGGCGCCTGCTGGAGGAACACGCGTGAGTGAAGACCATTTCGACGACGAACTGGACGGTCAAAGTGGCGGCGGCGGTTCCCGTCACCCAATGGCAGCACGCTTTCGCGGCTACCTGCCGGTTGTTGTCGACGTAGAAACGGGCGGCTTCAATTCGGCCACCGATGCGTTGCTGGAGATTGCCGCGACCACTATCGCCATGGATGAAAAGGGTTTCGTTTATCCGGATCACACCTACTTCTTCCGTGTCGAGCCGTTCGAAGGCGCCAACATTGAAGCGGCAGCACTGGAGTTCACCGGCATCAAGCTGGACCACCCCCTGCGCATGGCTGTCAGCGAAGAGACGGCACTGACCGACATCTTCCGTGGCATCCGCAAGGCGCTGAAGGCCAACGGCTGCAAGCGCGCGATTCTGGTCGGCCACAACAGCAGCTTCGACCTTGGCTTCCTCAATGCCGCCGTTGCGCGACTGGACATGAAGCGCAATCCGTTCCACCCGTTCTCCAGTTTTGACACTGCGACGCTGGCCGGTCTGGCTTACGGCCAAACCGTACTGGCGAAAGCCTGTCAGGCCGCCGACATCGATTTCGACGGTCGTGAGGCGCACTCCGCGCGTTACGACACCGAGAAAACCGCCGAGCTGTTCTGTGGCATCGTCAATCGCTGGAAACAGATGGGCGGCTGGGAAGACTTCAACGACTGATCCTGGTCGGATTTCTCCCGCGCAAAAAAAACCGGCCACATGGGCCGGTTTTTTTGTACCGCAACGTTGCGCCTTACAGGGCAGCAGCGTTCTCGGTCAGGTAAGCCGCAACGCCTTCTGGCGAAGCGTTCATGCCTTTGTCGCCTTTTTTCCAGTTGGCAGGGCAGACTTCGCCGTGCTCTTCGTGGAATTGCAGAGCGTCGACCAGACGGATCAGCTCTTCCATGTTACGGCCCAGTGGCAGGTCGTTGATGATCTGCGAGCGGACAACGCCTTTGTCGTCGATCAGGAAGGCGCCACGGAAAGCCACGCCGCCTTCGGATTCAACGTCGTAAGCCTTGGCGATGTCGTGCTTCATGTCGGCAGCCATGGTGTATTTCACCTGGCCGATGCCGCCATTGTTCACTGGGGTGTTGCGCCATGCGTTGTGGGTGAAGTGCGAGTCGATCGACACAGCGATCACTTCAACGTTGCGTGCCTTGAAGTCAGCCATGCGGTTGTCCAGAGCGATCAGCTCGGACGGGCAGACGAAGGTGAAGTCCAGTGGGTAGAAGAACACCAGGCCGTATTTGCCTTTGATGGCCGAGGACAGGGTGAAGCTGTCAACGATCTCGCCATTGCCGAGTACGGCCGGGACGGTGAAGTCTGGGGCTTGTTTGCCTACGAGTACGCTCATTGATATCTCCTGGTGTAGAAACTTGAAGTTCAGGGTCCGGGCCAGCCTGCCACCCTCAGGCGACAGCCCTGTGACACGAACCCCCTTCGCAAGGGCCGACCATCATACACTGCGTTTTTCGCCTGTCCTTAACGGTTTTTCGCAGTTGCCGATTACAGGGCTGCATTTACGGGGCCATACAGATCGCCAGTAATCACCGTTCGTCAGTCATGGGCCAATTCGGTGAAAAGGCCTCGCAAAGCACTTTGACAATCATTCTCGTTATTATTAAGATCCATCGCAATTGAGTCACAACCAGCGACGGTTCTCACTTATGTATGTTTGTCTCTGCACTGGCGTCACCGACGGACAGATCCGCGAAGCGATCTATGAAGGTTGCTGCAGCTATAAAGAAGTCCGCCAGGCCACCGGCGTCGCCAGCCAGTGCGGCAAATGTGCCTGCCTTGCCAAGGAAGTGGTTCGCGAAACCCTGACCAAGCTGCAAACCGCCCAGGCCGCGATTCCTTATCCAGTAGAATTTACTGCTGCGTAACTACCCCTATTTCAAAGAACCGGACTTATGTCCGGTTTTTTTATGCCTGTAAATCAAGCGCTTAGGCTCCAGACGCGGAACACAAACATTCTTATTTCGATTAATTTTCATATATTATTCAATAACTTAGGTTTGACACTTATAAGTACGAAGCTCAAACTCCGCCTTATATACAGCTATTACAGGGCAGGACTCCGATCATGAAAGGCGACATTACAGTCATCCAGCATCTCAACAAGATCCTTGCCAATGAGCTGGTCGCGATCAATCAGTACTTCCTGCATGCGCGCATGTATGAAGATTGGGGCCTGAACAAGCTGGGCAAGCACGAGTACAAAGAATCCATCGACGAGATGAAGCACGCGGACAAGCTGATCAAGCGCATCCTGTTCCTCGAAGGTCTTCCAAACGTGCAGGACCTGGGCAAGCTGCACATCGGCGAGCACACCCAGGAAATGCTGGAGTGCGACCTGCGTATCGAGAAGACCGGCCACGCAGACCTGAAAGCCGCAATTGCCCATTGTGAAACCGTTGGCGACTTTGGCAGCCGTGAGCTGCTCGAAGATATCCTCGAATCCGAAGAAGAACATATCGACTGGCTGGAAACCCAACTGGGCCTGATCGGCAAAGTCGGTCTTGAGAACTATCTGCAATCGCAGATGGGCGAAGAGTGATTTAACACTCGCCAAATTCAAGACATTAAAAAGCCCCGCCCTCTTTCGAGGTGCGGGGCTTTTTATTGGCTGAAGATCAAAAGATCGCAGCCTCGTTTCACTCGACAGCCCCTACAGGGGGAGCGTGTGTCGAATGAACCGACGGGGAAGCAAAGAAGCTTGCTTCCCTACAAGCCATCAGGCTTCGGACTTGTTCGCAGCAGCGGCTTCGACAGCAGCCTTGATGGTGCTTTGCAGCGAACCGTCTGCCGACATCTCGGTCATGATATCGCTACCGCCGACCAGTTCACCGCCGACCCACAGTTGCGGGAAAGTCGGCCAGTTGGCGTACTTTGGCAGGTTGGCGCGGATTTCCGGGTTCTGCAGGATGTCCACGTACGCAAACTTTTCACCACACGCCATCACAGCCTGTGCAGCTTTCGCGGAAAAGCCACATTGTGGGGCATTCGGCGAGCCTTTCATGTAAAGCAGAATGGTGTTGTTGGCAATCTGCTCTTTAATCGTTTCGATGATATCCATGGAGCACCTCGGCTGAACTTTCCGACTCACGGGTCGGCACGGTGGCGCATTGTAACGGAATCCCGAGCGCCATGCTCGGTCTCCCCGACAGACATGCTCAAGCCGCCGCCACGGTCACCGGCACACCATTGAGCGCCGCGTTCCCGGATAACTCGTCGAGCTGACATTCATCGGTCAGGTCATTGGCGCTCGATCCCGGTTGACTGCTGGCGATCGCCATCTGCACACCCGGACGCGCATGCCCCCAACCGTGCGGCAGGCTGACCACGCCTTTCATCATGTCGAGACTGCCGAGCACTTCCACTTCAATCTGCCCGACCCGCGAACTCACCCGCACAAGCTGCCCATCATTGAGCCCGCGGCTGGCCAGGTCATCCGGGTGCATCAGTAACTGGTGACGCGGCTTGCCCTTCACCAGACGGTGATAGTTGTGCATCCACGAATTGTTGCTGCGCACATGCCGGCGACCGATCATCAACAGTTCATCGGCGGCCGGTGCCTGCAAGGCGGCGAACCGCGCCAGGTCAGCGAGGATCTCTGGTGGCGCAGCCTGTACGCGTTGACTCGGCGTTTTCAGGCGCGCGGCCAGATTAGGCTTCAACGCGCCCAGATCTATTCCGTGGGGATGATCGAAAAGAGTGGCCAGGGACAGCTTTTGCTCTGAGGCGTCACCGTACATTCCCATGCGCAGACCCATGTCGATCATCTTCGCCGGCGGCATGGTCGGCTTCAGTTCCTTGCCGGTTTTCTCGGCGAAGGCCTTGGCCAGACCGACAAAGATTTCCCAGTCATGCAATGCGCCCTCGGGTTTGCCGAGGATCGCCCGATTGAAACGGGTGACGTTGCGCACCGCAAACAGGTTGAACGTGGTGTCGTAGTGATCGTTCTCCAGCGCCGAAGTCGACGGCAGAATCAGGTCGGCATAGCGCGTGGTTTCGTTGATGTACAGGTCAATGCTGACCATGAACTCCAGACCGTCCAGCGCTTGTTCGAGCTGCCGTCCATTGGGCGTCGACAGCACCGGATTGCCGGCCACGGTGATCAGCGCACGAATCTGCCCTTCGCCTGCGGTGAGCATTTCTTCAGCCAGCGCCGACACCGGCAATTCGCCGCCATACTCAGGACGCCCGGAAACACGGCTTTGCCATTTGTTGAAATGCCCGCCCGAGGTCGACGCCACCAGATCCACTGCGGGCTCTGTGCACAGGGCCCCGCCAACGCGATCCAGATTGCCGGTGACCAGATTGATCAACTGCACCACCCAGTGGCACAACGTGCCGAACGCCTGGGTGGAAACGCCCATCCGCCCATAACACACCGCACTCGGCGCGGCGGCGAAGTCGCGAGCCAATTGGCGGATTTGCTCGGCGGGCACCGCGCACAGCGGGCTCATGGCTTCGGCGGTAAACGTCGAAACGGCCGCGCGCACTTCGTCCAGGCCATCCACCGGCAAATGGCTGTCGCGGGTCAATCCCTCGCTAAACAACGTGTTGAGTAACCCAAACAACAACGCCGCATCGCCCCCGGGACGCACGAACAAATGCTGATCGGCGATGGCCGCCGTTTCACTGCGTCGCGGATCGACCACCACCACTTTGCCGCCGCGTGCCTGAATCGCCTTAAGGCGTTTTTCGACGTCGGGCACCGTCATGATGCTGCCGTTCGAGGCGAGAGGATTGCCGCCCAGGATCAGCATGAAATCGGTGTGATCGATATCGGGGATCGGCAGCAGCAAGCCGTGGCCGTACATCAGGTAACTGCTGAGGTGATGGGGCAGTTGATCGACCGATGTCGCGGAATACCGGTTACGGGTTTTCAACAGACCGAGGAAGTAATTGCTGTGGGTCATCAGCCCATAGTTGTGCACGCTCGGGTTGCCCTGATACACGGCCACCGAATTCTGCCCATGCCGCTCCTGGATCGCCGCCAGACGCTCGGCCACCAGCGCAAACGCCTCGTCCCACTCGATCGGCAGCCATTCGCTGCCAACCCGCCGCATCGGCTGGCGCAGGCGATCCGGATCGTTCTGAATGTCTTGCAGGGCCACAGCCTTGGGGCAGATGTGCCCACGACTGAAGGTGTCGAGGGCATCACCCTTGATCGATGTGATCGCAACAGCGCCATCGGTTTCGGTGGTCTCGATGATCAAGCCGCAAATGGCTTCACACAGGTGGCAGGCACGGTGATGAAGAGTCTTGGTCATGGCCAGTCTCTGTTTTGTTCTGGGCAGGCAACAACGCCTGCGGGAACAAAACTATGGCCCGTGTGCCGAAACGGCGCCAGCGACGTTCGTCTTGTGAATCGGCGGCCATCAGGCGAGCCGATAGCCCGACGCGATCAATTGATCGGCAGAGTGGGTGGCGGCGCCAACTGGATTTCCTGAATGGTTTCGATCTGCTCGTGGGCGATGTGCACACCGGTGAGTTCGCCGATCAGGCGCCAATGCTCGTCGAGCCCGGTACTGATGGTCGCCATGCGATCGATCATTTGACGGCTGGCAGCCTTGACCACTTCGTCCTCGCTGCGCAGCAGTTCGAAGGACATCGAGGTCATTGAAGCGGTGAGATGGGTCAAGGAGCGAGCCGTATGGCCCAGCAAATCCATTAACAGTTGTTCTTTCGATTCCATGCGGAGGCTTCCTGCGTCGCTCGAAGGCTATTTATAACTCAGCACTTTGCTTTAGCAAATGTTTCAACGCGAACATCCGACCAAGCGATTACGCGATCACCCGGTATCAAACCGACCTGCGTGGCGCCATACCCGCCACGCCTGATTGCCAAGCCCGGTAAGGCCAGTGTACAAAGAGGCTCGCTGCTGTCCTGAACCCGGCTTCAAATGCGCGACTGCTACTTGCCGTCCGCCCTCCGAATCCCGCAAAAACCGTAGCCTATTGGAAAAACGCGACATTTAGTGTCAATATCGCGCCTCCCCCTATTTCGTCGCCCCTGTGCGGCTTACGCCGCAGGTCTCGCCCGTTGTTCCGTTAAACAAGGCTTTGAGCATCTGCGGTTTGTAGCAAAAGGTAGTCAATGATGAGCGCAAGGCACTTTCTCTCCCTGATGGATTGCACGCCCGAAGAGCTGGTCAGCGTGATCCGTCGAGGCGTTGAGCTCAAGGACCTGCGTAACCGCGGCGTACTGTTCGAGCCTCTGAAAAACCGCGTGCTGGGGATGATCTTCGAGAAATCCTCGACCCGCACCCGGATCTCGTTCGAGGCCGGCATGATCCAGCTCGGCGGTCAGGCGATCTTTCTTTCGCCGCGCGACACGCAACTTGGCCGTGGCGAGCCGATCGGCGACTGCGCCATCGTCATGTCGAGCATGCTTGATGCGGTGATGATCCGTACGTTCGCGCACAGCACGCTCACCGAATTTGCCGCCAACTCGCGCGTGCCGGTGATCAACGGCCTGTCCGATGACCTGCACCCGTGCCAGTTGCTGGCCGACATGCAGACTTTTCTTGAGCATCGTGGCTCGATCCAGGGCAAGACCGTTGCCTGGATCGGCGACGGCAACAACATGTGCAACAGCTATATAGAAGCGGCGATCCAGTTCGACTTCCAGTTGCGCATCGCCTGCCCGGAAGGCTACGAGCCCAACCCGGAGTTTGTCGCCAATGCCGGCGATCGTGTGACCATCGTCCGCGATCCAAAGCATGCCGTGCGCGGTGCACACCTGGTGAGCACCGACGTCTGGACCTCCATGGGCCAGGAAGAGGAAACCGCCAAGCGCCTCAAGTTGTTCGCACCGTTCCAGGTCAATCGTGCCCTGCTCGACCTCGCGGCCGAGGACGTGCTGTTCCTGCATTGCCTGCCCGCGCACCGTGGCGAAGAAATCAGTCTCGACCTGCTGGATGACCCGCGCTCCGTCGCTTGGGATCAGGCAGAAAACCGTCTCCACGCACAGAAGGCCTTGCTCGAGTTCCTCGTCGAACCGGCATATCACCACGCATGAGCCATGAATTACTGCTGAACCTGCGCAACCTCGCTTGCGGCTATCAGGACCAACGCGTGGTGCAGAACCTTAATCTGCACCTCAACGCCGGTGACATCGGTTGCCTGCTCGGCTCGTCCGGCTGCGGCAAGACCACCACCCTGCGCGCGATTGCCGGTTTCGAACCGGTGCACGAGGGCGAAATCACCCTGGGCGGCGAGACCATTTCCAGCGCCGGTTTCACCCTGGCGCCCGAGAAACGCCGGATTGGCATGGTGTTTCAGGACTACGCGCTGTTTCCGCACCTGTGTGTTGCGGACAACATTGCCTTTGGCATTCGCAAGCACCCGAACAAAACGCGCGTCACCGAAGAGCTGCTGGAACTGGTCAACCTGAAAAACCTCGGCAAGCGCTTCCCGCACGAGCTCTCCGGTGGCCAGCAACAGCGCGTAGCCCTCGCCCGCGCCTTGGCGCCAGAGCCGCAATTACTGCTGCTTGATGAACCATTCTCCAACCTCGATGGCGAACTGCGACGCAAGCTCAGCCACGAAGTGCGCGACATTCTCAAGGCTCGTGGCACCAGCGCGATTCTGGTAACCCACGACCAGGAAGAAGCCTTCGCCGTGAGCGATCACGTCGGCGTTTTCAAGGAAGGTCGACTGGAGCAATGGGACACGCCCTACAACCTGTATCACGAACCGGCAACCCAGTTCGTGGCCAGTTTTATCGGTCAGGGCTACTTCATTCGCGGCCAGCTCGCCAGCCCGGAATCGGTGCAGACCGAACTCGGCGAAATGCGCGGAAATCGGGCTTATACCTGGCCAATTGGCGGCGCGGTGGATGTGTTGCTGCGTCCGGATGACATCGTGTATGCGCCGGATAGCGCACTGAAGGCGCACATTGTGGGCAAGACGTTCCAGGGCGCATCGACGCTGTATCGCCTGCAACTGCCGACCGGTGCACAACTTGAATCGATTTTTCCGAGCCACGCCGATCATCAGGTCGGTGCTGAGGTCGGTATTCGCGTTGCGGCCGAACATCTGGTGTTGTTCCAGGCCTCGGGTAGCACGGCGGCGCAGATTCCCGCGGTGGAAAACGGTGTTAGGCGCTACAGCACCGCTCTCTGACGATCAAAAGATCGCAGCTTTGGGCAGCGCCTACACTGATCCCTGTAGGAACTGCCGCAGGCTGCGATCTTTTCGTTTCTCAACCCAACACTAATGTGCCGCTCGCAACCAGCGTCGCATTCCCGCCAATCTTCACCCGCTCCCCCTCGAACCGACAGAACAACTCCCCGCCTCGTGCCGAACGCTGACACGCGGTCAGGCTCGATTTGCCCAGACGCTTCGACCAGTAAGGGATCAGGCTGCAATGAGTCGAACCGGTCACCGGGTCTTCATTGATGCCAATCGCCGGAGCGAAATAACGCGAGACGAAATCGTGCTGATTGCCGCGCGCAGTGACGATAGCGCCCAGCCACGGCAGTTTGGCCAACGCGACCATGTCCGGCGTGCACTCGAGCACCGCCTGCTCCGATTCAAGCACCACGAACAGTTCGTTGGAGCCCAGCACATCCACCGCCTCGACACCCAGCGCACGCTCGACATCCAGCGTCACACCAATCTCCGACGGCACAATCGAGGGAAAATCCAGCCACAGGCGGCCTTCCTCACGGCTTACGCTCAGCGGCCCGGACTTGCAGGTGAAGTCGATACGTTCAGCACTTTCCTTGTAGATTTCGAACAGAACATAAGCGCTGGCCAGCGTCGCGTGACCGCACAACGGCACTTCGGTGGTCGGGGTAAACCAGCGAATATGCCAAGCCTGGCCTTCACGCACCATAAACGCGGTTTCCGCCAGATTGTGTTCGGCGGCGATTTTCTGCATCAACTCATCGGCGAGCCACGCATCGAGCCGATAGACCATCGCCGGATTGCCACTGAACGGCCGATCACTGAACGCGTCGACCTGATGAAATTCGAGCTGCATAACCTTCTCCCTGAGTCAGTCGGCAGAGCATGCAACCACGATGAAATCAGCGCCAGTGACAGATCCGGCGAAATTTCTTCATACAGCGCAGGTGACTGTCACGCTCGACCAATATCGGCAAATTTCGCCTGGGTATGTTCGGCGAGTATTGTCGGCGCCAACTCGACCTCCAGCCCTCGCCGACCGGCGCTGACATAAATAGAAGCAAAACCGTGGGCTGAATTATCAATAAAGGTGCGCAGGCGCTTTTTCTGCCCCAAAGGGCTGATACCCCCCAACAAATACCCAGTGGAGCGCTGAGCCGCCGCCGGGTCTGCCATCTCGGCTTTTTTCACGCCAGCGGCATGGGCCAAACCCTTGAGGTCGAGGCTTCCGACGACAGGCACCACCGCCACCAGCAGTTCGCCTTTTTCACTGGCCGCCAGCAGCGTCTTGAACACCTGCGCAGGCTCGAGGCCAAGCTTCTCTGCGGCCTCCAGCCCATAAGACGCGGCCTTAGGATCATGTTCGTAACTGTGCACGCGATGTTCGGCACGAACTTTTTTCAACAGGTCCAACGCAGGGGTCATGGCAACTCCAGGCTCGGCAGTGGCAGGAAATTCCTGCGCCGGATTCTAGGCCATCACATCACAAAAGGCTCTATTCCAGGCCACGTTTCCCGCGGCCTGCCAGCATTCCGAGCACGCATCACTGCGCCGACGGCACGCAATCATTCACACCACGAATAGTTACATTGTGACCGACAGTTCACTTTCGACCTTTGACAGCTTTGTTTCTTGTCTATATTTTTTCGAATCTGAATAATGTAAGAATTACGGTTATTACAGCACCCAGCAGTAAACCGGGAACAGGATGGGGATCCTGCCTCGGAGAAGATCGCGCCTTGCCCTGTTGGCAACGCGCCAGACAACAACAAAAATCGAGGTTTTCAATGACAACTGCTTTACAGCAACCATCGCTCTCGGGCCAATGCATGGCCGAGTTCCTGGGTACTGCACTCCTGATCTTCTTCGGCACCGGTTGTGTCGCCGCGCTCAAAGTCGCGGGCGCCAGCTTCGGCCTGTGGGAAATCAGCATCATATGGGGCGTCGGCGTGAGCATGGCGATCTACCTCACCGCCGGTGTTTCCGGCGCGCACCTGAACCCTGCCGTGAGCATCGCCCTGACAATCTTCGCCGACTTCGAAAAGCGCAAACTGCCGTTCTACATCCTCTCGCAAATTGCCGGCGCCTTCTGCGGTGCACTGTTGGTTTACACGCTGTACAGCAACCTTTTCTTCGATTTCGAACAAACCCATCAAATGGTTCGTGGCTCGGCCGCCAGCCTTGAGTTGGCGTCGGTGTTCTCGACATTCCCGAACCCGGTGCTGTCGACCGC
The DNA here is from genome assembly GCF_016613125.1 of Pseudomonas sp. MF6776. Taxonomy (NCBI): domain Bacteria; kingdom Pseudomonadati; phylum Pseudomonadota; class Gammaproteobacteria; order Pseudomonadales; family Pseudomonadaceae; genus Pseudomonas; species Pseudomonas sp. MF6776. The sequence goes on from NZ_JAENSQ010000004.1 coordinate 319,930, forward strand.
CCAGGCGTTCCTGGTCGAGATGATCATTACCGCGATCCTGATGGGCGTGATCATGGCCCTGACCGATGACAACAATGGCTTGCCGAAAGGCCCGATGGCACCGCTTCTGATCGGTTTGCTGATCGCGGTGATCGGCAGTTCTATGGGCCCGCTGACCGGTTTTGCGATGAACCCTGCGCGTGATTTTGGTCCGAAACTGATGACTTTCTTTGCGGGCTGGGGTGAAATTTCCTTCACTGGCGGCCGTGATATTCCGTATTTCCTGATTCCGATTTTTGCACCGATTGTCGGTGCCTGCCTCGGCGCTGCCGGGTATCGCGGGCTCATCGCCCGTCACCTGACCGGCGCCACACCTGCTACAAAGGATGCAGAACCGGCCATTGACGGCAAACCAAGAACTTCTTGAAACAGTCGGCGTGGGTTCCTGCCCTATAGAACCTGCGCCACGGCCCACTCTCCCTTATTTCGTCCAAGGCAATCGACATGACCGACATTCAGAATAAGAACTACATCATTGCCCTCGATCAGGGTACAACCAGCTCCCGCGCGATCATTTTCGACCGCGATGCGAACGTGGTTTGCACCGCGCAACGCGAATTCGCCCAGCATTACCCGCAAGCCGGTTGGGTCGAACACGACCCGATGGAAATCTTCGCCACCCAGAGCGCAGTGATGGTCGAAGCGCTGGCCCAGGCCGGTCTGCATCACGATCAGGTCGCCGCCATCGGCATCACCAACCAGCGTGAAACCACCGTAGTCTGGGACAAGACCACCGGCCGTCCGGTCTACAACGCCATCGTCTGGCAGTGCCGCCGCAGCACCGAGATCTGCCAGCAGCTCAAGCGCGATGGCCACGAAGAGTACATCCGTGACACCACGGGCCTGGTCACCGACCCGTACTTCTCCGGCACCAAATTGAAGTGGATCCTCGACAACGTCGAAGGCAGCCGCGAGCGTGCGCGCAACGGCGAATTGCTGTTCGGTACCATCGATAGCTGGCTGATCTGGAAATTCACTGGCGGCAAGGTGCACGTCACCGACTACACCAACGCCTCGCGTACCATGCTCTTCAACATTCACTCGCTTGAGTGGGACGCGAAGATGCTGGAGATCCTCGACATCCCGCGCGAAATGCTCCCGGAAGTGAAAGCCTCGTCCGAGATCTATGGCCGCACCAAAAGCGGCATTGCCATCGGCGGTATCGCCGGTGACCAGCAAGCGGCGTTGTTCGGCCAGATGTGCGTTGAGCCGGGCCAAGCGAAAAACACCTATGGCACCGGCTGCTTCCTGCTGATGAACACCGGCGACAAGGCAGTGAAATCCAAGCACGGCATGCTCACCACCATCGCTTGCGGCCCGCGCGGCGAAGTCGCTTATGCGCTGGAAGGTGCGGTATTCAACGGCGGTTCGACTGTGCAGTGGCTGCGCGATGAGCTGAAAATCATCAACGACGCCCACGACACCGAATACTTCGCCAACAAGGTCAAGGACAGCAACGGCGTGTACCTGGTACCGGCCTTTACCGGTCTCGGCGCTCCCTACTGGGATCCGTATGCCCGTGGCGCGCTGTTCGGCCTGACTCGCGGCGTACGCGTGGATCACATCATCCGCGCCGCGCTGGAATCGATCGCCTACCAGACCCGCGACGTCCTCGACGCCATGCAACAGGACTCCGGCGAACGCCTCAAGGCCCTGCGCGTAGACGGCGGCGCGGTGGCGAATAACTTCCTCATGCAGTTCCAGGCCGACATCCTCGGCACCCAGGTCGAGCGCCCACAAATGCGCGAAACCACGGCACTGGGCGCGGCGTATCTGGCCGGTCTGGCATGCGGCTTCTGGGGCAGCCTGGATGAACTGCGTGGCAAAGCGGTAATCGAGCGTGAGTTCGAACCGAGCCTGGACGAAGTCGAGAAAGAGAAGCTGTACAAAGGCTGGAAAAAAGCCGTCAGCCGCACCCGTGACTGGGCGCGTGAGGACGCCGAATAAGCCAGTCTGAGGACTGACTAAAGCTGGAAACTGGTCGGGAGGAGATTCCTGCGGCATCATGGGCAAATTTTGCACGGCAGCCCAAAGGAAGCCCCATGAATCTGCCTCCCCGTCAGCAGCAAATCCTCGAGCTGGTCCGCGAACGCGGCTATGTGAGCATCGAGGAAATGGCTACGCTGTTCGTTGTTACCCCGCAAACCATCCGCCGCGACATCAATCAGCTCGCGGAAGCCAATCTGCTGCGTCGTTACCACGGCGGCGCTGCCTATGATTCCAGCGTCGAAAACACTGCCTATGCGATGCGCGCCGATCAGATGCGCGATGAAAAACAACGCATTGGTGAAGCCATCGCCGCACAGATTCCCGATCATGCCTCGCTGTTTATCAACATCGGCACCACCACCGAGTCGATTGCCCGCGCCCTGCTCAACCACAACCACCTGAAAATCATCACCAATAACCTGCACGTGGCGTCGATGCTCAGTGCCAAGGATGATTTCGATGTGCTGCTGACCGGTGGCAATGTCCGTCGCGATGGCGGTGTGGTGGGTCAGGCGAGTGTGGATTTCATCAATCAGTTCAAGGTTGATTTTGCCCTGGTCGGTATCAGTGGTATCGACGAGGACGGCAGTCTGCTCGACTTCGATTATCAGGAAGTCCGGGTTTCGCAGGCGATCATCGCCAATGCACGCCAGGTGATTCTGGCGGCGGACTCGAGCAAGTTCGGGCGTAACGCGATGATCCGGCTCGGGCCGATCAGCCTGATTGATTGCCTGGTGACCGACCAGCAACCGGTGCCGGCATTGGCGCAGTTGTTGAGCCAGCACAAGATTCGCCTGGAAGTCGTTTAGCCCCCCTAATCTTCATTCGCTGCGCCGACGCCTTCGCGAGCAGGCTCGCTCCCACATTGGAATGCATTTCAAACTGTGGGGGCGAGCCTGCTCGCGAATGCAATCGAGTAAACAGCACACCTCTAGCGCCCCTACGCGCATTTAATGTTCGGAAATTTTCCTTTAACGGGCCTTCGATGAGTTTTTTCAATCGAATGCGACTGGCTGTGCGCGTGTTTATGGGCTACCATTTTCGCAAATGAACATTAATGTTCGAATTCAAATATAGAAAATCACAAGAGCCCGAGGCCAGCCGATGTCTACATCTACCTTGCGTACGCCCCCTATCTCCGAGATCTACGATATCGCCGTCATCGGTGGCGGGATCAATGGGGTGGGGATCGCAGCGGATGCCGCCGGTCGCGGTCTCTCGGTGTTCCTTTGCGAAAAAGATGATTTGGCCAGCCACACCTCGTCGGCCAGCAGCAAGCTGATCCACGGTGGTCTGCGCTATCTCGAACATTACGAGTTCCGCTTGGTGCGTGAAGCACTGGCTGAACGCGAAGTGTTGCTGGCCAAGGCGCCGCACATCGTCAAGCCGATGCGCTTCGTGCTGCCGCACCGCCCGCACCTGCGTCCAGCGTGGATGATTCGTGCCGGTCTGTTCCTTTACGACAACCTCGGCAAGCGCGAAAAACTTGCAGGCTCGCGCAGTCTTAAGTTCGGCGCCGACAGCGCACTGAAAAGCGAAATTACCAAAGGCTTCGAATACTCCGATTGCTGGGTCGACGACGCCCGCCTCGTGGTGCTGAACGCCATGGCTGCGCGGGAAAAAGGCGCCCATGTGCACACCCAGACCCGTTGCGTCAGCGCCCGCCGCGCCAAAGGTTTGTGGCATCTGAATCTTGAACGTGCCGACGGCAGCCTGTTCTCGATCACCGCCAAAGCACTGGTCAACGCCGCGGGTCCATGGGTTGCCAAGTTCATTCGCGACGACCTGAAGATGGAATCGCCATACGGCATCCGTCTGATTCAGGGCAGCCACGTCATCGTGCCGAAGCTGTACGAAGGTGAACATGCGCACATTCTGCAAAACGAAGATCAGCGGATCGTTTTCACTATTCCGTACCTGAACCACTTCACCTTGATCGGCACCACCGACCGCGAGTACACCGGCGATCCAGCCAAAGTGGCGATCACCGACGGCGAAACCGATTACCTGCTGAAAGTGGTCAACGCACACTTCAAGAAACAAGTCAGCCGCGACGACATCCAGCACAGCTACTCGGGTGTGCGTCCACTGTGCAACGACGAGTCCGATAACCCGTCGGCCGTGACTCGCGATTACACCTTGGCATTGTCGGGTGGCGGTGAAGAAGCACCGCTGCTGTCGGTATTCGGCGGCAAGCTGACCACCTACCGCAAACTCGCCGAGTCGGCGATGGCGCAGTTGATGCCGCACTTCACCCAGATGCGCCCGAGCTGGACGGCTTCGGCGACCCTGCCAGGCGGCGAAGACATGACCACCCCGCAGGCCTTGAGCGCGTTGATCCGCGACAAGTTCGACTTCGTGCCAACCGAGATCGCCCGCCGCTGGTCCACCACCTACGGCAGCCGCACCTGGCGCATGCTCGAAGGCGTGGAAACCCTCGCGGACATGGGTGAACACATTGGTGGCGGGCTCTACACCCGTGAGGTCGACTACCTGTGCAGCGAAGAGTGGGCAACGACCGCGCACGATATTCTGTGGCGTCGCAGCAAGCTGGGGCTGTTCACCACACCTGCCGAGCAGGAGAAACTGGCGGCGTATCTGGGCAAGGTCGAGCAGAATCGCAAGATTGAAGCGGCTTGATATAACCATCGCTTAAATGAAAGCCCCTGAATTGTGAGATTCAGGGGCTTTTTTTATGTGGGTTCAGTTGCCTCACCCCGACCCTCTCCCCTCTGCGCGGTCCAACGTTTCGGAAGGGCCAGGGTAAGAGGCCTCCAACCATTCGGTTTTCCGAACGCGACCTTGCGGTCGATTCGGTTAACCGGATCAGATACGCCACAAAAAACTGCCATAAAAGTTTAATAGCGTTATAAATCAGAGCCTTAGGTGTTACCGACTGGTATGGCACGACTCATGCTCTACACTCTCTCGACGAATGCCTGCTGTGCCAACACTGCAGGAGCCGTCAGGCATTCGAAGCACAAAAGGGCCGACAAACTGGCTCCATAAAAAAAACAATGTCGAGGAAAATTTGATGCGCATCGTTCCCCATATCCTGGGCGCAGCCATTGCTGCCGCTCTGATCAGCACGCCAGTTTTCGCTGCCGAACTCACCGGCACCCTGAAGAAGATCAAAGAGTCCGGTGTCATCACCCTGGGCCACCGCGATGCCTCCATCCCGTTTTCCTACATCGCTGATGCCTCCGGCAAACCGGTCGGCTACTCCCACGATATCCAGCTGGCTATCGTCGAAGCGATCAAGAAAGACCTCGACCTTCCAAACCTGCAGGTCAAATACAACCTGGTGACCTCGCAAACCCGTATCCCGCTGGTTCAGAACGGCACCGTGGACGTCGAGTGCGGCTCCACCACCAACAACGTCGAGCGTCAGCAGCAGGTTGACTTCTCCGTCGGCATCTTCGAAATCGGTACCCGTCTGCTGTCCAAGGTTGACTCCAAGTACAAGGATTTCGACGACCTCAAAGGCAAGAACGTCGTGACCACCGCCGGCACCACGTCCGAGCGCATCCTCAAGGCGATGAATGCCGACAAGCAGATGGGCATGAACGTCATCTCCGCCAAAGACCACGGTGAATCCTTCCAGATGCTGGAATCGGGTCGTGCCGTTGCGTTCATGATGGACGACGCACTGCTGGCCGGCGAAGCGGCCAAGGCCAAGAAAGCCACCGACTGGGCCGTGACCGGCACTCCACAGTCCTACGAAATCTACGGCTGCATGATGCGCAAAGGCGACGAGCCGTTCAAAAAGGCTGTGGATGACGCCATCAAGGCTACCTACGCATCGGGCGCGATCACCAAGATCTACGACAAGTGGTTCATGGCGCCGATTCCACCAAAAGGCCTGAACCTGAACTTCCCGATGAGCGACGAGCTCAAGGCTCTGATCGCCAATCCGACCGATAAAGCGGCTGACGACAAGAAATCCTGATTTCTGACTAACCTTATCTCCTGAAGGGGCTCGGCCCTTTCAGGAGTTTGTCACTCCCTGCTGGCACATTCTGGAAACACTCGAACCGGTGGCTGTCGAGCCGATCGCGTGTGCCTGATCTTCACGATCAGAGGGAACGGAGTTTCCCAGGCGGGCACTTGTATATCGATCGAATCGAGGGGAGACCCTAATGAATTACAACTGGGACTGGAGCGTGTTCTTCAAGTCCACCGGCGTGGGCAGCGAGACCTATCTCGACTGGTTCATTTCCGGTCTGGGCTGGACCATCGCCATCGCCATCGTGGCCTGGATCATCGCTCTGCTGCTGGGCTCGATACTGGGCGTCATGCGCACCGTGCCGAACCGCATCGTGTCGGGCATTGCGACCTGCTATGTCGAGCTGTTCCGTAACGTGCCGCTGCTGGTGCAGCTGTTCATCTGGTACTTCCTGGTGCCCGACCTGCTGCCCGCCGATCTGCAAGAGTGGTACAAACAGGACCTTAACCCAACCACCTCGGCTTACCTGAGCGTGGTCGTGTGCCTGGGTCTGTTCACCGCCGCGCGTGTTTGCGAACAAGTGCGTACCGGCATCCAGGCGCTGCCGCGTGGCCAGGAATCGGCCGCTCGCGCCATGGGCTTCAAGCTGCCGCAAATCTACTGGAACGTGCTGCTGCCCCAGGCCTACCGGATCATCATTCCGCCGCTTACCTCGGAATTTTTGAACGTCTTCAAGAACTCCTCCGTGGCCTCGCTGATCGGGCTGATGGAGCTGCTCGCGCAGACCAAACAGACCGCCGAGTTCTCGGCCAACCTGTTTGAAGCGTTCACCCTCGCTACCCTGATTTATTTCACCCTGAACATGAGCCTCATGCTGCTGATGCGCGTGGTCGAGAAGAAAGTTGCCGTGCCCGGCCTGATCTCCGTGGGGGGTAAATAATGGAATTTGATTTCAGTGGCATCGTCCCGGCCATTCCCGGTTTGTGGAACGGCATGGTGATGACCCTCAAGCTGATGGCGATGGGCGTGGTGGGCGGGATCATTCTCGGCACCATCCTGGCGCTGATGCGTTTGTCCTCGAGCAAACTGCTGTCGCGGGTTGCCGGCGCCTACGTCAACTATTTCCGTTCGATCCCGCTGCTGCTGGTGATCACCTGGTTCTATCTGGCGGTGCCGTTCGTGCTGCGCTGGATCACCGGCGAAGACACCCCGATCGGTGCGTTCACCTCATGCATCGTCGCGTTCATGATGTTTGAAGCGGCTTACTTCTGCGAAATCGTCCGCGCCGGTGTGCAGTCGATTCCCAAAGGTCAGATGGGCGCGGCGCAAGCGCTGGGCATGAGCTACGGACAGATGATGCGTCTGATCATCCTGCCGCAAGCCTTTCGCAAGATGACCCCGCTGTTGCTGCAACAGAGCATCATTCTGTTCCAGGACACCTCACTGGTTTACACCGTGGGCCTGGTGGACTTCCTCAATGCCTCGCGCGCCAGTGGCGACATCATTGGCCGCTCCAATGAGTTCCTGATCTTCGCAGGTCTCGTGTACTTCACAATCAGCTTTGCCGCCTCGCTGCTGGTCAAGCGTCTGCAAAAAAGGTTCGCCGTATGATCTCTATCAAGAACATCAACAAGTGGTATGGGGACTTCCAGGTGCTGACTGATTGCAGCACCGAGGTCAAAAAAGGCGAAGTGATCGTGGTTTGCGGCCCGTCGGGTTCCGGCAAGTCGACCCTGATCAAATGCGTCAACGCGCTGGAACCGTTCCAGAAAGGCGACATCGTGGTCGACGGCACTTCGATTGCCGACCCGAAGACCAACCTGCCGAAACTGCGCTCGCGCGTGGGCATGGTGTTCCAGCATTTCGAACTGTTCCCGCACCTGACCATCACCGAAAACCTGACCATCGCGCAGATCAAGGTGTTGGGCCGCAGCAAGGAAGAGGCGACCAAAAAAGGTCTGCAACTGCTGGAGCGCGTCGGCCTGTCGGCTCACGCCCACAAGCATCCGGGCCAATTGTCCGGCGGTCAGCAACAGCGCGTGGCGATTGCCCGTGCGCTGGCGATGGACCCGATCGTCATGCTGTTCGACGAACCGACCTCGGCGCTCGACCCGGAAATGGTCAACGAAGTGCTCGATGTGATGGTGCAACTGGCCCAGGAAGGCATGACCATGATGTGCGTGACCCACGAAATGGGCTTCGCGCGCAAAGTGGCTGACCGCGTGATCTTCATGGACGCCGGCAAAATCATCGAAGACTGCCCGAAAGAAGAGTTCTTCGGCGATATCAGCGCCCGCTCCGAACGCGCGCAGCACTTCCTCGAGAAAATCTTGCAGCACTAAAAAACACTGCAGTACCTGTGGGAGCGGGCTTGCCCGCGATGGGGCCTTGTCAGTTGAAGATGATGTCGACTGATAGAGCGCTATCGCTGGCAAGCCAGCTCCCACAGGGACAGCGTACTTGCTGCAAGTGTGCTGGTTGACCCAAGGCATCTGTGATGAAATGCGACCCCAATCTTTATCGCGCAGCAAAGCCATCACTTGCCGTGAAGCCCCGTCTGATTCGTCACCTGTTCTTGCCGCCGCTGATCATCGCCCTGATGGTCGGACTGGGTTTTATCGGCTTCTGGACCAGTGAACATTTCGGTATCCGTAGCCTTGGCGAGAACGGCCAGCGTCAGCTGGAACTGCACGCCCGCGCCGTCGAGAGCGAAATCAGCAAATACACCTACCTCCCCAGCCTGCTGGAACTGGAAACCAGTGTCCCGCAATTGCTGGCCGACCCGACTCCGGAGCACCGGAAAACGGTCAACGATTACCTTGAAGGCCTGAACCGGCGCAGCCGCAGTCGGGCCATCTACGTGATGGACACCACCGGCCGCGTGATGGCCACCAGCAACTGGCGCGATGTCGACAGTTATCTGGGCGAAGACCTGTCCTTCCGTGCCTATTTTCAAAAAGCCATACGCGGTGAACCCGGCCGTTTCTACGGGATCGGCAGCACCAACGGCGAACCCGGCTACTACCTGGCCCATGGCCTGGAAGAACACGGCAAGATCATCGGCGTCGCCGTGGTCAAAGTGCGCCTCGAAGCCATGGAAGAACGCTGGCAACGGGCGCGCCTCGAAGCGTTTGTCAGCGATGAAAACGGCATCATCATTCTGTCCAGCGATCCGGCCAGACGCCTCAAATCGGTCATCCCGCTGAGCGACGAAGTCAAAGAGAAACTCGCCCGCAGCTTGCAGTACTACTGGTTCCCGCTCACCGAACTGCAACCGCTGGCCCGGGAAACCTTGTCCGAAGGCGTGGAAAAACTCACCTTCCCGTCCAACAGTGAAATCGACTCCGACGAAGACGACATCCGCTATCTGGCGCAGACCCGGCCCCTTAGCGATACACCGTGGAATTTCACCCTGCTGACGCCGCTTCAGGATTTGCGCCGCGAAGCGATCAACCAAGGAATTCTGGTCGCCGTCGCATTTGCCCTGGTGGCGTTCCTGCTGATTGCCTGGAATGAGCGGCGCAAGGTCATCGCCACCCGCCTCGCCGCCCGCGAAGCCTTGCAGGAAGCCAACAATCAACTGGAGCGTCGGATTACCGAACGCACCGCCGACCTGCGTGCCAGCAACGATCGACTCAAGAGTCAGATCCGCGAACGCCGGCAGGCTGAAGAGACGCTGCGCCGGGCCCAGGATGAACTGGTGCAGGCCGGCAAACTCGCCGCCATCGGCCAGATGTCCACGAGCATCGCCCACGAATTGAACCAGCCGCTGGCGGCCATGCGCACTCTCTCAGGCAATACCGTGCGTTTTCTCGAGCGCGGCCAGCTCGATGTCGCCAGCACCAATCTGAAAACCATCAACGACCTGATCGACCGCATGGGCCGGATCACCGCCAGCCTGCGATCGTTTGCCCGACGTGGTGACAATCAGGGCCAGGCCAGCCTCGGCAAAGCCGTGGACGCGGCGCTGCAATTGCTCGGAGCGCGCCTGGAAAATCCGGCGCTGCAACTGCACCGGCAATTCATTGATGTGCAGTTGCACATCGACCAGACCCGCCTCGAACAGATTCTGGTCAACCTGATCGGCAACGCCCTCGACGCCATGCAGGCGCAACCGCTGCCGCAACTGTGGCTGGAAGGTGAAGAGTTCAATGGCAAATATCGCCTGCGGGTGCGCGACAATGGCCACGGTGTCGACGTCGAAGCGCGCAAGCATCTGTTCGAACCGTTCTTTACCACCAAGCCCGGTGAACAAGGCCTGGGCCTGGGCCTGACGCTTTCCGCCAGCCTCGCCGCCGCCACCGGCGGACATTTGGGTGTCGAACACCCTGGTGGCGGCGGTACCACTTTCGTTCTCAGTTTACCGTTGGTAAGCCCTACTCCTGCCGAGCCAATATGAACCAAGACCTCAGCGTATTGATCGTCGAAGACGACCCCCATGTGTTGCTCGGCTGCCAGCAAGCGCTGACGCTGGAAGACATTCCCAGCATCGGCGTCGGCAGTGCCGAAGAAGCGCTGGAGCACGTCGGCGACAACTTTGCCGGTATCGTCATCAGCGACATTCGCCTGCCCGGCATCGATGGCCTCGAACTGCTGACCCGGCTCAAGCAACGCGACCGCAGCTTGCCGGTGGTGTTGATCACCGGGCACGGCGACATCTCCATGGCCGTTGGCGCAATGCAGAAAGGCGCCTACGACTTCATGGAGAAACCCTTCTCGCCGGAGCGCCTGGTCGATGTTGCACGCCGTGCGCTGGAGCAACGCAGCCTCGCCCGCGAGGTCTCGTCGCTGCGCAGGCAACTGGCCGAGCGGGATTCGCTTGAAGGCCGGATCATCGGGCGCTCGCCGGCCATGCAGAACCTGCGCGAATTGATCGCCAACGTCGCCGACACCTCGGCCAACGTCCTGATCGAAGGCGAAACCGGCACCGGTAAAGAACTGGTTGCCCGCTGCCTGCACGACTTCAGTCGGCGACACAGCAAGCAGTTCGTTGCACTGAACTGCGGCGGTTTGCCGGAGAACCTTTTCGAAAGCGAGATCTTCGGTCACGAGGCCAACGCGTTCACCGGCGCCGGCAAGCGCCGCATCGGCAAGATCGAACACGCCGACGGCGGTACGCTGTTCCTCGATGAAGTGGAAAGCATGCCGCTGCCGCTGCAAATCAAATTGCTGCGCGTGTTGCAGGAACGCACCCTCGAACGCCTCGGTTCCAACCAGAGCGTGGCGGTGGACTGCCGGGTGATTGCAGCGACCAAATCCGACCTCGACGAATCGAGCAAGGCCGGCGAATTCCGCAGTGACTTGTACTACCGCCTCAACGTGGTGACGCTGGAATTGCCGCCTTTGCGCGAACGCCGCGAAGACATCCTGCAACTGTTCGAACACTTCACCCAGCAATCGGCCCTGCGCTTCGACCGCGCACTACCGGAAATGGATAACCAGACCCTGTCGCACCTGATGAGCCACGACTGGCCGGGCAACGTGCGTGAACTGCGCAACGTCGCCGAGCGTTTTGCCCTCGGTTTGCCGGCCTTCAAGAAAACCGGCGCCGGCAGCGCGGGCCAGGGTTTGGCATTTGCCGAAGCGGTGGAAGCCTTCGAACGCAACCTGCTCAGCGACGCGCTGCAGCGCAGCGGCGGCAACCTGACCCAGGCCAGCCTGGAACTGGGCATGGCCAAGACCACACTGTTCGACAAAGTGAAAAAATACGGGTTGAGCCACTGATGGATCTGTTGCTGAAAGCGGCACTCGGTGCCGCGGTTGTGTTGATTCTCGCGGCGCTGGCCAAGACGAAAAACTATTACATCGCAGGGTTGGTGCCGCTGTTCCCGACGTTTGCGCTGATTGCTCATTACATCGTCGGCAAGGGCCGCTCGGTTGATGATCTGAAGACCACCATCGTGTTCGGGATGTGGTCGATCATTCCGTACTTTGTGTATCTGGCGACGTTGTATGTGATGGTCGACCGGATGCGGCTGGAGGCTTCGCTGGCCGTGGCGGCGGTGGCCTGGTTGATGACGGCTACGGTGTTGGTTTCGGTTTGGGTGCGCGTACACGGCTAACGTCTACCCCCTGTGTGGGAGAGAGCCTGCTCACGAAGGTAAAGCGGCTACAGCAGATTCCGCCCCACCACCGGCTCAATCTGCGCCCAATGCGAATTGTCTTCACGATGCGCCTGCAAATACGGCAATACCGCCGCCAGCAACGGTTCCTTGAACGCTTCCTGAAACCGGTGGGCCAGCCCCGGAATCAACCTCAACTGACTGCCGCGAATGTGCGCGGCCAAATGCACGCCATGCATGACCGGCAGCAGCGGATCGGCCGTGCCGTGCACCACCAGCGTCGGCACGCGCAACTGATTGAGCAGCGCCACCCGACTCGGCTCGGCCAGTATCGCCATGATCTGGCGCTTGACGCCTTCCGGATTGAACGCGCGGTCGTAAGAAGCCGCCGCTTGCTGCAGCAATGCCTGGCGATCATCGCTGACCGCCGGGCTGCCGAGTGCCGCGAGTAAATCTGCCTGCTGCTCCAGCGCCATTTCTCGGTTCGGCGCACCGCGTCGCGCCAGCAACTGCACCAGCGCCGCGCTGGGCGCCGGCAAACCTTCAGCGCCGGAACTGGTCATGATCAGCGTCAGACTCTCAACCCGCTGCGGCGCCATGGCCGCCATGTGCTGAGCAATCATCCCGCCCATGCTGGCGCCCAGCACATGGAATTGCTCGACATGCAGGGCCGTCATCAGCCCCAGCGCATCGTCGGCCATGTCGGTCAGGCTGTACGGCGCCGCCACCGGCAGACCGAGCTTGTATCGCAGCACTTCAAAGGTCAGGTTGGCCTCCGCCGGTGCCTGACGCCAGGTCGACAGACCCACATCACGGTTGTCATAGCGAATCACTCGAAAACCCTGCTGACACAGCGCCTCGACCACTTCGTCCGGCCAGTGGATCAATTGCCCGCCCAGCCCCATCACCAACAACAATGCCGGATCCGAAGCACGGCCAATGCTCTGGTACGCCAGGCTGACCTGCGCCAGATCGACACGCTCGGTGGGCACATTCACATCGCATCGCGACGCCGCAGAGGCCGGCACGCCGAAAAAAATCGCGGCCAGAACAGCCGCGATCGAAAACCATCCCTTCATCATCAAAAACACCGAAACACAGAACCCCAGTAGAGCGCGAGTCTGATGAAGTTTGTACAAGCGCGCTGCCACAGTTACGTGACAGTTTGATGAAGAGCGCCGAGCGGTCATCCGGGTCGGGCGCAGCCTCCGACCTCTAATCGATCCTGTGGGCGAGTGTCAGGCCAGTTGACTGCGCAACTGCCGCGCCGCCGCCACCATGTTCACCAGTGCCGCTTCCGTCTCCGGCCAGGCGCGGGTTTTCAGACCGCAATCAGGGTTGACCCACAGACGTTCGGCGGGAATGCGCTGCACCGCTTTGCTCATCAACTTGACCATCTCGGCAGTGTCCGGCACCCGTGGCGAGTGGATGTCATAGACGCCGGGACCAATGTCATTGGGGTAGTCGAACGCTTCAAAGGCCTCGAGCAACTCCATGTCCGAACGCGAGGTTTCGATGGTGATGACGTCGGCGTCCATGTCGGCGATGGCCTTGATCACGTCGTTGAATTCGCTGTAGCACATGTGCGTGTGAATCTGCGTTTCATCCTTCACACCAGACGCCGTCAGACGGAACGCCTCGACCGCCCAGTCCAGATATTCCTGCCATTGCGCACGCCGCAGCGGCAGGCCTTCGCGAAACGCCGCTTCGTCGATCTGCACGATCTTGATGCCGGCGTTTTCCAGATCGACCACTTCATCGCGCAGGGCCAGCGCCAGTTGCTGCGCCTGAATTTTGCGCGACACGTCCTCACGCGGGAACGACCACATCAGCATCGTCACGGGGCCGGTCAACATGCCTTTCATGACCTTGTCGGTCAGGCCTTGAGCGTAAGTAATCCAGTCGACTGTCATGGCGTGCGGTCGGCTCAGGTCACCGTAAATCACTGCCGGTTTCACACAGCGCGAACCGTAGCTCTGGACCCAGCCGAACCGCGTAAACAGGTAACCGTCGAGTTGCTCGGCGAAGTACTCGACCATGTCGTTGCGCTCGGCTTCACCGTGTACCAACACGTCCAGTCCCAGGCGCTCCTGAATCAACACGGCGTGGCGGATTTCACTGCGCATGGCGTCGTGGTAATCGTTGGGCGACAGCTTGCCCTGCTTGAACGCCTGACGCGCCAGACGGATCGCACCGGTCTGCGGGAACGAGCCGATGGTGGTCGTCGGGAACGTCGGCAGCTGCAGACGCGCCTGTTGCTTGGCGATGCGTTTGGCAAACGGCGAATGACGCTGACTGTCGCCGGCATTGATCGCCTTGATCCGCGCCTGCACATCTGCCTTATGAATGCGTGGCGACTGCGCACGGCTGGCGTGAACAGCCCGGCTCTCGGCCAGCGCAGTTTGCACCTTGGGCGCCTGCGGATCGTTCAGCGCATCACGCAACACGGAGATTTCGCTGCACTTCTGCACGGCAAACGCCAGCCAGCTTTTGAGTTCCGGATCGAGTTTGTCTTCACGCTCGACGTCCACCGGACTGTGCAGCAACGAGCAGGAACTGCTGACCCACAGGTTGTCGCCGAAACGCTCCTGCGCCGGTTGCAATTGCGCCAGCGCCTGCTCCAGTTCGCAGCGCCAGACGTTGCGACCGTTGACCAGCCCCACCGAGAGAATCTTGTAGGTCGGCAGGCGATCGAGCACCTGGCCAAGTTGCTCCGGCGCGCGCACCGCGTCGATGTGCAGCCCCTGCACCGGCAGACCCACGGCCAGACCCAGGTTGTCTTCAAGGCCACTGAAATACGTCGCCACCAGTTTCTTCAGCGGTGAATACTGGAGGATGTGATAAGCGCGTTCGAAGGCGCTTTTCCAGGCTTGCGGCAGGTCGAGGGTGAGGATCGGTTCGTCGATCTGCACCCATTCCACACCTTGCTCGGCGAGGCGCACGAGGATTTGGTTGTACACCGGCAGCAGGCGCTCGAGCAGCTCGAGTTTGTCGAACTCGTCACCTTTCGCCTTGCCCAGCCACAGGTAGGTCAGCGGGCCGATGATCACCGGTTTGACGTTGTGGCCCAGCGCTTTGGCTTCTTCGACTTCATCGAACAACTGGTTCCAGCTCAGCTTGAAGGCTTGATCAGCGCCGAATTCCGGGACGAGGTAGTGGTAGTTGGTGTCGAACCACTTGGTCAGTTCTTGCGCGTATTGAGTCTTGCTGTGCTCACCGCCGCAGCAATGACTGGTCGCACCACGGGCCATGGCGAACAAAGTGTCGAGGGTTGGCAGGCCGCGCTCGTCGCGCGCGTTGTCGAAACGTTCGGGGATCACGCCAAACATCAGCGAATGAGTCAGCACCTGGTCGTACCAGGCGAAGTCGCCGACCGGCAGCAGATCGATGCCGGCGTCTTTCTGCAATTGCCAGTGGCGGGCGCGCAGTTCACGACCGACATGATTCAGTTCGGTCTGATCGAGATCACCCTGCCAATAGGCTTCGAGGGCTTTTTTCAGTTCACGGTCGGCGCCGATGCGCGGGAAACCAAGGGTGTGGGCCACGGCCATGTCGAGTGTGCTCCATTGCATAAAAGATGGCGCCATTGTCGACAGTCAAACCAACATGAGACAAACTCAACCTTTTCGTGTTGATCACAAGTTTTCCTCATGGAGCCAGCCGGTGCTTGAAATCCGTCACCTGAAAACCCTGCACGCCCTGCGCGAAGCCGACAGCCTGGTCGATGCCGCCGACCGTCTGCACCTGACCCAATCGGCACTCTCGCACCAGTTCAAGGAGCTTGAAGAACGGCTGGGCATGCAGTTGTTCGTGCGCAAGACCAAACCGGTGCGCTTTACTAGCGCCGGCCTGCGCCTGCTGCAACTGGCCGACGCAACTCTGCCTCTGCTGCGCGCCGCCGAGCGTGACATCAGCCGCTTGGCCGGTGGCACGGCCGGGCGTTTGCACATGGCGATCGAATGCCACAGTTGCTTCCAGTGGCTGATGCCGACCATCGACCAGTTCCGCGATGCCTGGCCGGAAGTAGAACTCGACCTCGCATCAGGCTTCTCCTTCGCGCCGCTGCCGGCCCTGGCGCGTGGTGATCTGGATCTGGTGGTGACCTCCGACCCGCAGGAAATCGCCGGCATCACCTATGTGCCGCTGTTCACCTACGAAGCCATGCTCGCGGTGGCCAATCAGCATTCGCTGGCGAGCAAACCGTACATCGTGCCCGAAGACTTGCTGACTGAAACGCTGATCACCTACCCGGTAGAGCGCGACCGACTGGATATCTTCACCCGCTTCCTCGAACCGGCCGACATCGAACCGGCGCAAGTGCGCACCTCGGAACTGACGGTGATGATGATGCAACTGGTCGCCAGCGGCCGTGGCGTCTGCGGCATGCCGCACTGGGCGCTGCATGAGTACAGCTCGCGCGGTTACGTGAAAGGCAAGCGGCTGGGCGAGAAAGGCTTGTTTGCCACGCTGTACGCAGGGATACGCGCCGACATGCTCGATGCGCCGTACATGCGCGACTTTTTGCTGACGGCCAAGGACACGTCGTTCTCGACACTGGACGGGGTGAGCGCCGTGCGCTGAAACGCTGAATCAAAAGATCGCAGCCTTCGGCAGCTCCTACAGGATTTGTGTTGCATACATGTCCTGTGTAGGAGCTGCGAAGGCTGCGATCGGACGAGCTTTTGATCTTATTTTCTGGAGAGCTCACACCACATGTGGATCTTGTCGAAGTAGTCTTCGCCTACCCGCACCGCCAGCGGCTCAAGTCCAAACTGGATAAAGCCGCAGCGCTGATACAACGTGAACGCTGCGTCGTTGCCAGCGGTCACCGTGAGCTGGACAAGCTTCAGCTCGGGATGATTGTGCGCCTCGGCCAGTGCCGCTTGCACCAGTTCAAATCCCAAACCGTGCTGACGAAAATCCGCCGACACATACATGCCGAACAGTGTGGCCTTGTGTCGGGCCTTCTCGCGTGGCTCGAATGCCAAACCGACAATGCCAGCCAGCGTGCCACCCTCGAATGCGCCGAGCACCACATCGAGCTTGCTGGTCAGGCGCGCCTCCCACCAGCTCAACGGCATCACCGCGCGTTCACGCACGCTTGAGGTGAATGCCTGCGGATGACGGTCGTAGGCTTCGAGCATCAGTTCCCGATAGGCCAGGGCATGGCTGGCGTCCAGCTTTTCGATCCACATCACTCGGCTCGCCGCTGCTCAAGCATCAAGCGAATGGCCAGACCGCCCAGCACCAGGCCCATGAAATAACGCTGCACCGCGAGCCAAGTCGAGTTGCGCACGAACCACGAAGCAATGCCCGCCGCAAACAGCGCAATCAGCAGATTGACGGTGAAACTGACGCTGATCTGGGTCAGGCCGAGGATGAGGCTTTGGATGAACACCGAGCCGTGTTCAGGGCTGATGAATTGCGGAAACACCGAGAGATAGAACACCGCAATTTTCGGGTTCAGGGCACTGGTGAGAAAGCCCATGGTGATCAGTTTGCGCGACGAATCCGGCGGCAACTGCCGGGCTTCGAACGGCGAACGCGCGCCGGGTTTCAGCGCCTGCCAGGCCAGCCACAGCAGGTACAGCGCACCGGCCCACTTCAACACTTCATAAGCCATTGGCACCGCGAGAAACACAGCGCTAAGACCGGCAGCAGCGGCAAACATATGCACAAAGAAACCCGCGACCACACCCAGCAACGACGTGACGCCCGCCTTGCGCCCCTGACAGATCGAACGCGAGATCAGATAGATCATGTTCGGCCCCGGAGTGAGGACCATCAGCAACGCGGCGGCAGCGAAAATCAGCAAGTCTTGAAGCGGGATCATGGCGGGCGTCCCTTGCGTTAATGATCAGGCGATTCTGGTCAGCGAGGCTCGATAAAACGGCAGGATCAGGTCGCGTGTCAATGGCGCCAGTTCGAGCGCCGGATCAGTGGCCGGATCGACCCAGACGACCTCTTCGATTTCAGCCGCCGGGGAGACTTCGGCATCGATGGTCAGTTGAAAGATTTCTGCCTGTACGACAAATCCCGGTTCATTGGCGGCAGGAGCTGAAAACTGGCCAAGGAACGTTGCCTGTGTGGGATCGATGACCAATCCCAACTCTTCTTCCAGCTCACGGGCCAGTGCCTGCACCGGCAACTCATCGGCTTCGATCTTGCCGCCCGGTTGCATGAACGCCCTGGTGGCGCGTTTGCGTACCAGCAAGGTCTGGCCGTCGGCGTTGAGTAACAGCGCGGCGGCAATGTGGATGATGCGAGGTGAAACGGCGGATGCACACGTCATGGGTCAGCCACGGTCCTGGAGAAAAACCGCAAGGATCCCATGCCTGCCCCGCCAACGTCACCTCACATGCCATCACCCTTGTTCCTGTAGCGCCCCTTCTACTTCCTCCACGGGGATATTTCGGTACGCAGCGAACTCGGGACTGGCACCACGTTCCGTGTGCTGTTGCCGCTGCGTCAGTCTGTTGCCTGACGCCGAAATAGTCAGTAAGTCTCCCTGTTCACGGTTTCTACGTTGGCGCAGAATCCCTGCCTGCCCTACAAAGTCCGAACCAAGGAAACCGTATGAGCCTGTCCCTTCTGAGCCGCTACGCCTTCTTTGCCGTCTGCGTGATTTTCACCCTCGCCAGCCTGCCTTTTCTCGAACATGACTGGCTGTGGCCGATCACCGCCGTCACTGGCGTGCTAAGCCTGCTCGGTCTGTTCGATCTATTGCAAAGCCCACACGCGGTACGCCGCAACTACCCGATTTTGGGCAACATCCGTTATCTGGTCGAAGGCATCCGCCCGGAGATTCGTCAGTATTTGCTGGAGTCCGACAGCGACGCCCTGCCCTTCTCGCGCGCCCAGCGTTCACTGGTCTACTCGCGGGCAAAAAATGAAAGCGCCGACAAACCATTCGGCACGCTGATCGATGTGTACCAATCCGGTTTCGAATTCATCGGCCATTCGATGCGTCCGGCGCCGTTGAGCGACCCGAGCAGTTTCCGCGTCACCGTCGGTGGTCCGCAGTGCACGCAGCCTTATTCGGCGTCGGTGTTCAACATCTCGGCGATGAGCTTCGGCTCACTCAGCGCCAACGCCATCCGCGCGTTGAACCAGGGAGCGAAGCTTGGCAACTTTGCCCACGACACCGGCGAAGGCAGCATCAGCCCGTATCATCGTGAACACGGCGGCGACCTGACTTGGGAGCTGGGCAGCGGCTATTTCGGTTGCCGCACCAGCGACGGTCGATTCGACCCGGAACGCTTCGCCACACAGGCGCAGAACCCACAAGTACGCATGATCGAAATCAAGATGAGCCAGGGCGCCAAACCGGGCCACGGCGGCATTCTGCCCAAGCACAAAGTGACCAAGGAAATCGCTGAAACCCGCGGCATCATGATGGGCGAAGACTGTGTGTCGCCGTCACGCCACAGCGCGTTTTCCACGCCGCTGGAGATGATGCATTTCATCCAGCAACTGCGTGAACTGTCCGGCGGCAAACCGGTGGGTTTCAAATTCTGCCTCGGCCATCCGTGGGAGTTCATGGGCATCGCCAAAGCCATGCTGGAAACCGGCATCCTTCCCGACTTCATCGTCGTCGACGGCAAGGAAGGCGGCACCGGCGCCGCTCCCGTGGAATTCACCGACCACATTGGCGTGCCGATGCGCGAAGGGCTGCTGTTCGTGCACAACACGCTGGTCGGTTTGAATCTGCGCGACAAGATCAAACTCGGCGCCAGCGGCAAAATCGTCAGCGCCTTCGACATCGCCAGCGTGCTGGCCATCGGCGCCGATTGGGCCAACTCGGCGCGCGGCTTCATGTTCGCCATCGGCTGCATCCAGTCGCAGAGTTGCCACACCAACAAATGCCCGACTGGCGTCGCCACCCAGGACGCTCTGCGCCAACGTGCGCTGGTCGTGCCCGACAAGGCGCAGCGGGTCTACAACTTCCATCGCAACACGCTCAAGGCGCTGGCAGAAATGCTCGCCGCCGCCGGCCTCGATCACCCCTCGCAACTGTCGGCCAAGCACCTGGTAAGGCGCATGTCGGCGACCGAGATCAAGCTGTTCTCGCAGTTGCATGTATTCCTGAAACCCGGGGAATTGCTCAGCGGGGAAGTGAACGGCGAGTTCTATTCGCGGATGTGGCAGATGGCACGGGCGGACAGTTTTGAGCCGCAGGAAGTGGCAGTGGCTTAGAGTCCAGACGGAGTGCCATATTCAACCGTTTGGTACTTCGAGCGTAAATTCGCAAAGCGACTTTACCGGCGCTCAGGTGAATTGACGCTTGCACAATATTGCAGAACGGCCGAATTCTTGAATTCGGCCTTATCTTTCAACTCCACTGCGAACACATTGGGATAGTTATTGATACGTTCTCTGTCCCATTGATCAGCAATCATGAAAAAGCACGTCGGTGCCGTACCGGTGGCCAAATCACGCTCAATAGCATCAAGACCTGTCACATCGATTGGGGCACCTAACAATTTAAAATAGGTGGCATGCAACGTATCCCACCTGGCATACACAGGAATATTTTTTCCACTGTTGATAATTTCAAGCGCCGGAGACCTCAAATCATGTTCAAGTCTCAGAGACTCAGCCAGGTCAGATCTCGTTAAAAAACAAGCAATAGAGACCACTACCATGAAAACTAGCACTACCCCCTTTGCAAAACAGTCCTTTATCCGTCCGACGCCATAAGCCACGATAACCAGCATTGCAGGGACAAATACAATAACATTCTTGATGGACAGTACAGGAGTAGAAAACAAAGACTTCACATAAGCAATTGAATATCCAACAAACCACCAACTCAACAGCAAGGATAATGACATACGCTCCCTGTCATTTTTTATCAACGAGTCCAACCCTACAAATAAAAACACAAGACTCAATAATGCCGCAGATGGATCGCCAAAGGGCCACAACAATGAATCCAATATAAAACTGCCATCAGGCACCGGAATCCACGTATCGGTCTTCTTCAGATTTTTCAATATATAAATGAATATTGGAATGATAGAGACCAGAATAAAAAGACCTGCCCCTCCACCAAGAACGAATAGACGCCTGTCGAATCGTGGCCAACATGATAAATAGATTAAAAATATGGCCTGACTCATAACAGGCAAAAAACCAAAATAATGAGTATTCACCAGCGCCGCGCACGCCACCGCGTACCATAGCGCAGTTGAAAACTTTCTCTTCTTTACAAGATCAAAAAACAGCACAAAAGAAACAACCGTCAACAACACTAAAAGCTCGTAAGAACGAGTATTTTGAGAAAACACTATCAGAAAGAAATTAATCGCTGAAAAAAGTGCAGCCAACAACCCTACTTCCACACAATATAACTTACGCCCCAAAACATACATCATCGGAATGACTGCTACCCCCAAGACCACTGAGAATACTCGCCCCACCATTTCGCCATAGCCAAAAACCTTATAAATCCCCCAAAGCAATATTTGATATAGCGGAGGATGAACATCCTCAACGGTTCTGTGAAAAACCGTATTGAAATCATTCTCCGGATCACTGGCCCACGCGCTGAACAGTTCATCCATCCACAAACTTTTTTCGAAAAGCTGATAACTTCTAAGCATCGCACCCAAAACGATGATAGCCCCTAATAAAATATAAACACCCCTCGATTCCCTTTTTATAAAATCACGCATAAATCCCTCTCAACGTTCTAAATTAAGTAGCCTTTGACCGGTATTATTCTTTTATTTGAAATAAAACGACGCTCCCCAACCCCACCGCCAACCACAACGTCACCAACCGCAGCAAAACCGTCGCCGCAATCGCATCCGGCAACGCAACACCACCCGACACCAGCAACGCCACCATCACCGCCTCGGCACTGCCCAACCCACCGGGCATGAAACTCAAGGCACCGGCCAACATGGAAACGGCATAAATGAATACCGCGAATGTCAGCGGTATATCCGCGCCCATGGCATTGAGAATCGAGTAAAACGCCAGCGCTTCCAGCCCCCAGGCAAAAAGACTCAACAGCGTAGTGCCAACCTGGCGGCGCGGGGTGTAGCAACTGTGGGACTGGTGCAACACTTGAACGACGTGGCGCAACAGGCGAGGGAGCCAGCCGCTGCGTTGATCCATCCGTCGATCAAGGGCACTGACAAGACTTGGACGGGACACCAGCAATATGCAGCACGCCAATAGCACCAGACAGGAGATGATCATCGACAGCCATTCGGGATGCGCGCTCAGGCCGAACAAGGCCAATACCACCATCGCCAGAAAATCCGACAGGCGCTCACTGAACAGCGCAGCAAAACTGTGTGAATAAGGCACCTCCCAGCGCTTGAGCAAAACTCCGCGCAACGCCTCGCCAGCCTTGCCGGGGGTCGTAGTCAGTGCAAATCCCGACAGATAGATTTTCAGACTCGGCCACCAGGGCAATGGATGGCGCAGAGCATTGAGGTAGACCTGCCAACGCAAAAAGCGCAGACCGTAGCCGAGTAGCACCAGCGCGACGATTTGCCCACCCGTCCACCACCCCACTCGAGTGACTGCCGCGCTCACGGCCGGCCACCCGCCCCACAGGGAAATCGCCAGATACGCGAGGGCGGAGCAGACCACTGAACCGATCAGAACCCGATAGCGCCACCCGGAAAGCATCAAGGCCGGCTTCATAGATTCAGCCTTTTGAAAATCGGCTGCGGTATGGCCCGAATCAACCACATGATCCACGCCCAGAATCCGGGCACATAAAGTACCGCTGTCCTGCGTTCGACACCTGAGACGATTCGTCGGGCAACGCTATCCGGTTGCGCCACCAGCAGCGCCGGCAGCGCCAGCCCTCGAGTCATCGGCGTATCGACAAAACCGGGCTTGATGGTGATTACGTGCACACCCGATTTGAACAAGCGCGCGCGCAAGCCTTCGCAAAAAGCCGTAACCGCCGCTTTGGCTGCGCCGTACAGATAGTTGGAAGGACGTCCGCGATCCCCGGCCACCGAGGAAATGACCGCTAACGTACCGCGATGCTGGGCGGCCATCTGGTTAGCCAACAGGGTCAACAGGGCAATCGTTGAACTGCCATTGTTGGCGAATTCCCTTTCGGCCATCTCAACGCTTTGTTCGCACTCGCTTTGATTCGGCAAGGAGCCGTAGGCGATCAAACAGATGTCCACCGTCTGCAACGCCGCCATACAGCTCTCGAACATGAGGGCGTGGCCGGCGGTATGGCTGACATCCATCTCATACGAAGTCACCGTTCTCGCACCTCGGGCCTGCAGATCGGCGCAGGTTTGCTGCAGCTTTTGACCATCCCGGGCGACGAGAAAAAACTCGCTCCGTTCAGCCGCCCAAAGTCGTGCGCATGCACTGGCGATGGCTGAAGTGGCGCCTACAATCAGAATCTTTTTCATTGGAGAACTCGCTGCCAGAAACGGGAAATCAGGGCCGGGTCGCGCATTGCTTCCACTTGTTCCCAAGCGGGATAGGCTTGGCGAAAATCCCTGCCGCTCATGTGCGCATCCTTGGCCGGGTACAAACGGCCATGCGCTTCGCGGACGATGGAGTCGAGACGCGGCAGAAGTTTTTCCGTCAGAGCATTGTTCTGCGGGAAATCCAGTGCCAGTGAGGTGCCAGGCATTGGAAAGGACAGCAACCCGGGGGAAGCCATATCGCCACAACGTTTGAGCACCGCGAGAAAAGAGCCGGTACCGCTGCGGGCGATAGCGTTGAGAAGTTCGGCCAATGCCGCCTGCGCCACCGCGCTTGGCAATACACACTGAAACTGCTGGAAGCCTTTGCGCCCGTAAATCCGGTTCCAGTGCTCGATACGATCCAGCGGATAGAAAAACGGGCTGTAGGCGACCGTCTGACATTGTCGGGTCGCCGGTTGCCGCTTCCAGTAGTGACGATTGAACAGTTTCAAAGTGAGCGGATTGATCAGCGATACCGGCGGCCGAATCGGCATGTGCAGCGAACGCGGGACTGCGGCCTGAAGCGCACCCGTTTCACGATGATCCCCGGCGGTGAAGACTCCGCGCCCTTGCGCACTGCCTCGGGCCAGACAATCGATCCACGCGACGCTGTATTCGTGCCGGGCATCCATTTCGGCCGACAGGGCAAAGAAATCATCCAGTCCGTCAAAGCGCACCCGCGTGGTGTCGATCAGACTCGACTGAATCTTGCGCAAGCGCAGGGCGACCCAAGTGATGACGCCCGTCAGTCCCAAGCCACCCAGGGTAGCTGCAAACCACTGGGGATTCTCTGTGGGGGAGCAGACCATCGGCGGTTGCATGGATCGGTGTAACCCAAAGCTCACCACCGAATGGGCAAACGTACCGCACCGGTGATGGTTCTTGCCGTGCACGTCATTGGCCACGGCTCCGCCCAGCGTGACATGCCGCGTCCCGGGCGTGACCTGTAAAAACCAGCCCTGCGGGATGGCCAGTTGCAAAATCTCGCCCAAGGTCACTCCGGCCTCGGCGCAGATCTCACCGTTCTCCCAGTCAGCCTCGATGAAGCGACTCATGGGACGTAACTGCAACACATGATCACTGACGGCCAGACAGCTGTCGCCATAGCTGCGGCCACTACCGAACGGCAACGTGGTGCCGTGGGTTTCGATCAACTGATGCCACTGTGGCCCCACCTCAGTTTGCCAATGGCATGGATGGCCGGTTTGCGGGGTATGGGGATAGGCTCCCCATGAGGTCAGCAAAGACTTCATGCGGCCACCCAGAAAATCAGGCAGAACAACACGCCCATCGCCAGACTCAAGCGATCGCGCAGTGCAAACACCACCGGGTCGTCATTCATTCGGCCGCGGTGGGTGAGCAGCCAGATCCGGGTGATCCACAACAGCAACACAGGGCAGGCCAGCCAGATCCATCGAGGATGTGCATAGAGCGCAGTGGTCGCGCTGTCATGGATATACAGCGCCAGCACCATGACGGTGAGATAACCGGATGCAGCGCCCAATGATGAGAGCATGGCCAGATCGGCGGGAAAGTAATCCCGGCCACCGGTTTTCCCGGTGATACCACTGTGCAGGGCGACCAACAGTTCGGCATAACGCTTGACCAATGCCAGACTCAAAAACATGAACATGGAGAAGGCCAGCATCCAGCCAGTCAATTCCAGTCCAAAAGCGGCGCCACCGGCAATAATGCGCAGGGTGTACAGCAGCGCCAGCGTAATCACATCGAGCGCCATCAGCCGCTTCAACACCAGTGAATAAACGAGTGTCAGCACGTAATAGCAGGCGAGCACCGCTACGAATGACCGAGGCAGCCAAATCCAGGCGCCCGTGAAGGACACCAGCAAAAGCAAAGGAAAAACCATCAACCCGGACTTGATCGACAAAGAGCCACTGGCGAAGGGTCGATGACGCTTGGTTGGATGCTTGCGATCATCGGCAAGATCGAGCAGGTCATTGAGGACGTAGACACCCGATGCACACAACCCGAAAAACACGAAAGCCAGCACGCCGTGCCAAAGCTGCAGCGGATGTGCCAGTTGATGGGCGGCGAGCAGAGGGACGAAAATCAACGCATTCTTCATCCATTGATGAATGCGCAAGGCTTTGGACCAACTCCTCAATGTCGTCGCGTCAGAGCGGATCACCTGAACAACGTTGCCCAGGTGCCGAATGGCAAGCGCAACGCCCGGTAACGGATTGACGACAAAGGCTTGCCTGGCCGAGCGCCATATCGGCAGGTCGTCAAATGAATTACCGACGTAGTCGAATCCTCCCTCGCCATACGACGTCACCAGAACATCACGTTTGTGCGTCCCTGACAGGTTTCGCTCAAGGGTCGTCCCCAAAACCTCATCGAATACCTGAAGGTGCTCGGCAATGCGCACTGCCAATGAGTAGTGGCTGGCCGTGGCGAGGACTATTTTTCGGCCGCTGTTGCGTTGTGCCTCAATCATCCAGAGCACGTCGGGATCGTAGGGCAAGGTTGCGACGTCGATGTCCGTCGATTGCGCTAACTGCTCTTTCAAATACGCTTTGCCATGAGTCAGCCAGGCCAGCGGTTTCAGACATTGCAAAGGCTTGCTGCGCACAAAGGCCATGGCGCATTCGAACAGCAGATCGGACTTGAGCAGGGTGCCGTCCAGATCGACCACGAAGGGTTGTGAAGTCACGCAAGACTCGGACGCTGGCGGGCAATCAGTCACTGATACGTTCATGCGCGACGCACCCGAAACAGTACAAAGCGGAAAAAGCAGTACCCCGACAAAGTATTCATCAGCGAAAAAACAGCCACCGTCACCAAGCCGGGAAGATGACGGGCATCGGCAATCACGCCCACGCCGAAACTTAACGCGCCCATCACGACGATAAACATCAGGTAGGCGAACACCGACGTTTCTCTCTCGAACCTGTAAAGCGCGTTCACATAAAACGAGAACGATGCGGCCACACAGAACGCCGCAAAATTGCTGGCGGCCTGGTCGAGGCCGACCGCTATGTAAAGCACGAAGAATATTTGCCAATGGATAAACGCATCGACCACGCCGATCACGCCGGTTGCAGAGAATCCCTTCATAGCCTTGCTGCCCTTTCCGTCTGGCGGGCTTTCAAGCTAGGCCTTGGCCTGTGGGCCTGTCTACTGTCAGAAATTACAGGTACGAGGGTGAATCCGACCAACGGTCGTGCCTGCTTTACCCGTGCAGTGACCGGGCATCTTCCCAAAAAAAAGCCCCAATCTCTCGACCGGGGCTTTTGTGTTTCAGCGCTTACAACTTACGAAGCCGAACGCACCGCACCTTGCGACACATTGGTCGGTTGTAGCTTGAACACGTAGAACAACACGGTCAGTAGGACCAAAAACGCCGGGCCCACATACAGCGCTACTCGTGTGTCCGGGAAGTACGCCATCAGGCCGACTACCAGCACCAGAAAGGCCAGCGCAAAGTACGAACTGATCGGGTACAGCCACATTTTGTATTTAAGTGCGGCGCGTTCGCTGGCGCTCAGGCCTTTGCGGAATTTCAGCTGCGCCAGCAGGATCATCACCCAGGTCCAGATCGCGCCGAATGTCGCAATCGAGGTTACCCAGACGAAGACTTTTTCCGGCACCAGATAGTTGAGCAGCACGCCCAGCAACAATGCACCGATCGACAGCAACAGTGCACGACGCGGCACGCCATTGCTTGCGGTCTTGGCGAAACCGGCCGGCGCCTGGCCGTTCTGCGCCAGGCTGTAGAGCATGCGCCCGGTGCTGAAGATGCCGCCGTTGCACGACGACAGCGCAGCGGTAATCACCACGAAGTTGATGATGCCGGCGGCAGTCTTGATGCCAAGACGCTCGAAAGTCATCACGAACGGACTGCCCTGGGTGCCGATCTCGTTCCACGGATAGATCGACAGAATCACGAACAAGGCGCCGACGTAGAACAGCAGAATCCGCCAGAACACCGAGCCGATGGCGCTGGGGATGGTCTTCTGTGGGTTCTTCGCTTCACCGGCGGTCAGGCCGATCATTTCGACGCCGAGGTAGGCGAACATGACCATTTGCAGGGACATCAGCACACCGGTCACGCCGTTGGGCATGAAGCCGCCGTGGGCCCACAGGTTGGAAATCCCCAGTGCCACGCCGTCATTGCCGAAACCGAAAGCGATGATGCCGATGCCGCCGATCACCATGGCAATGATCGTGACGATCTTGATCAGGGCGAACCAGAATTCGAATTCACCGAAAGCCTTCACCGCGATCAAATTGATCGAGCCCATGCTGACCAGCGCCGCGAGGGCCCAGATCCAGCGCGGGACATCGGGGAACCAGATGCCCATGTACACCGCGACGGCGGTGATTTCCGCGACGCAGGTCACCAGCCACAGGAACCAGTAGTTCCAGCCAGTGAGAAAACCCGCCAACGGACCGAGATAATCTTGCGCATAGCGACTGAACGACCCGGCCACCGGGTTGTGCACGGCCATCTCGCCGAGGGCGCGCATGATGACCAGGATCGCCAGACCGCCAAGAATGTAGGAAATCATGATCGCAGGGCCGGCCATTTCGATGGCTTTGGCCGAACCGAGAAACAGACCGACGCCGATACAGGCACCGAGCGCCATCAGGCGAATATGCCGTTCGCCGAGTTCGCGTTTGAGCGGACCGCCGTTAGCGGTTTCGCCGTGAGGCAGGTGATTGCCAACTGGCATAGGGATACAACCTCGTCTTGTTATTGGATATGACCACCGAGAGTCGAAGCCTCGGCCGATAGGCCTTGGCTTGAATGAAACCGCGCCTGCTTCGTGGGCGGACGCGTCTCGCAGGACAACCTGCGAGATCAGCGGGGCGTGCAGTATAAAAAGCTTATGGCAGGGCTTTTCACTCTATAAATCACAAGATTCAGCGCAAGGTCTCGCATTAACAGCAGATGATGACAAACATCACCTGAGACCTGAGGGAAAGCTCGCCGCCAAAACGGCGGCGAGTATTGCACAACAATGGTGCAGCGTCATTGCCACACCCGTCATGAAACAACGGCGAGACGGCTACGCTTTTGTGGAAGTGAGGCGTCCAGGAGAGAGCGCCGTGACCACTTGTTTGGTCATGGATTTTCGGACCATTACTCGCTCGAACACCGTGGCGCGGGATGCCGACTGCCCAAACAGGCCCGGCCTGGCAGTGGAGTAGCGGGAGATAGTCGGCGTGCCCAAGATGGCCTGATAGTGGATATTCCATACGCCGCTCTTGCGTTCATATTTCATAAAGGCAAAACCACCCAACAGGGTGTCGAGGTTACTGTTTTGATCCGCGACGATCCCGTAATCCCGATACTCCATGGCTGCACTTTGGCCCCAGCCATGCTCGCGGGCCGCAAGCTTGTTGTACTGCGCATCTTCCTTGCCGCCTTCAACATGCCTGACGCGCAGCAGATTTTCCTCAAGTTGATCAACCACCAGTGAGCAACCCCCGAAGCCTGGGGTGAATACGTGATCGGGTTCACCCCACCCTGGATTGGCCGGTATATCGACATACCCTCCCTGAGGTGCCCAGAAACCTGACACCGCATTGGATTGGTCAGGTATTTCACCGGCACCGATGTCGACAATTTTGATCGCGTTGAACTCGCCTTTCACCGCTGCGGAGTATTTGACACGCTGCATCTCGAAGACAAAGCTGGCGCCTCCCTGCCGATTTGCCAACTGAGCGCCGACGTTGCTCGAGTAGCGAACTCTTACAGGAGAAAACAAATCCGTATTGATCGGTAATCGTGAAAACTCCGAGACCGACAACGCACTGTTGATCTGAGTACGTTCGGCAATGAATGGCACGTCATGACGGGGCCCCCAATCAAGTGGGATACCTTCCGCGCCACGCTGTACACCGGTCGCGATAACCGGATCCCAAAGACCGTTCGGCAGTCGTTCACGGGTCAATGACGGGCTGGCCGTCGCCAGTATTTCGTCAACAATCTCACCGACAAAATCCCCGCTCACGGTGTCGCCGATGACCTCGCCCTCAACGTCAGCCTCCGGGTGACTGCCGCCGCGCAGAGACAGTGGCTGCCATTGGTCCGCAGCGACTTGTATGAGCCGCGCTCCCTGAGCCCGATTGGTATGGGGATCGACGATCACTACGTCGACGATGTCGCTGTTGATCAGGAAGTCGGACCTGACCTCGTACACAGCCACCTTGCCTCTGACGTCGACATTGCGAATGAAAAAGCGCCCGTCGGCACTTCTACTGATGCCTTTGGCGCTCGGGGTCAGATCGCCAATGTCGGACGGTTTGATGGCATACCGACGAAATTCGTCATTGGCAAAGCCCATGGACTTCGCTGCGTCCGGTTTCGGCGAGCGGGTAAGCGAATGGTGCCATTGACCCGCCTCATCCTGCTCAAGGAACGGCTGGTAGGCCTCTGGATTGCTCGGATGAGCGATCCGTGACTGCCCGCTGAGCGGCTCGACGACTTTCTCGAAAACCGCATCATCCAGCCGAATGTAATGCTTGCCATCAACCCGATATTGCCCCAGCGCATCAGGCTGCAAACCTTCCAGCGACACATGGCTGCGATAAGGCGCAAGGTCTGGCTTCCACAACCGCTTTTGCCCCGCGGCGGCTTCAATCGCGGTGAACTCCGTATGCAGGCCGACAAACAAAGGCAGCGTCGCCACGCTGACTCCGATGTTTTCCAGCAGGTCGGTGATGTGCTCCCACCCTGCCTCCTTATCGCCCTTGCTCAACGCCTCGAAACCCTCGAGCAATTCGTACATCAATTGCACGGCCGAGATACTCAGCATCACCACACCCAGCGGCGGTACGGCGAAGGACAACAAATTCAGTGCGACCAGGCCAACGTCCAGAAGTGTTTCGAGCAGCGAGTGAGCATCGCGCCCATCGGCATCTTCAGTGGACACGATCGCGTCGGCGGCATCCTGAAAAATCCGCTTGTCGAACTCCCTGCGCAATGTTGTCCACAGGTCGTAGTGTTGCGCCCATTCATCTCCGGAAGGGTCCAGTACCCTGAACTGCAACAGGAAGTCGAAGTCCTTTTTTTGCTGGCGAATACGGTGATCGTAAAGCGGCACGGCGCCACTCGGAGTTGGAACATCTTCGGTAAAACTGTAGTAAAACTTCGCTCGATCCTTATGGCGCATGAACCGACTGAAGAATTGCTGATAAGCCGACGGCGCCTTGGCGGGATCACTTTCGGCGCGTCGTAAAAACTGCTCGATCAACCGGGTCTTGAGCTGCGTTAGCGTTTTGTAATGCTTGACCGGATGATCGGGATCATCAGGGATGTAGGCAATGAAATCGTTTTTGACATAGCCGTCGACCGTTGGTAACAAAGCGTCCAAGACACCTTCGTCATCAGGGTCGGCGATTTCGAACATGATGCAGCTGTGGACAGGCATGCCCGTGAAATCAAGACTCCGATACCAGACAGGTTTTCCATCGATCCTTACGTTTTTGTCACCTTCGACGATCGCCACCAGCGCGTCATGGTGCTTGTGCTCGATATCCTTTTTGCACAGAGCAACGTAACTCGCGGCCTTCAAAGCCGATTTCTGATAAACCACGAACCGATCATTCAGGCTTTCTCGCCCATGGGGCTCATCCCATTTCAATGCCGCCCTTATATGCGCCTGGTATTTTTTACCCAAATCGAGCTGACGGCATATACCAACGAATGCGTTAACATCCAGTTTGATATCCATCACCTTGCCGTCTAAGTCGACGGTAAAGCAGTTGGGAAAAAGGAAGTGCACCCACATATCGGCTTTCGGAAAATTATGTAACGCCGCTTCCAACAGTGTGACACTCGACAGGTTTCTGTTATCCCCCAGTTGGCTGACAGACAGATTTACTCGAACTTTATTTACATCGACGTCCAACCCCACTTTGTCCCTGATAGCCTTCCTCAGCAGAGGCGCAGCAAACTCATGCGCCGCGTTGACGGCGTCCATGCGCTCGTTGAATGCGGTGTGCGCGATAACAGCATTGTCGATGAGCTGATGCGCATCAGTGCGCTGTCTGGCCGTCAGGCTGGCTAACCAGTCAGGCGGTTCTACCGGGACCTTTTTCAACATGCGCAGATTATCTTTCGACATTTGCTGTATCGATAAAGGCGTGACCGAACTAACAACTTCATAGTTTTCAGCGAGCGCAGATACGTGACCACTTTTGGTAACACCAACAGCCGATACCGGAGAATAGCGAGTTACAAACATACAACTTTCCTTGTTCATCGAATTGAGTAGCGAGTGAACAACGAAACTTTCCAATCACATAGCACGCGTATGTAACCAGAACCAACCAAAAAACAAGAAACAACTTAAAAAGTTACACCTGCAATAACTTTCGACACCTGCGTATCAGATCATCACAGGCGCGTCACTGTCGGCGATGAGACTGAGGCTCGTTCGCGACTGTTGTGAACCTCACAATTTTTTCACCAGCGCCAACCACCGTCTAAGCTTCAGACAAGTCCGATCAATCTGCGTGAATGGATCAATCGACTATGGGCGCTTTGTGGCAAACCGATTCGAGTAAAGCCGTGGTTCCGACTGAACGTGTGGATGATCAAGCGCCTGTCCCTGAAAAACCCCGCCGTAGCCGGCACGGGTGGAAGGCTTTCTGGTTGTTGCTGCTGATTATTGCGGTGGTGGTAGGGCTGGGTGCGTCCAAAGAGATGCGCACCTCGCGCTTTCAATCCCGTGAACTCAGCCAATATGCCGCCTCGCTGACCTACAAACTGGAACCTGGCCCCAGTGAAGCGATTCGCTATCCGGGCAATGGCCCGTTCGATTTGCGCCTGGGTTACAGCTCACTGGATGAATTCCTGCCGCGCCTGATCAAGCGCAATTACGTGATCACCGAACAGACACGTTTTTCACCCGCCCTGCTCAGCTACACCGACAAAGGCCTGTTTGTGCCTTTTTCCGAGAAGATCCAGGCCGGGTTGTCGATCACCGATTGCCGCGCCGCGCCGCTGTACAAGTACAACTATCCGCAACAACTGTATTCGAATTTTGCAGCGATTCCGCCGGTAGTGGTCAGCAGCCTGCTGTTTATCGAAAACCGCTTTCTGCTCGACCCCAAACAACCGCTGGCCAACCCGGCAGTGGATTGGCCACGGTTCGGCATGGCCGCCTGGTCACAAGTGGCCAAGGTGCTTCACCTGCCCGGGCAATCGGCGGGTGGCAGTACGCTGGCGACGCAACTGGAAAAATATCGGCACTCTCCTGAAGGCCTGACGGCGTCCGGCGCCGAGAAGATCCGTCAGATGATTTCCGCCAGTGTGCGTGCATATCAGGACGGTCCGCAAACCCTGGGTGCACGGCAAAACATCATTCGCGATTATCTGAATAGCGTGCCGTTGTCCGCCGTACCGGGCCACGGTGAAGTGCACGGCATGGCTGAAGGTTTACGGGTCTGGTACGGCACTGATTTCGCCAAGGCCAACGAGCAGCTCAATAGCCCGCAGACCGATCCGAAAACCACGGCCGACAAAGGCCTGGCCCTGCGCGAAATGCTCTCGTTGATGATCGCCCAGCGTCGCCCATCGTATTATCTGACCAGGGGCCGGGAAGACCTCGCCAACCTCACCGACAGCCATTTGCGCCTGCTCAAGCAGAGCGGCGTGATCGACAGCGCGTTGGCCGATGCTGCACTGGCCAGCACCGTCAGCTATCGCGACTGGCAGACCCAACCGACGATTCAGCCAATCGAAACCAACAAAGGCATCAGCGCTGCCCGCAGTCGTCTGGCGAGCATGCTCAACCGGCCCCTGTACGACCTCGACCGCCTCGACCTGTCGGCCACCAGCACCTTGCAAGGCGAGCTGCAAGCCCAGGCCACCGCCTACCTGAAGAAACTCGCCGACCCGGCCTACGCTGCCGAAGTCAGTTTGCTCGGCGAACGCTTGCTGACGCCGACCAGCACCACTCAGGTGCGCTACAGCTTCACCCTGTTCGAGCTGACCCCGGACGGTTCACGCGTACGGGTGCAGACCGACAGCACCGACCAGCCGTTCGACATCAACGAAGGCAGCAAACTCGAATTGGGCTCGACGGCGAAGATGCGCGTCCTTACCACCTACCTGCAAATCATCGCCGAGTTGCACGACAAGTACGGCGCCATGGGCGTGCCGGAACTGAAAAAGGTCGAGGTGCCGGAGCAGGATCGCCTGAGCCGCTGGGTTGTCGATTACCTGATCCAGAACAAGGATCACGATCTGTCGAAGCTGCTCAGTGCAGCACTGGATCGCAAATACTCGGCCAGCCCCGGTGAGGCGTTTTTTACCGGCGGAGGTCTGCACACGTTTAACAACTTTCGCAAAGAGGATAACGGTCGCCTGCCGACCCTGCGCGATTCCCTGCGCGAGTCGATCAACCTGCCGTTCATTCGGCTGATGCGCGATATCGTGCGTTACACCACCTATTCCGGTCCCAACAGCAGCGCCGAGTTGCTCAAGAATGATAGTGACCCACGGCGCCAGGAATACCTGGCGAGTTTCGCCGATCGCGAAGGCACTTCGTTCCTGCTCAAGTTCTGGAAGAAATACCGTAACAAAGACACCCAGGCGCGGCTCGAAACCTTCCTAGACAGCATGCGCCCGACCCCGATCCGCATGGCCGCCGTGCACCGTTATCTGTTGCCGAACGCCAGCCAGGAAGACTTCAACAC
Organism: Pseudomonas sp. MF6776; assembly: GCF_016613125.1. Taxonomy (NCBI): domain Bacteria; kingdom Pseudomonadati; phylum Pseudomonadota; class Gammaproteobacteria; order Pseudomonadales; family Pseudomonadaceae; genus Pseudomonas; species Pseudomonas sp. MF6776. The sequence goes on from NZ_JAENSQ010000004.1 coordinate 354,099, forward strand.
GTTCGTGCGCTCACACCTCAAAGGCGCCAAGCTCAACGAGAAACTGACCGACGACCGCCTCATTCGCCTCTACGACGCCTACGGCCCGGGCAGCTACGATTTGCCCGATCAAGGCTTCATCGCCAAGGTCCATCCGCTCGATCTGTGGCTGATCGGCTATCTGCTGAATCATCCGGACGCGACCTTCACCCAGATCGTCAAGGCCAGTCAATTTGAACGTCAGGAAGTTTACAGCTGGCTGTTCAAGAGCAAGCACAAGGGCGCGCGCGACAGCCGCATCCGCACCATGCTCGAGATCGAGGCGTTTCTTGAGATTCATCAACGCTGGCAACAAGTCGGCTACCCGTTCGATCACCTGGTGCCGTCGCTGGCCACCGCCATCGGCAGCTCCGGCGACCGACCGGCAGCGCTGGCCGAACTGATCGGCACCATCCTCAATGACGGCGTGCGCATGCCGACCCTGCGGATCGACAGCCTGCATTTTGCCGCCGACACCCCTTACGAAACGCGGCTGGTCAACGATCCGCACGTTGGCAAACGCGTGATGCCATCGGAAGTCGCCACGGCGATGCGCGAAGCACTTTCGCAAGTGGTCGACGCCGGTACAGCCAAACGTCTTTCCGGCAGTTTCAAACTCGCGGACGGCACCCCACTGGCCATGGGTGGCAAGACCGGTACCGGTGACAACCGTATCGAAGCCATCGGCTCGGGTGGACGCGTCCTCAGCTCTAAGTCGATCAACCGCACCGCGACCTTCGTGTTCTACATCGGCGATCACCATTTCGGCACTCTCACCGCATTCGTTCCGGGGCGTTCGGCGGAGAACTTCAAATTCACCTCGGCCTTGCCGACGCAAGTGCTCAAGGGCATGGCGCCGATTCTCACGGCGTATCTGCAGCCGGGTAGCGACTCTCAGTGTCGCCCGGTTGAGAGTTCAAGCGTTGCACGCCTGGAGCAACACTAATTGGCGCGCCGGCAGGTGGTAGCCAGTTATTTTTCAGATTCAAATACTCAACGGATAAACGGGTAAAACAGCCGCTGAAGCGGCAACTTTTAGACTATTGTTTTGCCCTCCAACGGATAGGCTGGTCATCCTCAAACAATCAAGGATGATTGCCATGCCTGATACTTCCAAACCTGACCAGAACAAAGGTCGGCACTACGATTTCATACGCTCTACCCTGCACGAAAATATCAAAACCGCGAGCCTCGGCCGGGGCAAGGCACTGGCGAGCACTGCACTGAAAATCGAGCCCTGGTACAACACCGCGCCCGCCGCCCGACACGCCCAATTGAAAACCGCCAACCTCAAGGCCTGGGGCTCTCAGAACAAGGTCGACAAGCTGTTCGAAAAACTGCAGGACGTGCGGACATTCGCGGCGCCTCTGCTCCAGGCGAAGCTCCAGGAACAATACGCAGTCACCCATGACGTCAGGACAACCTTCCTGCACCTGTACATCCCCAAGGAAGGACCTTGGTACACGATCGATACCCTGGGCGGTGTCACGACTCGAATCGTATCCCTGCTGGACGCCGCGTTGCACAACTTCGCCGCCAACGAAACGGTGCTTGCCGATTCGCAATACATCAGCCAGCCCGACGAGCGCGGGCATTTCGATATATTGCCGATCAAGGCAAAGATGACCATCAGCCAGTTCCAGACGCTGTGCAGGGAACTGGACATCGGCAAACTGTACAACCAACACCTGCAAAGCTACCTGCTGCCCAGCGAACCAGTGGCCGTCGCCGCCATGAAGTACAAGGTGACGCAAAGTCTGAAGGATGCATTAAGCGCCGCCGCCGAATTGGCATTGACCACCGGCGACATCCAGCTCGATGCCTACAGGCTGATCAACGCGCTGGCAAAAGGCGCCCCTCTGCCGCTGCTCAATGGCCAACGCATGCAGTGCCGTGATCTTTCCATAATGGAGACACGTCTGACCGGTGTTCTGCTGCTGATTCCTGCCGTGAGAGACAGCCGAGGCATCCGCCAGCTTATTGCCTATGTCCCCCATGATCCGGAGCATCCGCTGAAGGAGTACACATCACTCAATGCCTTCATGACTGAGCTGACGCGGCAACTGCGTGAAAACAAAACCGGCGCTGCCTCGCAGCTCAGTTATCGCCAGTTCTTCAGCCAGTTTGTAGACCATCAACAGCGCGGGCACTTCTTCGCCGACCTCGAACAACGCCTCAGCCACGTGGTCTGGCACGAAAAGGTTGATCCGACAGACTCGCACCCGGTATGGCGTACAGAAGACGAGCCCAATGCGCACCTGAGGTTCGAGCACCTGCCACTGCCCCGCGATTACTGGACACATGCCTATCAGCAAAAACTCAACAAGATTCTCAACGACGCCAAGGTCATCGCCGTGTCCACCGCCGACACGGACACCAGGGCGCGCTGGGCCTGGTGGGACAACTTCAAGAAAATCGTATCGGACATTTTCAACGTAGCCTTGCTGATAGCGACACCCTTCGTGCCGGGCCTGGGCGAATTGATGATGGCTTACACGGTTTATCAACTGACCTATGACGTGATCGAAGGCATTGTCGATCTTGCTGAAGGCCTGGGCCTTGAGGCGGCCGAGCACGTAGTCAGCGTGGTGACGGATGTCATTCAACTGGTGGCATTTGCAGCCGGGGCCGAGATTGCGGGCGCGTTCAAGTTCAAGCTATCGCCACTGATCGAGGGCATGAAGCCCGTAAAGCTACCCGATGGCCGTGACACCCTCTGGCACCCGGACCACGCCCCCTATGAACAGCGAACAATCGATCTGCCGAAGGACGCCAAGCCCGACGCAACAGGCGTGCACGCGTACGAAGGCAAGGAGATTCTGCGCACTCAGGACAAACACTACGAACTCGCGCGCGACGCACAAAGCGGCACGATTCGCTTGAAACACCCTGATCGCACTGAAGCCTATCAACCGCAAGTCACGCTCAATGGCGCCGGTGCCTACGTGCTCGAAGGTGAGCAACCGCGAACCTGGGACGACGCCACGTTATTGCGTCGCATTGGCCCTGCCGTGGCGGATCTGAGCGATGCCCAGCTCGAAACCGCGCGCAGGATCAGCGGCACCGACCCCGCTGAATTGCGCGGCATGTATGTCGAGAACCTGCGCCCTCCCACGCTGCTGACCGATACGATAAAGCGCCTTGATATTGATTCGGACATCCGGTCGTTCATCGACTACCTGCGCAGCGACGACCCGCTGGTCTATGCAAAAGCCGACCCCGTGACGCAACTTCAGATACTCACCGCTCATGGCATGTGGCCCGAAAAAGCCTCGATGCGGATTATTGACGTTACCCACAAAACGATCTGGGAGCACACAGGCAAAGAGGCTTCGGCAGGTCAAAAGCTGATTGTTCAACTCCAGGACCGGCAATTGTTCAATGGCGAACTGTTGAAGATCGTGATGCAGACACTGGATGAAAACGGTACGTCGATCATTCTCGATGTCCCGGCAGATATCCTTCCGGCATCGCTGGACGCGCGCGTTCGCGCTTTGCGCAAACGCATCGTCGCCGTGACTGAGAACGGCCGCGGCAAATTGTTCAACGAGGATTACGCCAGCCGTGAAGTATTCGAGAATAAAGAACTGGCGCCACTGATCCGCGCTGCATTTCCCGACATTCCGGCCCAAGGCATCGACAATCTCCTGGCCACCGCCACCCGCGCCGAACGGGCGATCATGGTCGCAGAGAGTCGCCTCCCCCTGCGCCTCAAACGCATCGCCCGCGAGCTGCAACTGGAAACGCGAACCGCACGGGCGTATGAAGGTTTTTACAGAAAATCGCTGACCAGCGTCGATACCGAACGCCTGACGCTCAATGCGCTGCGCCTTTACAGCAATACACTGGAAGGCGTGCGCATCGAGCTGCGTAACGCCCGTTTCGATGGCGAACTGACTTGCCAGGTGGGCCCGGAGGATGCCGCCACCGTGCGGATTCTGGTCAAGGGCAGCAACGGCCTTTATGAAGTTCACGACGCCCAAGGCACGCCGTTGTATGGGCCGACTGATCTGTATCAAAGCGTTTTGCAGGCGCTGCCTGACGAGCAATTGAAAACGCTGGGGTTGCGCCGCAGCGAAGGGAACCTGTTCAAACATTGGGTCATCACGCAGACCGCAACGCCAGCCGAACGGCGGGTCATCCTTGATGATCGAGGGCGCGTGCCTGAATGCCCACGGGAGGACTTACTGTTGCTCCGAGGGCCCAAACAGTCCAAAAATGACACGAACCTCACTTCGCGAGTAGAGGATCTGTATCCCCATTTCAACCAGCGAGAGGTCAGGCAGTTTGTCCAGTCGCTGAATACCCGGGGCGACCCGATTGCCACACTCATACAGTTGGAAACAGAGCTCGACGACCTGCGTGTACTCCTTCGCAGGTGGCAATGGGACCAACCGGATTACCCGATATCAGACCCACGCAATTTCGTCGGCGGTGGCGGGCAACACATCGCTGACCAACTGATCGATTGTTTCAAACGCAAAGCAAAGTTCCTCGACAAACGCAGCGCCCACCTGGACGAGGGATATACGCTGGACCTGTCGACCGACTTGTTCCCGAGCGATCTTGTACGGTGGTGGAAAAAACTGCCGGAACTGGGCAAGTACCTTGAACAGATCACCGCGCTGAATATTGATAACTCCCGCTTCAACGTCGACACCCAAGGCCTGCTGAAAGACTTTAAGCAGTTGCGTCATCTGAGTGCCAGAAAATGTCAGTTGACTCGATTGCCAGAGGGAATTGGCAACATGCATATGCTCGAGACACTGCGCCTGAGTGACAACCTGATTGAACTGACCGTCGCCGACGTCGAGCGTCTGCGCAACCTGACGCGCCTGGAAAGCTTGCGGCTCGACGGTAATCCGTTGGGTCGCGCGGTAAATGTCGAGCGCATGCCACGCTTGAAAGTATTGAGCCTGAACAACACCGGCATCGATGGCTGGCCGGAGGGGATTTTCAAAAAGCGCCGGCCCAGAGGTTTCTTTCTGGACATGCAGAGAAACCCCATCAGTCGAATCCCGGAGGTGACCGCAGGTTCCGATCACGCGCTGCTCATTGCCCGTACACGCCTTGATGCCGAGGATCTGTCTGAAGCCAATCGGCTGGCTTATCACGAGTATCGAAGATCGGTCGGCATCGATCCCCAGCACTACTACAGCAATCTGGCCGAGCAGGATCTGGCGCTCTGGCGTCTGTCTGGCATGACATTCTGGGGCACGAGCGAGTCCGGGCGCGGGACCTTCAGGCTCGAAGCCTGGCACGACCTGGCGACAGAACCCGATTCCCTGGGGTTCTTTCAGGTCATCGAAAAACAGCTGGATTCTGCCGACTACCGAAACGGTGGTGACGCTCGCATGCAACTCACCGATCGCGTCTGGCGCATGATCGACGCCGCTTATCTGGATCCCAAAACACGCAATGAACTGTTCACCGAATCTACGGCGCCGACGACCTGCGCCAATGCCGGCGCGCAGATGTTCAACAACATGGGGATCAAGGTACTGGCCTCAGAGGCGTATTCGTATTCGACATCTCAGGCAGAACTGGAAGGCAAGCTGGTGACACTGGCAAGAGGCGCGGCGCGCCTTGAGCAAGTCAACGAAGTCGCCCGTGCCGACATGGCCAGCCGCGCAGGCCGACCGGATGAAGTGGAGGTGCATCTAGCCTATGAAACCGGCCTGGCCGAGCGCCTGGAGCTGCCTTGGCAGTCTCAGGGCAGGCGTTGGTCAGAGGTCGCCGGCGTCGATCAGAAGGCCATTGATCAAGCGTATGACACGGTTGTTGCGCTGGAAGAGGGCGACGGTCTGGTGAACAACATGCTCGAGCAGATTTTCTGGATGGAATACTTGCGCGACACTTACCCGGGCCAATTCGCAAACAACGCAAGGATCTACGAAAGCAAAGCCGAGCAACTGGACGCGTTGCGTTCAGCGCAACAAGCCTGGGCCGATGGCGAAGATTTGCCCGAAGCGCGACAAGCAGCGCTGAGGGAAGCATTGCGAAATCTGGCCCGACAGCTATCGGTGCCCGACTCTACGGTGTTTACCGGTGAAGCCATGACCGACGCGGTGTACGAACGGCTGTACACCGACATCGGCAATGAGGAGCAGGAGCTGGGCAGACGATTGACCCGCACAGCGATGGCCAACGCTGGGATCTGAAACAGCATCCGCAGCCGCTCTTCGGGTATGGCGACGATTGTCGTCATACTCGCGGCTCGCCCCACGGCAAGGCTCAGACCTGTGAATCCCAAATGACGGTGACGTTGCCTGAGTATTGGCGCGCGGTCCCCTGCTTGATCATCTCCTCAACGTGATCACGCGGCACTTCGAAATGCAGCGTACCCGGTTTGCGGTCTACGTAAATACCGGGCTGGAACAGCTCGGTACCGACACCATCGCGAAGCAATGGACGACGATTGACCGGCTGGTTCGACGCGTCGGTCAATCCACTCGGCAGCGTGACGCTGACTTCGAGCGGCACGACATGACCGGCATTTGGCTCCCAGAGTGCGCAGTTGTTACCGCTGGGGTACTGGCATTCCAGGTTCATCTTGAAGCGCGAAGAAGCCGACAGGTTGAAGGTTTGATCGCGGAACAATCGCGTCGGTCTGCGCCCCTGATTCAGCCAGGCTTGCCAGCCACCCTGGGGCAGCAACTCGACCCGGTTCCCGCCTGGCGGGACTTCAACTTTAAGGGTGTGTTGCACCGACAAATTGAAGTTGAAGGTGTAGAGGTTGTCGTCAGGAATCATGACATCACCGAAGTCGAAATCTTGTCCCGGCCCCATGGTATAGGTGATGGAGCCGGTGTAGTTGCCGGTGGACATGGTTAACGGATTGGGCGTTCTGAGCTCGTATGCGTATTCCAGGTGGCTATACCAAAATTTGGGAATCTCAGTGCCAGGTGCCAACCCGCACGCGCCGGCATTTTCAGGAACGAGCCAGAAGAACAGCACCATAGTACTGCTCGCTGCGATGTACCTGGTCCCAACACAAGGAGCAACCCCGTCAAGCCACCGCCGATTCCAGGCAATTTGTGGAGGTCCTGGCAAGGTCCACGCAGAAACCCCCGGCGGATGGGGCAAATCCCACCGGTGGCCAATGCCGGCAATACGCACCTCGACGGTTTCCACCTCGCCGGTTATTTGGTGGGTAACAGCTAACGGCCGCCATTGAGACGGAACCTTGAACATCGCAGCGTTTCTCAGATCGGCGCCGGGCAGAATGGGCCCGATCGATGTAGCGCGAAAAGCCGTATCACGAATCGTGAAGATGTTAAGCGCCTTGCATTGCGCCGGAATATGTCCCTCGCACACCCCGGATATGGGTGTGTCGTTGCGAAACTTGTTCATTTGCGGGTTTGCCGCATCGGGTCGAAACGACGCGTCGATATTTTGCGTAAGCGCCTGTGCCGGCAGGCTCAGTGACGCAGATAACGTAATGCCCGCAACCAGACGCTTTAGAGCATCGTTGAATCGGCGACTGCTTTTCATTTTGACGATCCTTGTGGCGAGACCTGAGCCGAACGACGCCCGCACAGCTGACAATTACCCAACCAACGGCCCGGATGTCGGCCAGCGCAGTGATGCCTTCCCGGTTGAACGTTCAAGGCGCCAGCGCTTCAAAAATCATGTGCACGCTGCCGTAGTAACTGCCTGGCCGGTAAGCATCCACCGGTAACGCCGCGGCTATTTCCAGACCCACCCGCTGGCCTGCCTGGCCATCGAGTTCAGTGATTACGGGCTCGGCAACGAGGCTCAGGCGTTTGCGGTTGAACGTGACGGTCAACGGGATGTTGTCCGTGTCCCTGCCATTACTCAGATAGGGCTCGGTACTCATGCGCGCCGTAATGCCGCCATTGATGTTTTTCACATCGAAGTTCTTGCGCAGCGGGGTGAACTTCCCCGATACCGGATTGAACGGCAGCGCCTGCTCCTGATGAATCCAGTCGGGCTCGGAGGGGATTACATAAAACTCCGCGCTGGGGATACTCACCGAGACTTCGAACGTTTCACGTTCGGTGATTGCATTCACAATGCCGCTCATGGGTAACAGCAGCCCCAGTGAAAGGGCTGCGCGTGTGGGGTTTGACATCTTCATCACCTTTTACGTCCGGGCATCAGCCCTTGACCTCGATCGGTTTGCTCGACTTGCCCTCGATCAACATGAAGTTGTATTCACGGCCGCTTTGTTTATCGAACTTGAAGGACCGGCCTGGCAATACGTGATGTTTCGTGGTCGGTTGGCAGTCGCGTTCATTTTTGGCCGAACAGTTTCTGAACTCGTCGACCACCACCGTACTGTTGCCACTGTTGTGCACTTCATAACGGGTCGCTTCGTTGCTGATCACGCTGTTGAACCGAGTCTCCCTGGGCCTCACGAAGAACACCGTGCCGTAGCCGGCCAACACGTTGACGCCTGCCGACAGGCCTTTTTTGTATTCATCGCGCTCCTCTTCGGCCACCGCAAATTCATCTTCTTTTTCCGGCACCACCGGAACGAATCGCACGCGGAAATAACGTTCCTGTTCCCGTTCGCCCATGAACACCAGACGACTGCCCTGCATGCCATTGGCCGGGACGATCAGTCGCGCGGGGCTGGCCATCAAGCCATCACGGGCATTGGCTTCGGTCTGATTCACCAGCGGAATTTCCCGCGCGGTGCCGTCGGCGTCGTAAACAATTTCGAGAATGTTGATCTTGACGAACGCCGTGGCGTCGCCGCTGTTGAAAACCCGCTTCAGGTAGGTGCTCTTGTCACCGTCGAGGTAGTCGTAGACCACGCCGACATTGATCGCGGGCCCGGCGTGGGAGATAAGCGGTAGCCAGCCTGCGAGTAGCAGCGCCAGTCGATAATTCATGGTTTCAGCCTCTGGATGTAGAACGATGAACGAAACACGCACACAGGGTGCTCAGACTTGCGAATCCCAGATCACGGTGACATCGCCGGTGTAGGTTTTCCCCTCACCGGTAAGCATTTGCTCGACCGCTTCACGGCCGACTTCGAAATGCAGCGTTGCCGGTTTGCGATCAACGTAATAGGCCGGCTCAAAAAGCTCGGTGCCTGTACCGTCGCGCAATAATGGACGTCGATTGACTGGCTGCCCGCCGGCATCGATCATTCCGGCCGGCAGGGTGACGGCAATGTTCAGCGGCACGGCATCTCCGGAAACCGGATCGCGGATCAGGCACGTATTGCTCCCGTCGCCGTACTGGCATTCGAGCTGCATCTTGAAACGGCTGGAACTCGAGATACTGAATGTCTGGTCGCGGAACAGACGTTCAGGGCGGCGATTGCGCTGCAGCCAGGCCTGCCAGCCGCCCTGCGGCAACAGTTCCACACGATTGCCGCCTGGCGGAACTTCGACTTTAAGGGCGTGTTGCACATCCAGATTGAAGTTAAAGGTCAACAGGTTATCGTTGGGAATCATGATGTCGCCAAAGTCGAAGTCCTGACCCGGCCCCAACGTGTAGCTGAGCGATCCGGTGTACTGCCCTGTAGCCATGCGCAAGGGATTGGGGGTTCTCAGTTCATAGGCGTACTCGAAGTTCGCATAGTTAAGGCTGGGGATCTCAACCGGTGCGGTCAAGGCGCAGGCCCCCGCCCCTTCAGGCACGATCCAGAACCACAGGCGAAGCGTTGAACCCGCCGCATACATTCCGGTGTGCCCGCAAGGCGCAGGTGGAAACGTCCAGTTAGGCGCACTGGGGCCCCACGCATTAACACTTGGGGGATCGGGAATATTAAAGCGGTTACCGATCCCTGAAATGCGCATTTCGACGGTTGCGGGCTCGCCCTTGTCTGAAATCACCTCAAAGCTTCGCCACTGCGAAGGCACTTTGAACATCGCGCCTTTGCGTATATCCGGGACCGGCAGCACCGGCATCGGGCCATTTGAGCGAAAGTTGATATCCCACGTTCGAATGCTGAAAATGCCCAGCGCTTCGCAGCGCGCCGGCATATGCCCCGGACAGACGCCGCTTTGCGGGGTGGTATTAACAAATTTGTTCACCAGCGGATTATTCGGATCAGGCTTGAACACGGCCGTGATTTCCTGCGTAGCCGCAGCAGCGGGTAGTGCGACAAGCCATAGCGATACGGCGGCTGAAAAGAGCCCGCCCATCACTCTGCTCGATTGATTTTTCATGTGCATCAGTCGCTTCCTGAAAGGGTTCAACCTGCCGTCGTCGGGGCAGGCGTGGCATCGGCCAACGTATCCGGCGTGCAACGCAGATCCCCGATCATCAGCACATCGTTTTCACTGCGCGCATTCGCCGTGTCGAGGCGGAACTGGCACAGCAACTGTTCACCGGAGCGCACTTCGAGGGTCGGTGAACCGGCGTTCATTTCCATCGAGAAGAAGCCGTCCACTTCGCTGACACCGCGACTGGCGTGGTTGATGATGTGATGGCCCTTGAGCGGCTTGCCTTGCGGATCGAGCAAACGCCCGAGCACGGTCAGGGTTCTGCTCACGGTGATCTTGCGATACCCCACCCCGCCTTTGTTCATGTGATAGCGGGCGCGCTGCGGTTGAATGCTGGCGGACGGCACGTGGTTGCCTTCGAAATCGAAGCTCACCGAGCTGTTTTTGTAGGCGGTCAGTGACACGTAATTGCGCCCCGGACGCAGGGTTGTGCTGCCGCCACTGAGGTCGTCGGCGCGCAGGGCGATGTCGTCGAGGTCGGTTTCGACGTCGATGATCATCCCGGCACCGCCACTGGCGTGCTGGCTGGTCATGACGATCTTGTCTGCGCCCACGGCCACGGTGCTGTCGAGGTTGAGACCGCCGGTGTAATTGCCGTTATATGAAGAGCGCTGAATGAACGCATCGCCATTGAATGCCTCGGTGCTAAAACTGCCGAGGCCTGACACGCCGACGCCATAGGTGTCAGCGAGCGCCGTGACCGAGACGTTTTGCAGTACGTGGTTTTGCAGAGTTTTGTTGTAGGTCAGTGATGCATTGTTGTCGCGGCCACCCTCGCGGGCAGTGCGCGTACCGATGCTGCCCGACCACTGTTCGCCCTTGGCGCCCAGGGCCAGGCTGACGCTCAAATCGACTCCGCGATTGCGCGCCTGCCCGCTGCTGAAACTGGCGGGGCGATCGAACACCGAGAAACGCCAACTGGCATCGCTGCCGAGCAACAGGCTGCGTTGCGTCCAGCCCAGATCGATACCGACGCCTTCGACATTGCCCTCGCTATGGGAAACCCGGCCATTGAGCGATTGCTTGCTGTTGAGTCGATGGTTGATCGCCAGCGAAGTGTTGGCGGTCTGGCCGATATACACGTTGCGTTGGCGAACCCGCGTACCGTCCGGCAAGGTCTCATAAAGATTGGTCGTGTCCAGCCAGCTGCGGTTGTGCGTGGCGAACAGGTTGCCCGAGCCATAATTGTAGATGCCTTGCAGATCCATTCCGGTGCCGTGGTCTTCGGTCTGGTAAACGTTGGCGTACAGGCTGGTGTTATTGGCCAACGTCCAGTCAATCGATGAAGCCAACTGCTGCTTGCCCTGCAGTTGCCGCGCCGAGAGACCGACGATCACCCGCGGGTGCAGCAGATAATTCAGCGCTGCGCCGGCCGTCATGTCGCCACGAGACTGCTCGTCCCAGTTGCTCAACAGCTTGCTTTCCTGGCCGGCGAACAGGCTGTAGCGCCAGCGCTCTTCGTGATTGCGCCAGTTGCTGGGTTTGTACACCAGATCCTGGGTGGTTGAGGTGATCTGACCGTCTTCGATCAGCCGCACTTCGACTTCGTAAATGCCCCCGGGCAGCGCCCGGGTGTCGAGGGTTTGCAGGCCGGCACTGACCGCTTGTGTGTTGATCAACAGACCGTTGCGATAGATTTCCACCGATGCCTGGCGGTTGGCCGTGACGTAGATCGGATAAACGCTGGGCGTTGGATTTTTGATCGCCAGACTGTCGGAGCTGCCAAACATCACGCCCGCCGCCGTATCGGGGCTGGCGCCAAATGAACGCAACTGCCGCGTCAGGCCTTCGGAGCTGGGGGTGAAATAGCCCAGGCGTAAAAAATTGCCCTGCAATTCACGCTGGCCGTACAGCTCGTGCATCGCGTGATAGAGCTTGTCGTCAGGTCCGCCCAGGCGCGCCACTTGCAGGTTGACGCGTTGCGTCCAGTTGCCGAGGCTGCTGCTCGCCTCGAGGCCATAGCGACCGCCGAGGTCTTGCTCCTGACCGCCGTTGAGGTTCAGTTGATTACGCAGGATCAACCCGGTGCTGCCCTTTTCGGGGAGAGCGTAATAGCGTAGAGCGTCACTGCCGCGCTCAGCATTTTCGGTAGCGATCGAAACCAGCGAATTCTGCAGGTTGTAATGCACCGCCAGTACCTGGTCGGGGCAACTGCCCTGACAGGCGCCCAGGCTTACCCCCTGCTTCAAAAAACTACCCAATACATCCCGTTCACTGGCAGGGATCTGGCTGTCGCCGGTGTCGGTAAATTCCAGCAGAGTGACACGATCATCCTTGCTTAACACGACCATCGCCTCACCGAGAAATTGTTGATCACGCTCAACCCGAACAGCTAATGGCACATCGAAGAAGTGTTCTTCGAATTCCGCCGGCAACCCCTTGGCCTGAGCGAGCAGACTGCGCGGCGTGTTAGCGTTATTAGTGGGCGCGGCCAAGGCACTGGCACATAAAAAAAGTGCGAGCGCTGCCGCGATGGGCGTCATCGGGAACATGGTCTTTAATACTCGAGTTACTTGATGAGCTGGCGTCCACTGATCATCAAAGATGACCAGTGGGCCAAGACTATTGAATAAGTATTTTGTTATTCAAAAAGTTGTTTCACGGCTTCAACACAGGCTCGAATACCACAGCGAAGCTACCCGAGTAGTTACCCGATTGAGTAGCCGTTGGCGTGGCAGCCTTGATGACCATTTCCCGCTGCACGCCAGGTACGGAATCAGTTTCGTTAACGATTTCGGTGGAGACGCTGGTCAGTTCCACGCCACCGACCTTGACGGTCAGCGGGATGCTGTCGCGACCGTTATACAGCGCAGCAGTGCCGTCGAGCACGGCATTGATCGCGCCCTTGTTATCGGTGTGCTTCATGTTGAAAATTTCAGTGATGGGGCTCAGTTCACCGCTGCCCAGCTGGTTCATGGTTTCATCAACACCGAAGCCCGGCGTCTGAGGGGCCACATTGAACAGCGAAGTCGGCACGAATGCCTTGGCGGTTGCAGGAGCTGAGTGCAACACGGTTATTGAATTGAAGCCGGAGCATCATGCCGCATTGCCATGGAGTTTTGCATGACCTCTCCCATCACCTCGATGGGGCATTTGAAGTCGAAGCGCTTG